>NZ_JAMKYL010000010.1:0-24964 GCF_027158465.1 Oxalobacter paeniformigenes
TGCCATGCTGACGTCGTCTTTGACCTTGACGGTAATCGATGAAATGTTCCGGTCGCCTGTAATTCGGTTCATGACGGCGGTATAAGGTGCCCACATGGTCAGTGTGTCGGATGGTCCGAAATTGGCATTCTGTTTTTCGGAAATGCCGATGATTTTCAGCGGCTGGCGGTTGAAGATGATGGTATTGCCGAGTATCTCTCCACCATGCGGAAACAGTTTTTCCTTGGTGTTCTGGTCGATCACGACGACGGCGCTGCCTTTTTTGACGTCTTCACGATTGAAGAAGCGGCCTTCTTCCGCTCCCAGCCCCTTGACATCGAAGTACTGTTCACCGACGCCTTGCAGTTGGGCAGTGACGGAAATGTTTTGCCATGTCAATGTTCCTGAGGAACTGACAGCCGGTGTCGCGCTGTCCACGTAGGTTTGTCGTGCAAGCAGATCGGAGTCATGAACGGTCAGGGTTTTGTATTTGCTGGAATTGCGGTCGCCGAAGCCGTGTCCCGGCATGATGACGATCGTGTTCGTTCCCATGGAATTGATGTCTGCAAGGATTTTTTCCTGCGAACCTTTGCCCAGCGCCACAACGGATACGACTGAGGCAATGCCGATGATAATTCCCAGCATGGTCAGAATGGAACGCATCTTGTGGGCGCGGATAGCCTGGATGGACATTCTGAATGCTTCCGAGAACTGATCCTTGAAGTACGCGAAAGTATTGCGGTTGTCTTCCTTGGGATGGTATTCCTGTGCGCTGTTTTTGTTCGGCTTGCGGCGTTCGTCCGCGATGATGGCGCCGTCCTTGATCTCGATGATGCGGTTTGCGTAATTGGCGACGTTCTTGTCGTGCGTGACCAGAATGATGGTGTGCCCCTTGTCGTTGAGGGTCTTTAAAATGGCCATGACGTTTTCGCCGCTTTTGGAGTCCAGCGCTCCGGTCGGTTCGTCGGCGAGGATGATGTCTCCGCCGTTCATGAGGGCACGTGCGATACTGACGCGCTGTTGCTGGCCGCCTGATAATTCGGATGGCAAGTGACTGGTACGGTTGCCGAGATCCAGATCGGCGAGCAGCTGATCGGCTCTGGCCAGACGTGCCTGCTGTTTCAGGCCTGAATAAATTGCAGGCAGTTCGACATTGGCTTCGGCGCTTAGCGTGGAAAGGAGATTGTAACGCTGGAAAATGAAGCCGATATATTGGCTGCGCAGCGATGCCAGCTGGTCCGGCGTCATGCCGGCGACGTTTTCACCAGCGATCTTGTAGTTGCCGGAGCTGGCGGTATCCAGACAACCGAGAATGTTCATCAGGGTCGATTTTCCCGAACCGGACTGGCCGATGATGGCCACGAAATCACCCGATTCGATATCCAGATCGATATCTTTCAGAACACGAACCTGATTTTCTCCGGTGCCGTAAATCTTGTTGATGCCGCGCAGTTCGATGATGTTCATGGTCAAATCCTCGGTCTGCGCATTCTGGAAGAACTACTGACTTGTTCACCCTTGATGACTTCGGACGATATGACGCGTTCGCCTTCGGCAAGTCCGGAGCGGATTTCGGTATAGACACCGTCGGATATGCCGACTTCGACTTCACGCCGTTCGACATTGTTGTCGTCGGAAAGCACACGTACGTAGTGTTTGTCCTGGCGTGATGTGATCGTGATACTGGGTACGATCAGTACGTTTTCTGCCGAGGTGACATGAATGGTGTTCTGGGTCATCATGCCGATACGGAGTTTGCCTTCGGGATTTTCGACATAGGCTCTGCCGTAGTAATAAACGGCTTCCGAGCTGGATGAACTGCTTGTGGATGTCGATGAACTTTTGTCGTAACTGCCGTCGGTCAGCGTGGTCAGTCCGGGGTCTATGGAGTCGAGCTTTGCCTTGAAGATCGTGTTCGGCTCGGACAGGATGGTGTAGGTCACATCCATGCCGGGTTTGACCTTGGTGATGTCGCCTTCGGAGATTTCGATATCGATTTCCATATCGTTGAGGTTGGCGATCTGGACGATCGTCGGCGTGGTCTGGTTGGCGTTGACTGTCTGTCCTTCTTCAACCGGAACGGAAACGATGGTGCCGTCCAGCGGAGCCCTGATCTTGGTGTAACCCAGGTTCGTTTCATCGGTATTGATGGCGATCTGGGTCTGTGTGATCAACGATTCCATTTCGTTGACATTGGCTTTTGCGGTGGCATAGGCGTTGCGTGCGTTTTCCAGGCTTTCCTGCGATGTGGAATTGGTTTTTATCAACACCAGTTCGCGGTCGTACTGTTTTTTGGAAATATTGAGAATGATTTTTCGTGCTTCAAGCTGTGCCTTGTAGTTGCTCAGCTTGGCCTTGTCTGTATTCAACGTGTTTTCCTGTGTCTGGGAGTCGATTTCGGCGATCATTTCACCCTGTTTGACTTCTTGCCCCAACACCACATAAAGTTTTTTGATCTGGCCGGAGACCTGGGCACCGACACTGACCAGATTTACGGCGGCGACTTCACCGGTTGCCTCGACGACCTGATTGATATTGCCGGAACGGACTCTTTCGGTCATGTAGGTGACGTCGTCTTCCTGTGTCATGATCCAGAACAACACGGCAGCGGCAATCAAAACGATAATCGTGGATGCACCGATCCAGATTTTGGGTTTTTTGAGTTGTTTTATCTTGTCTGGAATGTTCATGAAACTGGGCTCATTGCAATGTTGTGTCGTATCCGCTTTTTCCGGGAAAAGGCATACCGGAACGTATGTCGTTATGGTATGTCCATATTTTGTGGATATGCGGAAGTATAACGATTAACCTGTCTGAAATCATGTGATGAATTTAGTGTTTTTCAGACAAATGTGCATGCTATCCCACAACTTGTTACAAATAAAATAAAGTGAAATATCTTGTTGCCTTTATGTGGAAAATGCCGTTTTTCCTGGCAATCCGGGTTTCTTTCGGGTACTGTCTCCGGACGGTACGATCTCATGATCCGGCATATGGTGGATGTCTGGGCAGCACACAACAAATAATTATTTATCGGTAGCGCTTTTTTGAGTATGATGAGCGTTTTTTATGACGGATAAAACCGATATCCGTTTTTTCAGACTGAATTGCTGACTGGCCTTTTCATGAATTTTGTTTTGGTTTTGAAAGCCTTCATTATGGGAATCGTCGAAGGCTGCACTGAGTTTCTTCCCATTTCATCGACAGGGCATCTTATTCTTGCCGGTAGCCTGCTGGATTTTACAGGCGACAATGTCAAGGTTTTCTCGATCGCCATCCAGTCGGGCGCCATGTTGTCTGTCGTCTGGGTCTATCGTCAGAAGATAGTCAGTGTCGTCAGAGGAATGTTTACCAATTCACGTGATCGCAAGTTCGTTCTCAATCTGGTCGTCGCTTTTTTGCCTGCGGCCATTTTGGGCGTGTTGTTCAGTCGTGCCATACAGGATTTCCTTTTTTATCCCGCTCCGGTGGCCGCCGCATTTATCGCAGGCGGGTTGCTGATTATTTTCGTGGAAAAAAGGAATATGAAAAATCCTGTATCCCGAGTGGAATCGGTCGACGATATGACGGTCGTCGATGCCTTCAAGGTCGGATGTGCACAGGCTTTTGCGTTGATTCCGGGGACCAGCCGTTCCGGTGCGACGATTATCGGCGGGATGCTTTTCGGTTTGTCACGCAAGGCCGCGACGGAATTTTCCTTTTTTCTGGCGATGCCGACATTGTTCGGCGCTGCCGTCTATTCGATTTTCAAGGAACATGCACTGTTGACAGCATCGGATGTGCCGTTGTTTACGGTCGGAACCATTTCCGCTTTCGTTTCCGCCTTTTTCTGTGTTCGCTGGTTGTTGCGTTATATCAGTTCGCACAGTTTCATTCCTTTTGCATGGTATCGTATTGCTTTCGGTATTTTTGTTCTCGTAAGTGCTCACTATGGCTGGATTGCATGGGTGGAGTAAGTAGACGGGCAGAGTTTTGCATATATCAAATATAGGAGACAGTCAGGCGGTACCGGATCACGCTTCACGCGCGCTGGAAATATTGCGGACGGTTTTCGGTTATCCTGCGTTTCGTGGGCAACAACAGGACATTATTGCCCATATCACATCCGGCCATGACGCGTTGGTGCTTATGCCGACAGGGGGCGGCAAGTCGTTGTGTTACCAGATACCGGCGATGATCCGGCATGGCGTCGGGGTGGTCGTTTCTCCATTGATCGCCCTGATGCAGGATCAGGTCGATGCGTTGGAAACGGCGGGTGTCAGGGCCGCTTATCTGAATTCGACACAGTCTTACGATGAGGTGTTGCAAGTCGAACAGGCCGTGTTGAAAAACGAACTGGATTTGTTGTATATCGCTCCGGAAAGACTGGTGACTCCGAGGTGCCTTAACTGGCTGAAAAAGGCCGAAATTTCTCTTTTCGCCATCGATGAAGCCCATTGCGTTTCACAGTGGGGGCATGATTTCCGTCCGGAATATATCCAGCTGTCGGTGTTGCATGAGTGTTTCCCCGATGTACCGCGTGTGGCGTTGACGGCAACGGCCGACCGGCAGACTCGCGAGGAAATCGTCAGTCGTCTGAAGCTGGACAGTGCAAGGCAATTCATTTCATCCTTCGATCGTCCAAATATCCGTTACATCATCGTCGAGAAAGAAAACGCCCGTAGACAGTTGCTGGATTTCATCAGGACGAGGCATTCGGGACAGGCCGGTATCGTCTATTGTCTGTCCAGACGCAAGGTGGAAGAAACGGTTGCCTTTCTGACGGAACAACATATATCGGCATTGCCGTATCATGCTGGTCTGGATCATGCCGTTCGAGCCGAAAATCAGGCACGGTTTTTGAGGGAGGACGGTATCGTCATGGTGGCGACTATCGCTTTCGGTATGGGAATCGACAAGCCGGATGTCCGTTTCGTCGCACATCTGGATATGCCGCGAAGTATGGAAGGCTACTATCAGGAAACGGGGCGTGCAGGACGCGACGGACAGCCGGCGACGGCATGGATGGCCTATGGTCTTCAGGATGTGGTATTGCAGCGTCGCATGATCGATGAATCGGATGCCGATATGGTGCATCGCCGGATTCAGAAGGAAAAACTCGAGGCCTTGCTCGGTTTTTGCGAGTCGTTGACATGCAGGCGTGTCCGTTTGCTGGAATATTTCGGTGAATCGTCCGAACCGTGCGGCAATTGTGATGTCTGTCTTTCGCCACCGGTCGCGCAAGACGGTACGGAAGATATGCAAAAACTGCTTTCGACAATCTATCGTGTCGGACAGCGATTCGGCGCATTGCATGTGATTGATGTATTGCGCGGTATTCATTCGGAGCGGGTATTGCAGTGGCACCATCATGAGTTGTCGACTTTCGGCATCGGCAGGGGAAAAAGTGCGGCGGAATGGCGTTCCGTCTTGCGTCAGGCAGTTGCAGCGGAATATGTATTCGCCGATCATGATGAGTACAATGCGCTGAAATTGACTGAAAAGGCACGACCGGTTCTCAAAGGCGAGACGAAAGTTTTTTTGCGGCCGTATGTACGGCCAGACAAAAAACGCAAGACGTTGTCGATTACTACCGGTCAGCCAGCCTTGCCACCTCAGGAACAAAAACTCATGGAGCGGCTCAAGTGGTGGCGTATGGAAGTCGCACGTCGGCAGAACATGCCGGCTTATGTGATTTTGCAGGATGCGACATTACGCGAAATTGCAGTGATCAAACCGAAAACACCGGATGACCTTTTACATATTGCAGGCATGGGCAGCAAGCGGTTGTCCATGTGGGGGCGTGATATTCTGGAACTGGTCAGCGGGTTTGACGAGTCTTCTGACGAATGACGCGTTTTGCCTTGTCGTTTTTTTTGAAAGCCGGAGTTGCCTGAAAAAGGTGCTGTGAACCGGGTGCGACGTCGATCCGTATCCAGTCAGGCGTCAATCCCAGCGTACCCAGGCGATCTCGCCAGACGATTTCTTCGTGGCGCGATGTATTTTGGCCGTGAATAAGCAGGACACGTCCGGGATAACGTGAGATCAATGTATCCAGTTTTTGGCGGATTTCACGGAAACCGTCCCGCAAGGTAGCCGATGAATGTTCTTTTGGCATGGCGGCATATGGATTGCCGTCGCAAAACAGAACAATACCTTTGTAGTGATGACGGTTCGCCATGCGAAAAAGCCGATCTAGCCAGTTGCGGTTGGCGACGGTTCGATCCTCGAATTCATTGTTCCGGCCTGCGGCGGCAAGATAATGGTTGTTGTCGGACGGCATGTGCAGGGTAGCGAACAGGATGGAGTTTTTGAGCCAGTATGCGTTTTCCGGATAATTGGCGAACTGGTTTCCCAGTGATTGTCGCGTCAATGCAAGCGGTGTCATACCCAGTGAATCGGCACCATCGAAAAAGATTTGTTTCAGACGGATCAATCGTTCTATCGCCAGCGAGTCGCCATACCGGTTGCGGCAATTGACCCAGTCGGCGTTGGACAGTGACAACACGACCGGCAGATTCACGGAGTTGGCCAGTTCCTTGCGCTGGTAGTACAGCTCGTCGCTGCACGCTTCTTTTTCCGATTTGATGCCGTTGATGACGACGAAAGCAGGATGTGCATGAGCCAGCTTGCCGAATGCAGCTTCGAGTTTCGGTCCGTTATCGCGCAGTTGTGGCTGGCTCATGGCCAGAAAATGAAACGTATTGCCGGTTTCGGCAGCCTGTGCAGTTGCCGTGATGGCCAGCAGCAAAAAAAGAATCCATTTTTTCATGGCAGCCAACGAAAACGGAAAACCGGATACAGGAAGGACTGCCTGGCATCACGAGCGCTTGCACAGGCAGTCCGGATAATCGTTATGGTAGCAGGGATTGTAATTGTTTTTTCAGGTCATACAAAACGTTCAGGGCCTCGCGCGGAGAAAGTGTATCCGGATCGAGTTGTTGAAGTGAATCGACGACAGGCTGGAAACGGAAATCCTCCGTTTTTTCTTCGGCTTGTTCCGTATCGTCAGGTAATGGCGTCGCAAACAGACTGAGCTGGTTCTGGTCGATGATGAAATGGGATTCCAGTTCCGCCAGATGCTTGCGTGCGACCCGAATGACGGTGGCCGGAACGCCTGCCAGTTTGGCTACCTGAAGTCCATAGCTTTGCGAGGCAGGACCGGGTTCCACTGCGTGCAGGAAAACGATACGGTCCTTGTGTTCGATAGCAGACAGATGGACGTTGGCGGCTGTCGGACAAGTATCTGGCAGCTGCGTCAATTCAAAATAATGGGTGGCGAACAGGGTGAAACTGTTGTTGTGTTCAATCAGATGGTGTGCGATGGCCCATGCCAGTGCCAGACCGTCGAAAGTGGATGTGCCTCTGCCGATTTCATCCATCAGAACCAGTGATTGTTCTGTCGCGCCGTTGAGGATGGATGCGGCTTCCGTCATTTCGACCATAAAAGTGGAGCGGCCCCCGGCCAGATCGTCGGCTGCGCCGATACGGGTGAATATTCGGTCGATCGGTCCGATGACAGCGCGAGCGGCGGGAACGAAACTGCCGATATACGCCAGCAGCACGATCAGGGCGGTTTGGCGCATATAGGTGGATTTGCCCCCCATATTGGGACCGGTGATCAACAGGAATTTTCGGTTGGCCGACAGGTCGCAATCGTTGGCGATGAAGCGTTCGATCCGGTTTTCGATTACGGCATGGCGCCCCTGTTCGATATGAATGACTGGTTCTTCGACAAGTTCCGGTTTCGTCCAGCCCGATTTTACTGCGTGAAAAGCCAGCGCATTCAGGACATCGAGGAGGGCAGCATGCCGGGCGATTTGCTGCAAAGGTGCGATATAGGCCGTCAGATCCTGCAACAGTTGTTCATAGAGTGTTTTTTCAAGAGCCAGTGCCCTTTCGCGTGCCGAAAGCACCTTGTCCTCGAATGCCTTGAGTTCCGGCGTGATGAACCGTTCGGTGTTTTTGAGGGTTTGTCGGCGGCGGTAGTCGTCGGGGACTTTCGAGAGTTGGCCTTGTGTGACTTCGATATAAAATCCGTGTACCCGGTTATATTCCACACGCAGGTTGGCGATTCCGGTGCGTTCTTTTTCCCGTGTCTCCAGATCGACAAGAAACTGTCCAGCGTTTTCGGCGAGTGCACGCAGTTCGTCCAGATCGGCATTGAATCCCGGTGCAATAACACCGCCTTCGCGGATCATGGCCGAGGGTTCGTCGACAAGGGCATGTTCGAGCAGATCGAGGCAAGCTTGCGGAACGGCCAGATTGCGATAAATGTCTCGCAGCAGTGAAGAGTCATCTTCCATGACGCACTGATCCAGATAGGAACGCACACCGGGGAGTTGTTGCAATCCCGATCGCAAGGCTGTCAGATCACGGGGACGCGCCGAATACAGGGCGATGCGGGAAACGATGCGTTCGATGTCGGGAATGTTGGACAGTATGCTGCGCAAACCGTCAATAACGCAGGCGTCTGACAATGCCGTAATGACCGCATGCCGGGAACGGGCCACGGACTGTGTGCGGCAGGCATGATGCAACCAGTGCCTTAGGAGACGAGAACCCATGGCGGTTCTGCAATGATCCAGTTCCGCCAAAAGGGTCGGTGACTGGTTTTTGACGCTGTCGAATCGGATCGGCTCAGTCAGTTCAAGATTGCGCCGTGTCATGGCGTCCATGGCGATGTAATCGCTTTCCGTTTCGACGGACAGGTTACGGACATGGCGGAGATTTTGCGATTGTGTCGCATGGGCATATTTCAGAATGGCACCCACGGCTCCGAGCGCTGGGTTCAGTCCGGATGCACCGAATCCATCGAGCGTGGCGACGGCGAGCTGTTCCATCAATTCCTTTTCGCCGTTATCCCTGTCGAAATGCCAGGCCGGTACCGTTACGATACGCGCTGAAAAGCCTGCCAGACATTCCGGGTCGAATCCGTCTGGTACCAGAATTTCCGCAGCGCCAATACGTTCGGTTTCCTGTTGCAAACGGCTGGCAAAGGTTTTGTCATCGACAGTTATTTCACACAGCTTCAGTGAACCGCCGGAGAGTGAAAGCCATGCCATACCCAGTTGCCATTGCTTTTTGTTTTTCTGGCAACAAACCGCCAGTAACGGACGGTCGGCTTTTTCTGGCAAAAGGTTGGAGTCGGTCAGTGTTCCGGGAGTGACGATACGGACGACCTTGCGCTCGACTGGCCCTTTGCTGGTCGCGGGATCGCCGATCTGTTCGCATATGGCGACCGACTGGCCAGTGGCGATCAGTTTTGCGAGGTACTGATCCAGCGCATGGAAGGGAATGCCTGCCATGGCCACATTTTGTCCTGTCGATGATCTTTGCGTCAGGACGATGCCGAGAATTTGCGATGCCGTGACGGCATCTTCGAAGAACAGTTCATAAAAATCGCCCATCCGGTACAAGAGCAGCATGTCGGGATGTTCCGCCTTGATACGGAGATATTGCTGCATCATCGGTGTGTGCTTTGAAGATTCGGTAATGGCGTTTTTGCTGGAAGATGCTCGTCGGGATGGAGGGGTCATGGAATTGAAAAGCTGCTTTGCAAAGATATCCGACAGTGTAACCGATACGGTTTTCCATGTTAATGCAGCATCTGAAGCAGAAACAGAAAAGAGCGCACAAGGCGCTCTTTTCCGACATGTTCCCCGAAAGGGAAATCAGTTCTTGCTCTGGTCGACCAGTTTGTTCTTGGCCAGCCATGGCATCATCGAACGCAGACGGCTGCCGACCTGTTCGATCTGGTGTTCGGCAGTCAAGCGACGACGGGACAGCAGAACCGGTGCGCCTGCCTTGTTTTCCAGAATGAAGCTCTTGGCGTATTCGCCAGTCTGGATGTCTTTCAGGGCCTGACGCATGGCGTTCTTGCTCTGTTCGGTGATGACTTTCGGACCGGTGACGTATTCGCCATATTCGGCATTGTTGGAAATGGAGTAGTTCATGTTGCCGATGCCGCCTTCGTGGATCAGATCGACAATCAGTTTCAGTTCATGGCAGCATTCGAAGTATGCCATTTCCGGTGCATAACCGGCTTCGACCAGCGTTTCGAAACCTGCCTTGATCAGTTCGACGGCGCCGCCGCACAGAACGGCCTGTTCGCCGAACAGGTCGGTTTCGGTTTCTTCACGGAAAGTGGTCTGGATGATACCGGCACGGCCGCCGCCATTGGCCATGGCGTAAGACAGTGCGATGTCACGTGCCTTGCCGGATTTGTCCTGATAAACGGCGATCAGCTGCGGAACGCCACCGCCCTGGGTGTAGGTGCTGCGAACGGTATGGCCCGGTGCTTTCGGTGCGATCATGATGACGTCGAAGTCGGCACGTGGAATGACCTGGCCGTAATGGACGTTGAATCCGTGTGCGAAAGCCAGAACGGCACCCTGTTTGGCGACAGGTGCGACGCTTTCGTTATAGACTTCGGGAATGTTTTCGTCAGGCAGCAGCATCATGATGACGTCTGCATCCTTGACGGCATCCTTGACTTCCTTGACTTTCAGACCAGCGTTTTCAGCCTTGCTCCAGGAGTTGCCGCCTTTGCGCAGACCTACCGTAACATCGACACCGGAGTCATGCAGGTTCAGTGCATGGGCGTGTCCCTGGGAACCATAGCCGATGATGGCGACTTTTTTGGCTTTAATTAAAGACAGATCACAGTCTTTATCATAAAAAACGTTCATTATGCTTCCTAATCCTAATAAAAAAATACAACCGTTTACACTTTCAGAACACGTTCGCCACGACCGATTCCGGAGCCGCCGGAACGGACGGTTTCGAGAATGGCCGCACGGTCGATCGAATCGATGAATGCGTCGAGTTTTGCCTTGTCTCCGGTCAGCTCGACCGTATAGGCGCGATCGCTGACATCGATGATGCGTCCACGGAAGATATCCGTTGTACGCTTGATTTCCTCACGTTCCTTGCCGACAGCGCGGATCTTGATCAGCATCATTTCGCGTTCGACGAAATAGCCGTCCGTCAGATCGACCACCTTGACGACTTCGATCAGACGATTCAGATGTTTGGTGATCTGTTCGATGACGGCTTCCGAACCAATGGTGACGATCGTCATGCGAGAGAGAGTCGGGTCCTCGGTTGGTGCGACGTTCAGGGTTTCGATATTGTATCCGCGAGCGGCGAACAGGCCGACGACACGGGCAAGCGCGCCCGCTTCATTTTCCAAAAGAACAGAAATGATATGCCGCATTTTATTTGTCCTCCAGACTCATCAGCATTTCGGTCAGACCCTTGCCTGCCTTGACCATCGGCCAGACGTTTTCCGAGGAATCCGTCAGGAAATTCATGAATACCAGTTTGTCTTTCATCGAGAAAGCCTCGCGCAACGCGCCTTCCACATCGGCCGGTTTTTCGATCCGGAATCCGACATGACCGTATGCTTCGGCCAGCTTGTTGAAATCCGGCAGGGAAGCGACATAGGTTTCCGAGTAGCGTGACTCGTAGTCCAGACGTTGCCACTGGCGAACCATACCGAGGACACCGTTGTTGAGCATGATGATCTTCGGCGTCAGGTTGTACTGTTTGCAAGTTGCCAGTTCCTGAATGTTCATCTGGATGGAGCCTTCGCCCGTGATACAGGCGACGGTCGCACCCGGATTGGCCATCTGGATACCCATGGCATAGGGCAGACCGACACCCATCGTTCCCAGACCGCCGGAGTTGAGCCAGCGACGCGGCTTGTCGAACGGATAGTATTGTGCGGCCCACATCTGGTGCTGGCCGACGTCCGAAGCGATATAGGCATCACCCTTGGTGACTTCCCACAGTTTTTCGATCACGAATTGCGGTTTGATGATCTGGTCGGAATAGGCGTATTTCAGGCAATCTTTCTTGCGCCATTCATTGATCTGCGCCCACCACGGAGCCAGTGCCTGCGGATTGATCGAGCCGGCAGGTGCCGCATCGAGCTGTGCGAGCATTTCCTGCAGAACGTCCTTGACGTTGCCGACGATCGGAATATCGACCTTGACGCGTTTGGAAATCGACGAAGGATCGATATCGATATGGATGATCTTGCGGTCGACTTTCGAGAAGTGCTCGGGGTTGCCGATAACGCGGTCATCGAAACGTGCGCCGACTGCGATCAGGACATCGCAATGCTGCATGGCCAGGTTGGCTTCATACTTGCCGTGCATGCCTGGCATGCCGATGTATTTTTCACTGGATGCGCGATAGCCGCCCAGCCCCTGAAGGGTGTTGACGCATGGCATGCCCAGACGGTCGACCAGTTTGTTCAGTTCGGGTGCGGAGTCGGACAGGATGACGCCACCCCCTGCATAGACGAGAGGACGTTCGGCCTGAAGCATCATCTGGACGGCCTTGCGGATCTGGCCGGTATGTCCCTTGTCGATCGGTTTGTAGGAACGCATTTCGATTTCCTTCGGATAGTCGAAAATGCAGGATTGCATGCTGACATCCTTGGGAATGTCGATCAGGACAGGTCCCGGACGGCCTGTGGAAGCGATATAGAACGCTTTCTTGATGGTGACGGCCAGATCGCGGACGTCCTTGACCAGAAAATTGTGTTTGACGCAAGGACGTGTGATACCGACGGCGTCACATTCCTGGAATGCATCGGAACCGATGGCGTGGGTGGCAACCTGGCCGCTGATCAGTACGAGCGGAATGGAGTCCATATAGGCGGTGGCCAGTCCCGTGACGGCATTGGTGACGCCCGGGCCGGATGTCACCAGTGCGACCCCGACCTTGCCGGAACTTCTTGCGTAGGCATCTGCCGCATGGACGGCAGCCTGTTCATGACGGACAAGAATATGCTTGAATTTGTCCTGCTTGTAGATGGCGTCGTAAATATAGAGGACGGCACCACCGGGATATCCGAAAACGTGCTCTACTCCTTCTTCGGCCAGGCTCCTGACAAGGATGTCGGAACCTGTCATTTCTAAACTCATAATTCTTTCCTTTCAAGGTCCACTGGAAATTGATCGGATGCTCTTTCCTGACGAAACCGGAATTGCAAAGGGCAATTCTCTCATTCTATTGCGAAACACAGCAAAACAAGTATCAATTTCTCGCGCTTGTGGCGCGGGTCAGAGCAAACAGCTTTCAAAACAGCAAAGCAAGTTTTCACGACAGGCGGCATGATGGACACCATGTGAGAAAACGATCCGCCGCAGGGTAATGCAGCGGCTAGCAGATAATCGCTTTCGATATTTTGATCAAGCGCTACTCAATTTTACAAATTTACAATACTTCGGCAATTGTATAAAACAAGTAATTTTACACCACTATCTGCACAAGCAGGTTTTTCTTTGCTAGCATGTGCACCTGTTTGACGTGGCCGGACGCCGCGTCTTATTTATTTCTGTATGGCTGGGTTTCCTGCCAATTCGCATGGCAACGGACAAAGAATTATCTGACTTTCTGGCAAGCATCGAAAAACGGGCGTTCAAGCAGGCTGTCTATGCAGTCAGGCGTGATGAAACGGCTTTGGACATCGTTCAGGATGCGATGATCAAGCTTGCGGAAAAATACGGTGACAGACCGGCTTCGGAATTGCCGATGCTGTTTCAGCGTATCCTTCAGAATACGATCAGCGATTTTTTCCGGCGTGAGAAGGTCAGGAACACCTGGGTCAGCCTTTTTTCGAGCATGTCGGCCAACAGTGACGATGACGATTTCGACTTGCTCGATGTTTATCAGGGCGATGAAGGCAATGAAGTGGTGGAATCGTCCGCCGACAAGCTCGAACGGGCACAGGTATTGACAATTATCGAAGAGGAAATCGAAAAATTGCCGGCCCGTCAACGGGAAGCGTTTTTGATGCGTTACTGGAATGATATGGATGTCGCGGAAACGGCAGAGGCGATGAATTGTTCCGAAGGGAGCGTCAAGACGCATTGTTCGCGTGCGGCTCATGCGCTGGCAAAAGCGCTCAAGGCAAGAGGGATTGAGCTATGAACATGAATGAGGAAAATTTCGCTTACAAGGTGCGCCATGCATTGAACGAAAAACTCGATGATATGCCCGACACTATCGTGCAGCGGCTTGAACAGGCACGTCTGGCGGCACTCGGCCGCAAGAAGACGACGCCACTTTATGCGAATGTTTTTCAGCAGGTGTTTGCCGGTGTGACCGGTGGTTTTTCTGGCGGCTCCTCATGGAGGACGAAGCTGGGACTTGGACTGCCTGTGCTGGTGCTGGCGGTCGGCCTGACAGGTATATTCCATTATGAACAACAGCGGCAGATTCGGGAAATCACGGATATAGACATCGCCGTCTTGTCGGATGAGTTGCCGCCGTCCGCTTATGCGGATACCGGTTTCAGGGCCTATGTCGCTGACAAATCGTAAACCGGGGTTTGTGGAATGAGCGAAGGGCATCGTTCTGGCAGGAAGAGGCTTCCCTTGTGGGGGGCTGTAGCGGTGATTCTGCTTGCCGTTGCAGTCGGCGCGGTTTATGCCCTTTTGCCGATGGATGGCCTGCGGGCATTTTTCGGCATGGAACAGGCATGTGAGAAAACGGAAGCCGCCGATTCATGGGACAGTCTGACGCCTGCCGAGAAAGAGTCGCTGGCACCGCTTGAAAATACATGGGGACAGTTAAGCCCGGCACAGAAAAAGAAATGGCTGGCGATTGCGCACAAGATGGAAAATATGTCTCCGGAGAAAAGACAGCGTTTCCGGAATCATATCCGGGACTGGTTGGGCATGACGCCAGAACAGCGGCGGCTGGCCAGACAGAATTATCTGGGATTCAGAAAACTCGATCCGGAACACAAGTCGCAAAAGTGGCAGGAATACCAGAAATTGCCGGAAGAAAAAAAACGGGCGCTGGCGGAAAGAGCAAGAATGAAACGGCGTTTGACCAGACTGGACGGCGAACAAAGTGACAATGCTGTCGTCGAGCCGCTCAAACAGCGTTCGGGAAAAAGCGCGCATTCACAAGACGAGATGCCGGAATACTGGCGTTAGCGTTCCGGCTTGCCCGTCATCATTTTTCCATCACGGATTTCAATGACACGATGGCATTTTGTCGCGATTTCCATGTCATGCGTTACGAGCACCAGTGTCATGCGATGTTCCCTGTGCATAGCGAACATCAGTTCGATAATGTCTTGTCCTGTTTTGGTGTCGAGATTGCCGGTCGGTTCGTCGGCGAACAGAAGCGGCGGTTCAGTGATGAAGGCACGTGCCAGTGCGATGCGCTGCTGTTCTCCGCCGGAAAGGTATCTGGGATAATGTCGTGTACGTGATGACAGTCCGACACGTTCCAGCAGGGAACTTGCCCGTGCTGCCGCGTCCGGGGCACCTTGCAGTTCCAGCGGCAGCATGACGTTTTCCAGTGCAGTCAGATGCGGCAGCAGCTGGAATGACTGGAATACGAAACCCAGCAATTTTTTCCGCAGCATGGCGCGTTCATCTTCGTTCATGGCGAAAATATCGATGCCGCACAATCTGACGGTTCCTGCTGTCGGTGTATCCAGACCTGCCAGAAGGCTTAACAGCGTCGTTTTTCCGGAACCGGAAGCGCCGATGATGGCGACGGTTTCATTTTCCGGAATGCTGAAATGGATGTCTTGCAAGATGGTGAGCGTATCGGTCGCATCCGCAACCGTTTTGTGCAGATGGACGGCCTCAATGGCAGGATGATGGAGACAAGGAGTGTTTTGCATGGAGATATCGGGTATCTTCTGGCACAAGTTGCCGGTATTTCATTGGCGGCATGTCGTTGCCGTCCTGTTTTTATTATGTCTTTTTTCCGGACATCCCGCCTGGGCTGCACAAAAGACAGTGTTGGTATTGGGAGACAGCCTTTCGGCAGGGTATGGTCTGGAAAAGGGAACCGGCTGGGTCGATTTGCTGGGAAAACGGCTGAAAAAGGATTATCCGGAAATCACGATCGTCAATGCCAGCATCAGCGGTGATACGTCCAGCGGTGGCAGGGCAAGGTTGCCTGCCTTGCTTAAACGGTATGCGCCTACGGTCGTGGTGATCGAGTTGGGGGCCAATGACGGATTGCGTGGTTTTCCTGTCAAATCGATATATGACAATTTGCTGGCCATGGTGGAGATGGTGAAGAAGCAGAAAGGAACAGTTTTGCTTCTGGGGATGCAGATTCCTCCCAATTACGGACAAGCCTATACACGTGATTTCGCCGGTGTGTATTCCGCGCTAGCGAAAAAGGGCAAGGTATCTCTGGTGCCTTTTTTCCTGAAAGGGGTGGCCGAACGTGACGATTTGTTCCAGAGCGACAATATTCACCCGGTAGCCGAGGCACAACCTGTCATGCTGGACAATGTGTGGCCTTTTCTCGAACCGTTGCTGAAATGAACGGTCAGGCGTTGTTGCCGTTCTGAAGGCGACGGCGTCGCAATTCCTGCGGGGTGGCGGCCAGCGGGCGGTAGATTTCGATACGGTCGCCTTCGCCCAGGACGGTATCGAAAGTTTTTTTCTTGCCGAAAATGCCGACCTGTCCTTCTTTGACGGTGATGGACAGTTCTTTTTCAATGCCGCTTTGCCGGATGGCATCGATCAGCCGGGTGCCTTCGGCAACGGTCATGTCGATCATGATCTGACGATCCGTTTCAGCATAACAGACCTGAACGGCGACCGGTTGTCCGGCGGATATATTTCTGTTATCCATGGATTTTCCGTGCACGCTCGCAAAAAGAATCTACCAGACTGTTGGTGACCATATCGAAAACAGGTCCCAGCAGTTTTTCAAGAAAGAAATGTGAAAATTCGTAATTCAGGTACAGCTCGACGCGGCAACGGTTGTCATCCAGCGCACTGAATGTCCATTGCCCGTCCAGCCGGCGGAATGGGCCACGGATGAGTTTCATCCGGATGGATGACGGTTCGGTATGGGTGTTGCATGTCGTGAAACTTTGCGTGATGCCGCAAAAGTTCAGGAAGATGGAAGCGACTACCGTCTGTCCATCCGGATCACGCTGGATTTCGACCCGGTCACACCATGGCAGAAAGGAAGGGTAGCTTTCCATGTCGTTGACCAGTGCATACATTTGCGCTGCGCTGTAATTGAGCAATACCGATTTGTGTACGATCGTCATCTGGACGTGAGTGATTTTGATAAAATCGCTATTTTATACAAGGAAGCGTGTGCGTTTATGACTATTGCCGATAATAAAAAAGCATTTCACGATTATTTTATCGAAGAACGCTTTGAAGCGGGTATGGCGCTGGAGGGCTGGGAAGTCAAGTCCATCCGCGCAGGCCGGGTGCAACTCAAAGAGGCGTATGTCATTGTCCGCGCAGGCGAGATATTTTTGTTTGGGGCACATATCAGTCCGTTGCCGACGGCATCGACGCATGTCAAACCGGATCCGGTTCGCGACAGGAAATTGCTGATGCATGCATCCGAGATCAACAAGTTGATCGGCAAGGTGGAACGTGCCGGTTATACGCTGGTGCCGCTCAACCTGCATTTTTCCAAGGGGCGAATCAAGTGCGAAATCGGTCTGGCCAAAGGCAAAAAGCAGTATGACAAACGGGAAACCGAGAAAGCACGCGACTGGCAACGCGAACAGCAGCAGATCATGAAGCAGAACCGGCGCTGACAAAATGCCGGAGATGCCGCATCAGTCCTGTGCTTCCTTTATCCAGGCCATCAGGATGGCTTCGAGGATTCTTTCATTGGAACGGTTGGGGTCGTCGTCGAACCCGTCCAGACGGCAAATCCAGTCGTGCAGATCCGTGAAGCGGACACTCAGAGGATCGGTATCCGGATAACGATCGGTCAGTTCTTCGGCGATTCTTTGGGTATCGGACCATTTCATAATACGGTTTTCCACAGGTTTGTCAGCGGTTTTCGCTGACGAGATTGATGGTGTATTTCGGTATTTCGACCGTCAGGTCTTCTTCGCCGACTTTTGCCTGACAGGAAAGACGTGATTCTGCTTCCAGCCCCCATGCCCTGTCGAGCATGTCTTCTTCCTTTTCGCTCATTTCCGAAAGCGAGGAAAATCCCTTGCGGATGATGACATGGCAGGTACTGCATGCACCGCATTTTCCGCAAGCGTGTTCGATTTCGATATGGTTGTCCAGAAGGGCATCGCAAATCGACTGACCTGAACGGGCGTCAATGACCGCACCATCCGGACAAAGTGCCTCATGGGGCAATACTGTAATTTTTGGCATGTTGTCTCCGGTAAATTCAGATAACGTCCTTGATCGCCTTGCCGGAAAGAGCTTTCCGGATACTGCGGTTCATGCGTCTGGCGGCGAATTGTTCAGTACCTTTTGTCAAGGCCTCGACTGCATCGTGCAGGACGGTTGCCGAGTCGCCTTGCAGATGTCGGCGTGTATCGGCAATGAGTTGTTCGATTGTCGCGCGTTCCGTTTCGTCCAGAAGATCGCCATCGGTATTCAATGCCGTTTCCGTTGCCTGGATCGTACGTCTGGCCTCGACCTGTTCTTCCTTCAGGGCGCGCAGCTGCATGTCGTTTTCGGCATTTTTTCCGGATTCCTCAAGCATTTTGACGATTTCCATATCGGTCAGGCCGTAGGATGGCTTGACGGTGATGGATGCTTCAGTACCTGAAATGGTTTCTCGCGCCGAGACGGAGAGCAGACCGTCGGCATCGACCTGAAAGGTGATGCGGATACGAGGAACGCCGGCTGCCATCGGCGGGATACCGCGCAATTCGAAGCGTGCCAGTGAGCGGCAATCATCGACCAGTTCGCGTTCGCCTTGCAGGACGTGAATGGCCAGTGCGGTCTGTCCGTCCTTGAAGGTCGTGAATTCCTGTGCATAGGTGCAGGGAATGGTAGAGTTTCGCGGAATGATCTTTTCCACCAGTCCTCCCATGGTTTCAATGCCCAGGGAAAGCGGTGTGACATCGAGCAAAAGCCAGTCGTCGCCAGGCGCGCGGTTTCCTGCCAGAAGATTCGCCTGTGTGGCGGCACCGAGTGCCACGACCTTTTCCGGGTCGATCGAAGCGTGGGGTTTTTTGCCGAACAGTTTTTGTATTTGCCGTCGGATATGCGGCATTCGTGTGGCGCCACCAATCAGAATGACACCATCGATGTCGGGGACGGTGAGTCCTGCGTCACGAATGGTTTTCTTGACTTGCTGCATGGTTTTGCAGACAAGCGGATGGGTCATCTGTTCAAAGGCACGGGCGGTCAGTTCCAGATTGATTTTTTCGCCTGACGAAAGAATGGTGTTGATGGTTACTCGCGCACGTGCTGACAGGCGTTCTTTCGCTTCGCGGGCTTTGGTCATCAGCTGTTGCTTGTCTTCGGGAGAAAGCGGTTTGAGGTGTGCTTTTTCGATGATCCAGCAGAATATGCGGTGGTCGAAATCGTCGCCGCCCAGTCGGGAGTCGCCACCGGTGGCCAGTACTTCGAAAACACCCTTGTTCAGTTTCAGAATAGAAATGTCGAATGTTCCGCCACCGAGATCGTATGCGGCATAAATACCTTCCGGCGCATTGTCCAGACCATAGGCGATCGCAGCGGCTGTCGGTTCGCTCAGGAGACGCAGGACATGAATGCCTGCGAGTTTTGCGGCGTCCTTGGTAGCCTGACGTTGTGCGTCGTCGAAGTAGGCGGGCACGGTAATGACCGCTCCGGCAAGCGGCTCGTCAAATGCATCTTCGACACGGTATCTGAGTCTGGCAAGAATTTCGGCAGAGACCTCGACCGGGCTTTTTTCTCCGGCTACCGTGGCGATTCTGACCATGCCGGGATGATCGACGAACTGGTAGGGCAGGCTTTCGAGGTTGGTGATATCCGAGAGTGTGCGTCCCATCAGACGTTTGACAGATGCAATGGTATTTTTCGGATCGCTGTTTTGCGCCTGTCTGGCGGCATAGCCGACTTCGGTGTGCCCGTCAGCGAAATAACGGACGACAGAGGGCAGCAATGGCCGGCGCTGTTCGTCTTCCAGTACTTCAGGAATACTGTTGCGGACAGTCGCGACAAGCGAATGGGTCGTGCCGAGATCGATACCGACGGCAAGACGGAACTGGTGGGGAGCCGCGGACATGCCGGGTTCTGCAATCTGGAGAAGTGCCATGTTCAGTTTGTGGAGTCAGGACCGTCAGCGAACCGGCTGATTTCCTCGCCGAATTTTTCGAGGAACATCAGTTTCCGTGTTTCACGGGCAGCCTGTTCGAATTGGTGTTGGTTCAGGAATGTTTCAAGGCATTGCAGGCATTCTTCGCGCGATTGCCTGCGTTGTTCATCGAGCGCATGCAACACATGGCGGTCTCCGGAGTCGCGCGCTTCTTCCAGGGTCTCACGCCATTGCATCTGTTGCATCAGAAAGTCCGGATCCATGGATACGTGCGTTTCTTTCCGTACGTTATAACCGTTGATTTCGCACAGATAGATGGCGCGTCTGAGTGGATCACGAAGGGTCTTGTAGGCGTCATTGGCCGTCGCCGCCCATTGCATGGCAGCCCGTTTTTCCGTTTCGGTTGCCGTCACGAAACGGTCCGGATGTACCAGATGCTGTATTTTGCGGTAAGCCTCATCGAGCATGGTGCGATCGACGGCGAATTGTACCGGCAGACCGAAAAGTTCGAAATGGTTCTGCATGACGAAGATGACCGGTTCAAACCCTGAAGCTGTTGCCGCAACCGCAGGTGTCTTTTACATTCGGGTTACGGAACTTGAAACCTTCGTTCAAGCCTTCGCGGACGAAATCGAGTTCCGTGCCGTCCAGATAGGGCAGGCTTTTCGGATCGACGAAAATCCTGACGCCGTTCGATTCGAAAACCGTATCGTCCGTACCCGGTTCGTCGACATATTCGAGTTTGTAGGACATGCCTGAACAACCGGTTGTCTGAACACCGAAACGCAAGCCGATACCTTTGCCGCGGCGTTCCAGAAAGCGGGTGACGTGTCTGGCAGCCTTTTCTGTGAGTGTAATTGCCATGATGGTTTCCGTCCTTTCATGCCTCGTTCTTTTTTTCCTGGCGTTTGCGATAGTCGCTGATCGCCGCCTTGATGGCATCTTCGGCCAGAATCGAGCAGTGAATCTTGACCGGGGGCAATGCCAGTTCATCAGCGATGTCCGAATTCTTGATTTGCAGGGCTTCATCCAGTGTCTTGCCCTTGACCCATTCCGTGACCAGCGAACTTGATGCGATGGCGGAACCGCATCCGTAAGTCTTGAAACGGGCGTCCTCGATTTTGCCTTCGGAATTGACCTTGATTTGCAAACGCATCACGTCGCCACATGCCGGTGCGCCGACCATGCCGGTTCCGACGGTGTCGTCATCCTTGTCGAAGCTGCCGACATTGCGCGGGTTTTCATAGTGATCGATGACCTTGTTAGAGTATGTCATGGTGTTCTCCGGTGACCGTTTCAGTGGGTGGCCCACTGAATGGTGTTGATGTCGATACCTTCCTTGTACATGTCCCACAGTGGGGAAAGTTCACGCAGTTTGGCGACCTGTGTCTTGACCAGTTCGATGGCGAAGTCCACTTCTTCTTCTGTCGTGAAACGGCCGATCGTGAAACGGATCGAGCTGTGTGCCAGTTCATCGCTTCTGCCCAGTGCACGAAGCACGTAGGACGGTTCCAGGCTGGCGGATGTGCATGCCGAACCGGACGAGACGGCCAGTCCTTTCATGGCCATCATCAGTGATTCGCCTTCGACATAGTTGAAGCTGACGTTGAGGTTGTGCGGAATGCGGTGAACCATGTCGCCATTGAATACGACGGCTTCGATCTGCGACAGGCCGTCAGCCAGCCGTTTGGCCAGTATGCGGATACGTGCGATTTCCGAAGGCATTTCTTCGCGTGCGATGCGGTAGGCTTCGCCCATACCGACGATCTGGTGAGTGGCCAGCGTGCCGGAACGCATACCGCGTTCATGACCGCCGCCATGCATTTGCGCTTCCAGACGGATACGAGGGCGACGGCGGACAAACAGGGCACCGATACCTTTCGGTCCGCAAATCTTGTGTGCAGTCAGCGTCATCAGATCGACTTTCGTTTTTTGCAGGTCGATTTCCATTTTGCCGGCAGCCTGTGCGGCATCGCAGTGGAAAACAATGCCCTTGCCACGGCAAAGTTCGCCGATTTCGTCGATCGGCTGGATGACGCCGATTTCGTTATTGACCATCATGACTGATACCAGGATCGTATCGGGACGAATGGCTTTTTCCAGTTGTTCCAGCGTGATGAGGCCGTTTTCCTGAGGATCGAGGTAGGTTGCTTCAAAACCTTCACGTTCCAGCTCGCGGAAAGTATCAAGAACGGATTTGTGTTCGGTCTTGACGGTGATGATGTGTTTTCCCTTGGTCTTGTAAAAATGTGCTGCTCCCTTGATTGCAAGGTTGTTTGCTTCCGTGGCGCCGGATGTCCAGACGATTTCACGGGCGTCAGCATTGATCAGTGCGGCGACATGACCACGTGCTTCTTCTACGGCCTTTTCCTCTTCCCATCCGTACATATGGCTGTTGGAGGCGGGATTGCCGAATTTTTCGCACAGGTAGGGAATCATTTTTTCGGCGACACGCGGGTCGACAGGTGTAGTCGCCGAATAGTCCATGTAGACCGGTCGCGAGGCGTCCTTCGTGAAATCCTTCAAGATGCTGCATTGTGTAGGTTGTACCGTGGTGTTCATGCTGTGTTTTATCCTTTATTTCGCCGTTTTCGCGTACATTCCGATATGGCCAGTGTGCTGGTTTTGCGTTGCCGTCACGGCTTTCGTACCTGAAAGATCCGATAAGGTGACGGATTCCAGATAATCGATGATTCTTTCATTGAGGCTGGCCCACAAGTTATGGGTGACGCATTTGATGCTGCCTTTTCCACAGTTGCCGTTGCCGCCGCAGCGCGTGACGTCCAGCGGTTCGTCCACGGCAAAGACAATGTCGGCAATCGTGATGTCGCCGGCGTCTCTTGCCAGAACGTATCCCCCGCCGGGGCCACGGATGGATTTGACCAGATTGCCACGCCGGAGTTTGGAAAACAGCTGTTCCAGATAGGCAACGGAAATATCCTGCCGTTCGCTGATACCGGCCAGCGATACCGGTCCGCCCTGCTGGTACCGGTTGACATCGATCATGGCCGTTACGGCGAAACGCCCTTTGGTGGTCAGTCTCATAAAATCGTGACGGTGTGTTTATTAGTTGAATATTTTAGTCAAGTATAGCAAAGGACACAGAACTCTGCCAGCGGGCTTTTTTCGTAAAACGGGATGACAATATGTTACGCGGGTGGACGGAAAGGACACTGTATGTGGCCTTTCCGTTCGGGACGGGATCAGGGTGCGAAAGAGGAGCCGCAACCGCATGTGGTTGTGACATTCGGGTTGCGGATGACGAACTGTGCGCCGTCAAGGTCTTCCTTGTAATCGATCTCGGCGCCGACAAGGTACTGGTAGCTCATGGGATCGATCAGCAGCTGGATACCGTTTTTCATCATGGTCGTGTCGTCTTCGTGGGCGTTTTCGTCAAATGTGAAGCCGTACTGGAAGCCGGAACAGCCTCCGCCCTGGACGAACACGCGCAATTTCAGGTTGGGGTTGCCTTCTTCGGCGATCAGTTCAGCGACTTTACGTGCGGCGCTGTCGGTGAAGATGAGCGGTGCCGGCATTTCTTGATTGTCACTCATTATTTACTCCGGAATGAAAAGATGGGCACATTATAAACAGGATGCGGGATTTGTGTTTGCAACATGTCACGGCAATACCGGAACCTGCTTCAGACCGGTGGTTTCATCCAGTCCGAACATCAGATTCATGCACTGGACGCCTTGTCCGGCCGCTCCCTTGACCAGATTGTCTTCCACGACAAGGATGACCAGTGTATTACCGTTGCCTGGACGGTGTACGGCGATACGCAGGTAGTTCGATGCACGGACCGAACGGGTTTCAGGATGCGATCCTGCAGGCAGTACATCGACAAACGGATCGTTACGGTAATGCGTTTCATACAGTTTCTGGAAATCTGTGTCGCGCGATTCCGGAAGCAGGGTTGCGTACAGCGTGGAATGAATGCCGCGGATCATGGGGGTCAGATGCGGTACGAAGGTCAGGCCGATTTCACGGGTGTTTCGGGTGATGGCTTTCAGTCCCTGGACGATTTCAGGAAGATGGCGGTGGCCCTTGACACCATAGGCATGGAAGTTGTCGGACGATTCCGCAAAAAGTGATCCGACAGAAGCGCGGCGACCTGCACCCGAAACGCCGGATTTGCAGTCTGCGATGAGTCTCGATTCGTCAACCAGTGGTTTGTCCTGGCTCAAAAGCGGCGCAAAACCCAGCTGGACCGATGTGGGATAGCAGCCCGGCAGGCCGATTACACGTGCGTTCCGGATGGCATCACGATTGACTTCAACCAGACCGTAAATCGCTTCGGTCAGAATATCCGGGCATGCGTGTGGCATGCCGTACCATTTTTCGAATTCAGCCGTGTCTTTCAGACGGAAGTCTGCTGCGAGATCAATGATTTTGACATGGTGTGCAAGCAATTCCCTGGCGTGTGACATGGCAACGCCGTGCGGTGTGGCGAAAAAGACGACATCGCAGTCATTCAGCGCCGATTCCTCCGGCGAGGTGAAGGACAGATCGACAATGCCACGCAATGACGGAAACATATCGGCGACGTGTGTGCCCTTGTCGCCCCGTGATGTAATGGCCGTCAGTTTGACATTCGGGTGTGCGGAAAGAATACGCAGAAGTTCGACGCCGGTGTAACCTGTGCCGCCGACGATGCCGACTTTGATCATGATAGCCTCACAGAAGAAGTTGACAGAAACATGCCGCCTATTTTAGCGGGAATACCGGTATTTTGCCCGGTTACTGCATACAGAAAAAAAGCCGCCCGGCAATGCCGGACGACTTCATGAAACAGCCATTTACAATATCCGTTCGGTATTGTATGAAATGGATTAACGTTTGGAGAACTGTTTTGCACGACGTGCCTTGCGCAGGCCGACTTTCTTACGTTCGACTTCGCGTGCGTCACGGGTGACGAAGCCAGCCTTGGACAAGGCCGGTTTCAGACCGATGTCGTAATCGATCAGTGCGCGGGTGA
>NZ_JAMKYL010000011.1:0-15080 GCF_027158465.1 Oxalobacter paeniformigenes
AGGCCATAAGTTTTTCTGATTTGTTCGCTGCGCTTTTTCAATTCGTCGAAAAGGACCGCTTCAAGCGAATTGCCACAGAGTACTACCATGTTCTGTTCTTCTTCCACGATTGTCCAGATAACGGATTCGAAACAGTCTTGCATGGCCCTGATACTTTTTTGTCTGTCTGAAGCATCGCCGAATATGTTGACGGTCATCATGCCGTCTGGTGTCAGAGCGTCGGCACAGCTTTGGTAAAACTCCAGTGAGTCGAAAACCGGTGCGGCAGCATTTTCATCGTACAGGTCGATCTGGAGTACATCGATAGCTTTGCGGCGTTTCATGGATTCGATATACAGAGCGGCATCTGCTTCCAGTACGGTCAGTCGATTGTCGTCCGGAGGCAGATGAAAGGTGCTTCTGCAGATATTGATCACGTTGGGATTAAACTCGACTGCAGTAACTTTTGCTTCCGGAAAGTTGTGGTAGCAAAATTTTGTCAGTGCGGCGCTGCCCAGTCCGAGTTGTACGATATGTTTTGCCGTATGTCTGAACAGCATCCACATCATCATGTGCTGGACATAATCCAGTACGATGGTATTGGGTTTTGCCAGTCGCATTGCACCCTGTATCCAGTCGGTACCGAGGTGCATATACAATATGCCGCGAAATTCTGACAATGTGACTTCGGGAAATCGGTGTTTGTTGACAGGTACAGGTTGTTTTTTCATGATGTACTGGAGGGTGTGGCGCGATCATATGTGCATGACCGAACCGAAATCGACAGAATATTCACTTTCAAAGTGGCGTGTTTCTCCGGTGAATGGGTCGGTAAACCGGATGGATTTGGCAACAAGTTGCAAGGGATGACGGTATTCTTCTTCTTGCATTGCCTGTGTAAGCGCTTCCGGATAATGGACAGGATAGATCCGGTCGTTGACGATGGGGATGCCAAGCGTACACAGCTGAATACGAAGCTGATGTTTTCGACCTGTAACTGGTTTCAGATGATAATGGGCGAAGCCATCGGATTGTCGAAGAAGGCGGATTTCAGTTTCAGCATTGTGTTTCCCTTCGACGGTTTCCATACGCATGAAGGCATCACTCTGGACGATGCGGCTTTTGTAGCGTAACGGCAGCGCGATATCCATTCGGTATGGTGCGATTGCTTCGTAATGTTTGCTGACGAAGTTTTCTCTGAACAGACGCTGATAGCGGTCTCTGCTTTCAGGTTTGACGGAAAAAAGGACAAGTCCTGCCGTTTCACGATCAATGCGATGCATCGGCGTCAGTGTGTCGATCCCGAGCTTTCGCCGAAGCCTGACCAGCAAGGTTTCTTGCAGGTAACGTCCCGAAGGCGTGACAGGAAGAAAATGCGGCTTGTCAGCAACGACGATCCATTCATCCTGATACAAGATGGTTTCCTGAAACGGGATGGGTGTTTCATTGGCGATATAACGGTAATAATAGAGTGTCTGACCGGGGCGGTAGGTACTCTCAGGCAAAAGAGGCTCGCCATTTGAGTCGAGTACATCACCTTCTATAATACGTTGATGCCATTCGGTTTTCGTGAGAGCAGGAAACCTTTCGGCAAGAAAATCTTCATAGGTCTGCCATGTACCTTTCGGCAAGGATACCTGGCTGGCGGTGACTCCGTTTCGGGATGGTAGTTCGGGTTTTTTGTGAGGTCGCGGCGCGAGGGTCATGAAATACACAGAGATGGATTTGCCGTTGTTTTCCTTGAAATATGGAAATTTTAAATCATTTTGTATGGATTGATGGATTACACGGCCTAACTGGTGGTTCAGGCAATGTGTGCTCGAAAAATACACAATATGCTGATCTGCTACAGGGAAAATGATGTGGTGATGGAGGGGAAGGATGGTCAGGAATGCTTTTTATGCACAATCCGGCGGTGTGACAGCGGTAATCAATGCTTCGGCATGCGGTGTTATCGAGACTGCGCGCAAATATCCGGACAAGATCGGAACGGTTTTCGCCGGTAAAAACGGTATTGTCGGTGCACTGACGGAAGAATTGATAGATACTGGACATGAAACACGGGAAGATATCGCGGCTTTGCGTTACACACCAGGTGGCGCGTTTGGTTCATGCCGCTATAAACTTGCCGATCCTGAAAAAGACAGGGGCGAGTTTGAACGTTTGCTTGATGTATTCAAGGCACACGATATCGGCTATTTCTTTTATAACGGCGGAGGTGATTCTGCTGATACTTGTTACAAGATATCCCGTTTTTCGACTTTGATGGGATATCCCGTTCAGGCCATTCATATCCCGAAAACGATCGACAATGATTTACCGCTGACGGATTGTTGTCCCGGTTTCGGATCAGTAGCGAAATATATTGCGATTTCGACATTGGAAGCGTCACTGGATGTTCGTTCGATGTGCAGGACATCGACACGCGTATTCGTGCTGGAAGTCATGGGGCGTCATGCAGGCTGGATTGCCGCTGCAGGTGGGCTGGTAGCGGATCAAGGAATTCCGGTTGTCGTACTGTTTCCGGAACGACCTTTCGATGAAAAGGCGTTTCTTTCACAAGTCGATGAAAATGTGCGGCGTTTTGGATACTGTACGGTTGTCGTTTCGGAAGGTTGCCGCTATCCGGATGGCCGTTTTCTTTCCGATCAGGGTGCGCGCGATGCGTTTGGACATGCCCATCTTGGCGGTGCAGCACCGGTGATCGCCAACCTGATACGCGCAAAACTCGGACATCCGTTTCATTGGGCTGTTGCCAATTATCTGCAACGTTCGGCACGCCATATCGCGTCGGCTATCGATGTGGAACAGGCCTATGAACTGGGATGTGCAGCCGTTGAACTGGCATTGCAGGGACATAATTCCGTGATGCCGACGATCGAGCGGTTAAGTGATGTTCCCTATCGTTACAGGATCGGGAAGGCTGATCTGAAAGATGTCGCCAATGTCGAAAAACTGATGCCTCAAGGTTTTATCAGCGAGGATGGATTCGGTGTTACGGAAGAATGCAAACAGTATTTGTATCCACTGATTCAGGGCGAGAATTTTCCACCTTGCCGGAATGGGCTGCCGGAATATGTGACCCTGCAAAACAGACTGGTATCGCGAAAGCTGGCTGCCTTCCACAAGGAGATATAAACGGGGTGACTGATATATCCTTCGCTTGACGGCAAGAGATTGCCAGACGAGGTTCGGCTGTCAAAAGTGCCTGTGTGTAAAGCACAGGCACTTTTTCTTTGTGGCAACGGATTTGACACTGCATTTTAAATGCGATAGATTCTCATTATCATTCTCATTTGGATGGTACTTTTTGTTCAGATCAATTTTTGACATTGTCACACAGACAGAACGTTTATTGGAGAACGATATGAATACAGGTAGTCTTGCTAAAAAACTCGCGATTTTTGCTCTGGCCGGAGCTTCATTTGCTGCTGCACCGTCGGTGATGGCCGCCGAATTTGAGGAATTTCCGATTGGTCCGGAAAAAGTCGTTGGTCCATTGGAAATCGGGGCGGTGTATTTCCAGCCGGTCGATATGGAGCCGTTGGGTATGGGCGGACTGCCTGCAGCGAAAGCAGACATGCATCTGGAGGCGGATATCAAGGCCGCAAAAGATAATCAGCTGGGTTACGAGGCAGGCAGTTTTGTACCGTACCTGACGGTGAAATATGAGATTACGAAAGAAGGCGGCAAGACGATCAAGGGTACGTTCATGCCGATGAGTGCCAGTGATGGACCGCATTACGGCAATAATGTGAAACTGGATGGTCCCGGTAAATACAAGGTGACGTTCATTATCGACAATCCCGAAAAACAGGGTTATTTGTTGCATGTGGACAAGGCGACTGGCGTGACAGGCCGTTTCTGGAAAAAGCCGATCGAAGTCAGCTGGGATTTCAATTACGTGCCCAGAGTCTGGTAATGCGCAAATGCATGAAAGCGTAAAACCGCTTCCATGCATTTTTTGTAAGCAGATGATCGTTATGCCGTTGTATGTTTGCCGGAAGGTGAAAGTCGACGGATGCTTTTTCAGTTACAGGTATGCTGCAGTATCTTGTTGAAGTGGTAATGGCGCTGTTTCCGGCTTGTGTGCTGTCAGGTGGGCTATATGGAGTCTGGGGGCACCAGGATGACGGACGGCGAAAGCACATGTTCGTCGGTGCGTTTTCGTGTGCGTTGACAATCGCAGTGCTTGCTGCGGTATTGCGTCTGACGACAAATTTTTTTGTTCGTGAGTATTTCAATCTTGCCTGTCTGGCTGTTGCGATGGTGGCTGAAAGTATATGGTTTTTCTGCTCGCGTTCGCAGTCCGTGGTGTGTCGTGTATCAAAAGAAGGTGCGGGCAGATGGGTGTATTTCTGTGCAGTGGCGGCATGTTTGTCGTATGCATTGCCGGATCTGTTTTTGTATCCATCGGAATTCGCTGTAGGTTTTGATGATCCTTTCCATGCGGAAGTGCTGTTCAAGACCATCGGTTATGCGCTGGCTCTGGCCTTGTCGCTGGCCGGTGGCTGGGTGGTATCACGGATGATATCCGGAATGTCCCAGGTACAGGCGCGACGTACGGTATCGCTATGGCTGGCATTTTTCGCTTTGTGGCAGTTTATACAGCTGTTCAGGATCGTGATGTTGCGCAGTGCTTTGATGCAGTCGGATGTCCTCATGGAGTTATTGCTGTTTTTGCTGGAATACGAGTTTGTTCCTGTCGGGGCCTTGTTGCTGGCAGTTGGTTGTAGCGCGGTGTACAGCATCGTGTCGTGCAGGAAAGTTGTGTTTTCCGGTGAAAATCCGGCAGTCGTTCGTAAAAAAAAGGCACAGGTAAGGAACAGGATGCGTTGGAATTTTTCCGGTCTGGTTTCGGTCGCTCTGGCAGTATTCGTCATGACGGCATGTAACTGGATGGCGAACCGGACGGTGGAATTGTCGCCTCCCGTCGAACTGGCCGCCAGCGGACGGAAAATCGAAATCGGACTGGATACCGTCAACGACGGACATTTGCACCGTTTTGCCTATACGGCGGAAAACGGTACGCAAATGCGTTACATCATCATCCGGAAAAGTGAGTCTGCATACGGCGTGGCGCTGGATGCATGCGACATTTGCGGGCCGAGTGGTTATTACGAGCGTGATGGGCAGGTGGTGTGCATTCTGTGTGATGTCGTCATGAATATCGGAACGATCGGTATGCCGGGTGGCTGCAATCCTGTACCACTTGCACATGAAATCTCCGATGGAAAAATCGTGATCGATACGGCTGATCTGGAAGCGGAAGTGCATCGTTTTGAGTGAGGGTAAGACATGTTTTCCGGAATGCTGGTGAGTGCGTTGCGGCGTCAGAAAAGAAAGGTGTTGATGATCGCGCTGACGATGGCGCTGGGGATCTCGCTTGCGACAGCAATGCTCAATGTCGTCATGGACGTGGAGAGCAAAATCAGTCAGGAGCTGAAAACCTATGGCGCCAACCTGAATGTGGTGCCGCGTGGAGCGTCCTTGCTGGGGGAGCTTTACGGGATAGACAGTGGCGCGGGCGTGACGGACCGGTTCATCGCAGAGGATGAGCTGGGGAAAATGAAAACCATTTTCTGGGCGAACAATATCGTCGATTTCGTGCCATATCTGGAACATGAGGTTAGCGTCGGTGAATCGGGTATTCCTGCCGTAATGGTGGGAACATGGTTCGAGAAGCGTCTTTCGTTACCGACGGGGGATACGATCGAAACAGGCATGCGCCACATGAAAGCCTGGTGGGATGTTTCCGGTGAATGGGCGAGCGAATCGGTACCGGATGGCGCCATGGTCGGCAGCGTACTGGCGAAACGGCTCCGTATCAGTCGCGGCGACAGGCTGAGGGTGGCATCTTCAGACGGACGGCGTGATATCTGGGTCAAAGTGCGCGGCACGTTTTTCAGTGGCGGGCCTGAAGATGAGCAGTTATTCGTTCCATTGCGGCTGGTTCAGGAAATGACAGGTCTTGCCGGTATGGTGCAGCGTGTCGAAGTGAGTGCGTTGACTACACCTGACAATGAATTGTCGCGTCGTGCGGCCGAAGATCCGAACAGCTTGTCGCGCAAGGAATGGGACACCTGGTATTGCACGGCCTATATCAGTGCGATTGCCTATCAGATCGAGGAAGTGCTGGGAAATGTGAAGGCCAAACCGCTTTTGCAGGTTTCGGAATCGGAAGGGGTGATTCTGGGCAAGGTCAAATTGCTGATGTTGCTGTTGACGGTGTTGAGTCTGGCCTGTTCGGCGCTGGCGATTTCCAATCTGGTTTCCATGAATGTGATGGAACGGAATACGGAAATCGGTTTGATGAAGGCGGTCGGTGCGACGAATGCTGCGGTATCGTTTCTGGTTCTGGCGGAAGTGCTTGCCATGTCGTCGATCGGCGGAATTTTGGGTTACGTCGCGGGCCTTGGACTGGCGCAAATCGTCGGTCATACCGTGTTCGGCGTCAGTATTGCACTGAATGTCTGGGTGATTCCGATTATCGTGCTGATCGTGATAGCGGTGTCCGTTTTCGGCAGTTTGCCTGCGTTGCGCATGTTGCTCTCGCTGGAACCGACACGTGTTTTGCATGGCAGGTGAGGTGAAAAACGATGTTTTCCGCAAAGCAGGCACTTTTTTTCAAAATGCTCTCGAGTTCGCTTGTTCGACAGAAGAGCAGGATGTTGACGGCATTCTTGGCTGTCGCGATTGGCGCTGCTGTACTGATGGGCATGATGACGGTGTATCGGGATATTCCGGAACAAATGGGGCGAGAATTGCGCTCTTATGGCGCCAATATGATTTTCGTGCCGTCGGAAGGCAAGACCTTTCTGGGGGCGCGGACGGTGTCGGAAGCCTTGAGACGGATTCCTGAAGAACGTCTGATAGGTGCGGCACCCTGGCGTTATGAGTCGCTGACGATGAATCGTTTGCCATTGACGGTTGCGGGCACCGATTTTTCGCAGGTCATGAAAACGCGTCCCTACTGGCAGATTACGGGAAGATTGCCGATCGATGAAGATGAAATACTGATCGGTCGCGACGTTGCCGGGATGGCTTTGCTCAAGCCGGGCGATGTCGTCGATTTGGCGGGAAAAGATCAGGATGGAGAACGGTTCAGGCTGAAACTGACGATTGCCGGCATTGTACAAACAGGCGGCAAGGAAGACGGTTTTTTGTTTGTCGCGTTGCCGTTGTTGAACGAATTGATGAACGGCAACGATGAGATGCAGATTATGGAATTGAGTGTCGCCGCCACCGGAGATGTGCTGGCGCAATATCTGGAACAAATCGGACAGGATTTTCCGACGTTGGTGCCGCGTCTGGTCAAACGCATTACGCATTCGGAAACGGTCGTGCTGGAAAAATTGCAGGCTCTCGTCTATCTGGTCACGGGCATCGTGTTGTCGCTGACCATGATATGCGTGGCGACAACGATGATGGCGATGGTAATGGAAAGGCGTAAGGAAATCGGGCTGAAAAAGGCGGTCGGTGCTGAAAACGGCACGATCGTTGCCGAATTTATGGGAACCGGCCTTGTATTGGGCGTGGCCGGCGGATGTCTGGGTTGTGTCATCGGATATTTTTTTGCGCTTGCAGTCAGTTTCAGTGTATTCGGGCGTTCGGTTTCCGTTATTCCATCCGTGATTGTCATGACGCTTGCATTGTCGGTTGTGGTGACAGTGCTGGCATGCATGTTACCGGTGCGGCGAGCGGTGTCGATCGAACCTGCCCTTGTTTTGCGAGGTGAATGAGGATGGGAAAGCATATTCTCGAATTGCAACAGGTATCGATGGTGTACGGTATGGTCAACGCCCTGACGGCGATCGATCTGAACGTTAGGGAAGGGGAGTGGCTGGCGATCATGGGGCCATCCGGCTCCGGCAAGACGACACTGATGAATATTATCGGTTGCATGGACAAACCGTCTTTCGGAAAAGTCGTTCTGGACGGTCAGGATGTGACGACGGCCACGATGCGTGAGCTGACTGCCATCCGGCGTGACAAGATCGGGCTGATTTTCCAGCAGTTTCATTTGATTTCGTATCTGACGGCGCTGGAAAACGTGATGATGGCACAGTATTACCACAGCATGGTCGACGAGCGTGAAGCGATGGCGGCGCTCGAACGGGTCGGACTCGGCCAGCGTGCGCGCCATTTGCCCAGTCAGCTTTCAGGTGGCGAACAGCAGCGGGTTTGCATCGCACGTGCATTGATCAATTATCCCAGACTGATTCTGGCTGATGAACCGACCGGAAATCTCGATGGAGAAAATGAAGAAATCGTCATGGATATTTTCCGGCAGCTTCATGACGAAGGCAGTTCAATCATTATGGTCACACATTCGCTGGAAGTGGCCGCTCATGCCGAAAGACATATCGTGCTGGAACATGGTCGCATCGTGAAGTGGTCGGAATCCAAGGAAAACCGTGCTGCGGTTTCACAGTTGTATGGAATCTAGGGGGGAAAAGGATGTGGAACAGGATATTGGTTGCATCTGTCGTGACAGGACTCGGTGTATTGCTGGCTGTTACCGTGAAATTTCTGTTGCCTCCGTGTCATGCCATGCTGACACTGGTTTCAGGCACCATGGTTCCCATGAAATGCCATTGGTCGTCACAAATGATCGCAGGATTGGGAGTGCTGATCGCATGTGAAGGTATTTCGCTGGGTGTGATGCAAGCGGTCGCCGCGCGGCAGGCGCTGGGTATCGTCGTCATGCTGACGGCCATGTTGGCGATGGCCGTTCCGACGGTTCTGATCGGCGTTTGTGATCCGGATGTGATGCCGTGCCGTATGGGGATGTTGCCTGCGACGCTGGTGATCGGTGTATTGCTTGTATTGGCGGGGATCGGAAATACGGTGTATTTGTGGCGCAAAAATACGTCCGGTTTCACAGTGCGGTCATGATAGGCGGAAACACGGATATGAAGAAAAGACCGTTGACGACAAACCGGATCGCTTTTGAGAATATCCGGCGCAAGCCTTTCAGAACCTGGGGACAGATTCTGGTGGTTGCGTTATTCACTTTCGTCCTGTTTTGCGGTTCCGTATTGTCTGGATGCATAAGAAACGGTATGGAAAGTATGTCGGAAAGGCTTGGCGCCGATCTGATGGTCGTGCCTTACGGGTACGACAAGCAGTTGCAAAGCGCACTGTTGCGCGGAGAACCCGGTACGTTCTATCTCGATCAGACACTGGAAGAAAAGATCCGCGCGTTTCCGGGTGTCGAAAATGTCTCATCACAGATTTTCATCGCATCGTTGCAGGCGGCATGTTGTTCCGTTCCGGTGCAACTGATCGGTTTCGATCCTGCGTCCGACAGGGTTATCCAGCCATGGATCGAGGGGACGTTGCATATGGCGTTGAAAGGAGACGAGGTGATTGTCGGGCATAAAGTGACGGGCAAGGTGGGAGAACGTATTACGTTTTTCGGCAAACCGTACCGTATCGCCGCCAGACTGGACAATACCGGCATGGGATTCGATACATCGGTTTTCGTGACGCATGAAACGGCGCGTCAAATGATTTCCAAACTGGAAATTGCACCGCTTTTTGCGGTAAAGGAAAATCATCCTGTCGTTTCGACCATGATGGTCCATGTCAAGCCAGGTTTCGATCCTCGCCGTGTCGCCAATGACATCCTGTTCCGCTATGCCGCTATCTATAACCTGGATATGGTCATGACGAAAAACATGTTCAGTGAAATCGCGTTGCGTCTGAACGCTTTTTCATATGTGGCTTACGGTATGGCCGGTTTGCTGTGGGTGACGGCGCTGGGTGTGATGGCGCTGGTTTTTTCCATGATTGTCAACGAGCGGAAGCGGGAATTCAGTTTGTTGCGGATTTTTGGAGCGTCCAGAGGGAAGATTCATCGTATTTTGATGATGGAGTCCCTCATGATCAGCGTGGCTGGTGCGTTGTGTGGTTTGTGTGTTGCTGCGTTGGTGTTGTTTCCGTTCAGTACGCTGATCGGATTGCTGGTCAAATTACCTTTTGTGATGCCTTCTGCCGGTTCAATTGGCATAACGGGTTTGCTTTGTCTGATTGCCGCAGCAGCAATCGGTCCGCTTTCCTGTCTGTACTGTGTCTGGCGGTTGAACCGCAGTGATATTTCTTTTGCGCTGAGAGGAATCTGATGGTGTTGAAAATCCACGGATTGACCCGGTATTTTGAGCGTGGAGACACAAGGTTCACTGCGGTCGATGGTGTGAATCTTGAGGTCGGAGAGAGGGATTTTGTCCAGATTGTCGGTCGTTCGGGGAGCGGCAAAACGACTTTGCTGAATCTGGTGACGGGGCTGTTGACTCCCCAACAGGGTGATATTGTTCTGATGGGACGTCATCTTGCGGGACTGGATGACAGGAAGATGTCCATGATGCGTAACACATGGATCGGGTATGTCCCACAGGGAAACAGTTTGCTGGACAATTTTTCGGTAATGGATAATGTCAGGTTGCCTTATTATCTTTCGGTCAACAGCCGTGATGATATTACTGGACGGGCGGATTATTTGTTGAATGCGGCCGGGATCGGTCATTTGCGGGATATGTACCCGTCACAGCTTTCCGGTGGTGAGAGGCGCCGTGCGGCGATTGCGCGTGCCTTGATCAATTCTCCCAAAATACTGGTGGCCGATGAACCGACCGCCGATCTGGATGTCGCGTCTGCAAGGATGATGATGTCGTTATTGGACCGTATTCATGCCGGTGGTACGACGGTGTTGCTGGTTACGCATGAACTGGACGTCATCAGTTTCGACAGGCGCATCTGTCTGATGTGTGACGGCCGTTTGCGTGAACTGTCGTCCGATAGACTGAACAGGGAAGATCTGGTTTCGGAATTGTCGTTTCCGGGAGCGACGGTGTAAAAGCAAAAGCCCGAATGATCATCATTCGGGCTTTTTTGACTGGTGGGGTGGAAGATGGGGCTCGAACCCACGACAACAGGAATCACAATCCTGGACTCTACCAACTGAGCTACTTCCACCATTGGTTGCACGGCCACTTGAACCGAACAACTTACAAGACTTGAAATTATACGGTAATTCAAAGGATATGGCAAGATTCCTATTTCTTCAACAGCAGATTGACCCGTTTGAGATCTTCTTCGTTGAGGATACCGGCGGCCTGTTTCAGGCGCAGTCCCTGGACGATGGTATTGTTCCGGGCTTGTGTGAGATCACGGCGAGTCATGAAAACCTGTTGTTCGGCATTGAGCACGTCGATGTTGATGCGCACACCGACTTCATAACCCAGCTTGTTGGACTCGAGAGATGACAGGCTGGCGACTTCCGCGGCCTCCAGCGCCCGGACTTGCGACAAACCGCTATTGACACTGAGATACGATTGCCGTGCCTGTTGCGCCGCATTGCGTCTGGATGCTTCCAGATCGTTGCGTGCCTTGTCTTCGAGCGCCACGGATTCCTTGACCTTGCTGGTAACGCCGAAACCGGAAAAGAGCGGCATATTCCACTGGATACCGACCATCTTGGAAGTGTTGTAGTCACGAATGCCGCCATTGCTGTCGATGATGTATTGATCGCGATTGGTATGATTGTACGAAGCGACCAGATCGACAGTCGGATAATGTCCCGCCTTGCTGATTTCGATGTTGCGGCGTGCCATTTCATGGGAAAGCCGGTACTGGATGACCTGATAATTCTGTTGTTCGGCAGAACTGACCCAGTTGGACATCACGTTCGGTTCCGGTGCGCTGAGCTTGATGTCCTTTTTGAGAGGATCAAGGATGCCTGGCGGATGACCGATGATTTGTTCCAGAGCTGTGCGCTTGACTTCAAGATCATTGATGGCGGCGATTTCATCTGCTTCCGCCAGGTTGTAACGTGCCTGGGCTTCATGCGTATCGGTGATGGTGACGGTGCCGACTTCAAAACTGCGTTTTGCCAGCTCGAGCTGTTCGCTGACCGCCGCTTTTTGTGCACGTGCGAATGTCAGGACATCTTCAGCAGCCAGAATGTCGAAGTATGCCTGTGCCACGCGTACCATCAGATCCTGTTGCGCTTGCGCGAATTGTGCCTCGCTGATGGAAACCTCGAGTTTGCTGTTGGCATAGTTCTGGAAATCAGCCCAGTTGAATATCGGTTGTGTCAGGGCGATCGTGTATTTGTTTTCCGAATAATCCAGATCTTCCATGTAATTCCGTCCATAACCACCGGATGCGCTCAGGTTCGGCAACAGTCTGGAAAGTCCCTGAACGCTTTTTTCCTGACCGGCCATCAGGGCGGCGCGGGCACTGGCATATTGTGGATCGTTGGCCAGGGCTTCCATATAGGTTTGCATGAGATCGGCGGCCATTACATTGGCGGTAAGAAGACAACCGGCAATAATGGATAGGACAGGGCGGTAGTGCATGCTTGCTCCAAGATAATCGGACGGTATTCAATCCAGTTCAAAAACGGAAGCGTGAATACGTAGGCTGCTCCCTCAACGGTTTTGCGAATGTATCAAATAATAGCCTGATATCCGGTTCATGGTCCGGAATTTTCTGTAACAGACAGGCCCTGCAACATGAATTTTCTGCGAGAAAGAACAACATTCGGCCATTCGGTGACAAATGCCGGACAAACGATTCGGGCATGACCGAAACGGCGCCCGACAATACGATCACGTCAAACGGATGTTCAGGTACGCAGCGTTCAGGTAAAAAACCGTTTTCACATATGACGGTGACATTGCCGATACCGTATCGCGCCAGATTGTTTGCTGCCATTTCGGCTAGCAACGGTTCGATTTCCAGGGTCGTGACATGTTGCGCACCATGTGAGAGAAGAGCTGCCATGTAACCGGAACCGCTGCCGATTTCGAGTACATTGTCGTTACGGTGGATGTCGGCTGCCTGCAAAATGCGTGCTTCGGTCAACGGTGCAAGCATGTTTTCGTTGCATGGCAACGGGATTTCCATGTCGGCATAAGCGTAAGCGCGGCAGGATGATGGTACGAAATCTTCCCTGCAAATGGCGTCCAGCGCATCGAACACGCTCTGGAGGTGAACACCTCCGGCACGGATCTGGTTTTCAATCATGTTGGCGCGCGCGGTACGCATGGGATCGGTTTTTATCGGTTCATGAACAAGAACATTTTAGCAAAAGCCGTCGGGCAGGCACGGCTGTTTGTATCGAATATGGCAAATTCCGTCCTGATTTTGTTCTTGCGCAATCAGGACGGAGACATTTTGCAGGGATCAGGAGGCTTGTGCCGGTTGTGCGGGTTGTTCAGACGATATGGCCGGCACCTGTGGTACGGCTTGCTGCGGTTGCGGATTGCCGGTCAGCCGTGCGCCCAGTGCCTTGTAGATGGCATTTTCGTAATTGATCGTATTGTATTTGGTTTCCAGCAGGGTCAGCCGTGACTGGTTTTCCACGCATTTCGCATCCAGCCATTCTTTCAGTTCGTAGGAACCGGCTTCATAACGTCGCTGATTGTAAAGACTGATTTGTGCATCTGTATCGTATTTGCGGTTGACGTTTTCAAGCAGGGAAAGAGACTTCCGGTAGGAATAGTAATAGGTATCCACTTCGTTCAGTGCCGTGTTGACTGCGGAAACCAGATTCAGTTTGGCGTTTTCAAAATCTGCTTCCGAAATCTTGATGTTCCATTTGATCTTGTTCCATTGCAGAAACGGCAGATTGATCTGTACGGTACCGGCCAGAAACGGGATGTTGAACATGCTGCTGGACTGGTCGGACGAGACACTCAGGGTACTTCCGATCGTGACACTGGGATATACGCTGGCCTTGACTGATTCCCAGTCAAGGAATGCAGACTGTATCCGGTATTCGGCGGCCTTGACGTCCGGTCTGAGTCCCAGTGCGGCGACCGGCACATTCAGATCGACGTGGGTCAGCGGAATGGTGAGAATGTCGGCGGATGCGATGTCGAGCCGGTCTTCAGGTCTCAGATTCATGAGGTTGCGCAGAGTCTGTTCGATGGTTTTTCGACTGGTTTCAAGCGTCATGAGGCTGTTTTTGGAAGCCAGCAGGGATTGTTCAGCAGTCAATGGTTCCAGCGAGTCCACTTTTCCGGCAGTATATTTGTTGTTGATGATCTGCAAAAGTTCAGTGTAAAACCGGATGTTTTCTTCGGTCAGCGCGATGGCCTGATTCAGATAGACCAGATGGAAATAGCAGTCGACGACGTTATTGATCAGGGTCAGTCGTACCGTTTCAAGGTCTTCGCGGGTGGCATAGTATTCCCATTCCTGGGCAGAGGCGGCATTGCTCAGTTTCCGCCACAAGTCCAGTTCATAACTGACGCCCAGTTCGGCCATGTAATTGTGCGTTGTCTGACCGGCCTTGGTGTTCGTTGTGGATGAGGCACCGGTCACGCCTGAAAATTCGGGAACGAGTTCCTGACCGAGCAAATTGGCTTCATACAAGGCCTTGTTCATCGTGATGGCGCTTTTTTTCAGGTCGGTATTGTTCAAAAGCGCCAGTTCGACGATATGGTTGAGCGTGTCATCCCCGTAGGCTTTCCACCATTCGTGGTCGACACGGAATCCGGCGGCGATGGTTTGCTGCGGAATGATTCCGGTATCGGGGATCGTTGCGGTTTGTGTGGCACAGCCTGCAACGGCAAGGCATAACAGGATCGAGGGAATCAGTCGCATAAGGCATCCACCGGATTGAGGCGAGAGGCGTTACGTGCTGGGATGTAGCCGAAAATGACGCCAATCAGGGTTGAACAGACCAGAGCCAGAATAATCGAGGCAGCGGAATAGGACAGGGTAAATGTCTGGACGAACATGCTGAAAAACAGCCCGATGCCAAAGGCGAACAGTATGCCGATGAGACCACCGATGATGCAGATCAGGACGGCTTCGATCAGGAATTGTTGCAATACGCTGCTTCTGCGAGCCCCGACAGCCATCCGGATACCGATTTCGCGGGTTCGTTCCGTCACTGAAACCAGCATGATGTTCATGACGCCAATGCCGCCGACAACCAGCGAAATCAGTGCAATACAGGAAATCAGCAGGCGCATGGTTCCAGTTGTGCTTTCGATGGTCTGGCGGATGCTGTCGGTATTGACGGTGAAGAAGTCTTCCTTGCCGTGCTTGACTGTCAGAAAACGGATGATGTTTTTTTCGGCAGC
>NZ_JAMKYL010000012.1:0-13012 GCF_027158465.1 Oxalobacter paeniformigenes
CCAGTGTTCGAAGATTCGCCAGATTTCCTGTGCAGAACTGCTGGCCGAAACCCTGAAACGGATCAATACCGGCGACTCTGTCATGTCGTTGCTCAATGAAATGTATCACTGACAGTCGATTCGCCATACAATAAAAAAACCGCCATAACCGGCGGTTTTTTTATTGGCATCCACCTATCGTCAGCGGACGGTATGCAATTCCTTCATTGCCTTGTCAAACTGCCCTTCGCACAACATCGGCACGATCTGTATCGCACGTGCCATCGCATCCTCGATCCCGCCCATGTCTTCCCGTCTGGGACGCTGCAGCACATAGTCGATCACAGGCGATTTCAGATTCAGCGAACGCGGATGTCCGATACCGATACGCAAACGCCAGAAATCCTGTGTCCCCAGTGCCGATGCAATATCTTTCAGACCATTGTGACCGCCTGTCGAGCCTGAACGTTTGAGCTTTGCCTGTCCGGGTGAAATATCGAGTTCATCATGAACGACCAGAATCTCTTCCGGCGCGATCCTGAAAAAACGTGCCATGGCACCGACAGCCAGCCCCGATCGGTTCATGAAAGTCTGAGGCTTCATCAGCCAGACATCATGCCCGCCGATTTTCGCCCGTGAAACCAGGGCGGAAAATTTCGCTTCCTTTTGCCAACCGTTCCCGTGAAAACCGTTCTCCAGATTGTCCACCACCCAGAAACCGGCATTGTGACGTGTCTGCTCATATTCAGGCCCGGGATTTCCCAGCCCGACAATTAACCGAATACTCATGATTGCCTGCAATTGAAAAATACCATCCCGAACGACGGGCACCATCATTCAGCTTCTGCGTTGCTGAACGAGAATCCAGGGTCTGACCACGACCGCCCACAACAATGCATCGGAATCCGACCATATCTGCGCCTGCTCATCCGTCACCTTGCCGATTTCCTTTTTCTCCAGCATTCCGGAAATCGCCTTGACATCGTCGGAAGCCATCAGCTGCGCCACGCGGATCATATCGACATGGTCTTCCACGGAAATGACCCGTCCACCCGCAAAAAAACGTTCAAGTTCCTTCCAGGATATCTGTGCAGTTTCCAGATTGATTTTTGCATACAGCAATTTTTCCTGTTCTGTCGTCATAACAACTAACCTGCCGGCAAATGATTAATAATGAGGTGGCCTCTCGTTAAGCGGCTTGTCGCTTTCCAGCTCGATGATCCTGCGGGCCATTTCCTTGAGAACCGCCTCGAAACCGTCGATTTTCAACTGTTGCTGATAAACCGTCTTGTTCAGTTCATCGATCATATCTTCCTGTCTTGTAATACGTATTTCAAGATCGATCAGTCGTTCTTCCATGGTTCTTCCTTACGAATGCGCCCTTCATACCACACCCAGCTTCTTTCACCTATTCCGTTTTCTGCAACATGGCCTTGAGTCTGGCCAGCCTTTCTTTCGGCGTCAATACTTCGGACGCTTTCGGCACAGCGATCCCCTCATCCAGTTTCATTTCCGCGATAAACCGCGATGGCTCACATTGTACGGTTTCCCGCGCCTTTTTCCGTTTCTTGCACCAAGAAACATGCAATGTCCGTTGTGCACGGGTAATACCCACATACATAAGCCGCCGCTCTTCCTGAATCCGGGTGGCCAGCTGTTCGGACGGCGTATCGGGATCACCGAGATGCGGCAAAATGCCCTCCTCGACACCGACCAGAAAAACATGCGGAAACTCCAGTCCCTTGGCAGCATGCAATGTCGAAAGATGCACGGCATCCTGCTCTTCGTCCTTGCCTTCGAGCATCGTCATCAAGGCAACCATCTGCGTCAATTCCAGCAGATTCTTCTCCGGCCCGTCCTCGTACTTCCCGCCCTGGCTTTTTTCCTTGAGCCAGTTCGTGAACTCCAGCACATTCTGCCATTTGTTTTTTGCGGTCCGCTCATCGAAATTGTCGTAGAGATACGTCTCGTAAGCAATTTCCTTCATCAGCTCATCCAGCAACGCGGCGGCATTCTCGCCCTTGCCGGACGCCCCAGGACGGCTTGCCCGTTCCTCGATACCGTTGATGAAATCGCAGAACTCGCGTAACGGCCGAAGCTGTCGCGGCGCCAGTTTGGCTTCCAGACCGCCCTTGTATACCGCTTCGAAAAGCGAACATTGCCACTGTCCGGCCAGCGCACCCAGCGTTTCCAGCGTCGATTGGCCCACGCCGCGCCGTGGCGTCGTCACGGCGCGAATGAATGCCGGATCGTCATCGAGATTGGCGATCAGGCGCAAATAACTGACGATATCGCGAATTTCGGCACGCGAAAAAAAACTTTGTCCGCCGGAAATGGTATAGGGAATATTCTCACGCCTTAACATCGTTTCGAACAGACGCGCCTGATAATTGCCGCGGTACAAGATCGCGAAATCGGAATATCGTGCGTGACGCTCGAATTTTTGCGCCGACAATATCATGACAACCCGTTCGGCTTCCTGTTCTTCATCGGACATCGCCAGCGTCCTGACCGGATCACCCAGACCGAGGTCGGACCACAATGTTTTCTCGAACAATTTGGGATTGTTACCGATCACCGAATTGGCCGCCTGTAATATCCGCATGGACGAGCGGTAATTCTGTTCCAGCCGGATCACCTTCAAATCGCTGAAGTCCTTTTGCAAGGTTCTCAGATTCTCGATCGTCGCACCCCGCCATGCGTAAATCGCCTGATCGTCATCGCCGACCGCCGTAAACATCGGCTTTTTGCCGAGTCCCGTCACCAAAAGTTTCACCAGCTCATACTGGCAGGTATTGGTATCCTGATATTCATCGACCAGCAGATAACGCAAACGTCTCTGCCATTTTTCACGCACCTTGTCATTGGATCGGAACAGCTCGACCGGCAAACGGATCAAATCGTCGAAATCCACCGCCTGATAGGCCGAAAGCGTCGCCACATAATTCCGGTATATCCGTGCAGCCTGCGCCTCATCATCATCCATCGCATTTTTCAGCGCAGCCTCCGGTTCGACCATTGCATTTTTCCAGAGCGAAATCGCCCCCTGAATACGGCGGATCACCTGCTTGTCAGTCGTCACGGCAAAATCCTGCACCAGCGAGAAACAATCATCACTGTCCAGAATCGAGAAACGGTCTTTCAGATTCAGTTCAGCGGCTTCCTGGCGCAGGATTTTCACACCAAGCGAATGAAACGTCGAAATCGTCAGCTGGGACGCTTGTGACGGTTCCGCCAGCAGGTGCGAAATCCGCTCCTGCATTTCGGCCGCAGCCTTGTTGGTAAAAGTCAGCGCCGCAATATGCCGTGCCTCATACTGGCCGCTGCCGATCATGTAGGCGATTTTCTGCGTAATGACACGGGTCTTGCCCGAGCCGGCGCCAGCCAGCACAAGACAAGGGCCATCCATATAATGCACCGCTTCATACTGCTGCGCATTCAATGCAGCAAAAGCATCCTTCGACATACCGCATACATTCCGAAATCATCAGGGGCTGCCATTATAACAGTGCGAAGCGAAACCCATACGCCCCTGTTCAGGGTAAACTAGTACCCTGAACAAATGGGTGACACTTGCAATCGGCAAGTCCGCCCCCATCTTCGGCAAAAGATACCGGAACGACCCGCTTTGCCGGTTCAGGTCCGACTTGATATAGGAAACCATATGGAACAATTTCACGGGACAACCATTGTATCGGTCCGTCGCGGCAACCGCGTCGCACTGGGTGGCGACGGACAGGTCACCCTCGGCAATATCGTCATCAAGGGGACCGCAAGAAAAGTCCGAAAACTCTACAACGGACGTGTGCTTGCCGGATTCGCCGGCGGCACGGCCGACGCGTTCACCCTGATCGAGCGCTTTGAAGCCAAACTGGAAAAACACCAGGGCAACCTGTTGCGTTCCTCGGTCGAACTGGCCAAGGACTGGCGAACCGACCGCATGCTGCGCCGTCTGGAAGCCATGCTTCTCGTTGCGGACCGTGAATCGACCCTTGTCATCACCGGAAACGGCGACGTACTGGAACCGGAAGAAGGCGTAGGCGCAATCGGCTCCGGCGGCCCATACGCACAAGCTGCTGCACTGGCACTGCAACGCGATACAGAACTTTCGCCGGAAGAAATCGTCAGAAAATCGCTGGCGATCGCCGGTGACCTCTGTATCTATACCAACCAGTCCCATATCATCGAAACGCTGGATTGAGTATTCCAGATTTCATTTCTTATTTTTTCCGAACGAACCCATCATGAACCTGACTCCCCAAGAGATCGTCACCGAACTGGACAAACATGTCGTCGGACAATCCAAAGCCAAACGTGCCGTTGCGGTTGCATTGCGTAACCGCTGGCGCCGTCAGCAAGTCGCCGAACCACTCCGGCATGAAATCACCCCGAAAAACATTCTGATGATCGGACCGACCGGTGTCGGCAAAACCGAAATCGCGCGCCGTCTGGCGAGACTGGCCGATGCACCGTTCATCAAGATCGAAGCGACCAAATTCACGGAAGTCGGCTACGTTGGCCGCGATGTCGACACCATCATCCGCGATCTGGTGGATATCGGCATCAAGCAAACCCGTGAAGCCGAAATGGTCAAGGTACGCTCCAAAGCCGTCGATGCAGCGGAAGAACGGGTTCTGAACATTCTGGTACCGCCCCCACGCGATTTCGGATTTTCGTCCAACGATCCGCAAACCGCATCGGGTGACAATACCCGTCAGGTCTTCCGCAAGAAACTGCGTGAAGGCTCTCTGGATGACAGGGAAATCGAAATCGAAGTCGCCGATGCCGGTCCGCACATGGAAATCATGGCGCCTCCCGGCATGGAAGAAATGACCGAACAGATCAAATCCATGTTTTCGGGACTCGGCGGTGGACGCAAGAAAAACCGCAAGGTCAAAATCCGTGAAGCCATCAAGCTGATGATCGAGGAAGAAGCAGCCAAACTGATCAACGAGGACGACTTGCGCCAGAAAGCCATCACCAACGTTGAACAAAATGGCATCGTCTTTCTGGACGAAATCGACAAGATCGCTTCACGTTCGGAAATCGGCGGCGCCGACGTATCGCGTGCCGGTGTCCAGCGAGACCTGTTGCCGCTTGTCGAGGGAACGACCGTCAACACCAAATACGGCATGATCAAAACCGACCATATCCTGTTCATCGCATCAGGCGCTTTCCAGCTCTCCAAACCATCCGACCTGATACCGGAACTGCAAGGCCGTTTCCCGATCCGTGTCGAACTGGAATCGCTCTCCATCGAAGACTTCGAACAGATCCTGACCAGCACCGAAGCCAGCCTCATTTCCCAGTACAAGGCACTGCTGGCGACGGAAGGCATGCAACTGGAATTCAGTGAAGACGCCATCCGGCGACTTGCCGAAATTTCCCACTCCGTCAACGAACGGACGGAAAACATCGGCGCACGCCGGCTCTATACCGTCATGGAAAGATTGCTGGAAGAAATATCATTCACTGCCGTCAACTACAACGGTACCCTGACCATCGACAAAAACTACGTCAACGAACGGCTGGATGCCCTGTCAGCCGACGAAGACCTCTCACGTTACGTCCTGTAACGCAAAGGGCAGTGTCCCGGCAGGGCACTGCCCTATTCCTGCTAGCGAACCCAGACCACGACGTCGTCTGCCGACTGTCTCGTTTTGGGAGCCGGCTCGGCGATACGGTAACCGAAAGCCACCATGACCCCAAGACCATAACGGCCGTTATCGAGCAGACCGCGTTCGGACAATATTTTTTCGATGGCCGACATGTTGCCGCCCTCGATCGCACACGAATCGATACCCAGCAATGCCGCCGCCGTCATCATATTGCCCAGCGCGATATAAGCCTGCTTGACCGCCCAGTCAAAAAGCGTTCTGGAAGAATCCAGAATACCGTTTTCCTTCTGGAAAGCGCGGAAACGTTCCCGTTTCTTTTCCATCATTTCCGGAGAAAGATGCTGCACATCGCGCATCATCCGGGTCACATGCGTCGAATCGTAGCGCATGCCGTCTTTCAGGCACAAAATGGCGACATAATGACTGGCCGTCGGCAACTGTCCCTGCGCGCCCCATGTCACCGTTTTCAGTTCGTCACGCAACTGGGCATTCTGTATCACCACAAACCGCCATGGCTCGAAACCGAATGAACTGGGAGAAAGCCGTCCCGCTTCCAGAATCACCTGAAAATCCTGATCGCTGATCTTTTTCGTGGCATCGAACTTTTTCGTGGCATGCCGGAACTGAAAAGCGGACAATACATCTTCTCTGGTAACCATCACTCCTCCATATTCAATAAAACCACACTCCCTTTGTCATGCGAAAAACGCACCCCCATACAGAAAAGGCGCCCTGCCAGAGAGCGCCTTCATACCCGCGGGATAGCACTTACTTCGCATTCCACAGCGCCGTTGCCGTATCCAGCATACGGCAGCTGAAACCCCATTCATTATCGTACCAGGACAAAATCTTGACCAGGGAACCGTCAACGACACGAGTCTGCGTGGCATCGAAAATGCTGGAAGCCGGAATGTGGTTGAAATCCGAGGAAACCAGCGGTTCGACGTTGTAGTCAAGAATTCCCTTGAGCTTGCCTTCGGATGCCTTTTTGACCACTTCGTTGACTTCCTCGACAGTCGTCTTGCGTGCCGCATTGAACGTCAGATCGACCACAGAAACATTGATGGTCGGAACACGCATGGCAAAACCGTCGAGCTTGCCGTTCAGTTCCGGCAGCACCAGACCGACAGCAGCGGCTGCACCGGTACGGGTCGGAATGATGTTCAGCCCTGCGGCACGTGCACGTCTCGGATCGCGGTGATACACGTCCGTCAATACCTGATCGTTGGTATAGGAGTGCACCGTCGTCATCAGACCGTCAACGATACCCAGACCTTCATTCAGTGCCAGCGCCACCGGTGCCAGACAGTTCGTCGTGCACGATGCATTCGAAATGACCGTATCCGATGCTTTCAGCACATGCTGGTTGACGCCATATACGACTGTGGCATCCACATCCTTGCCACCCGGAGCCGAAATGATCACCTTCTTGGCACCGGCACGCAAATGGGCCGAAGCGGCGGCCTTGGACGTGAAGATACCGGTACATTCCATGACGATATCGACACCCAGTTCCTTCCAGGGCAGATTTTCTGGATCGCGTTCACCGGTGACACGGATCCGGTCGCCATTGACAATCAGCTCGTTGCCTTCGACAGACACTTCGGCCGGGAATTTGCCATGCGCCGTATCGTATCTGGTCAACAGAGCGATCGTATCAATTTCGCCTGGATTGTTGATGGCGACAATTTCGATATCATGACGCTTGCCGTATTCATAATGTGCGCGAAGAACGTTTCTTCCGATACGGCCGTAACCATTGATTGCCACGCGAATAGCCATAAATTCACTCCTGAATGTATAAAAAAACCTGTCAAAAGGTACGGACCTTCATACCGGTCCGTACCGCATATCATCACTTGCCCAATACAGCTTCGACTCTGGAAACCACATTGTCCACCGTAAAACCGAAATGGCTGAACAGCTTGCCTGCCGGAGCGGACTCGCCAAAACTTGTCATGCCGATAACATCGCCGTCAAGACCGACATATTTCCGCCAGTAATCCGACGCAGCCGCTTCGATCGCGACACGCGGCAATCCAGACGGCAAGACACTGTCGCGATAGGCGGCATCCTGTTTGTCGAACACATCCGTCGAAGGCATGGATACCACACGAACGGCGATATTTTTCTGTGCCAGCGCTTCCGCCGCCTGCATGGCCAACTGCACTTCCGAGCCGGTCGCGATCAGAACAGCACGGGCATCGGCCGCATCCTTCAGCACGTAAGCGCCTTTGGCGATACCGGCGATCTGATCCTGCGTTCTTTCGAAATACGGCAGATTCTGGCGGGACAACACCAGCACGCTCGGAATCTTGCGGTTCCTGACGGCCTGTCCCCAGGCCACCGCCGTTTCCACCGTATCGCAAGGCCGCCAGTTTTCCAACCCGGGGATCAGCCGCATGCTGGCGATCTGTTCGACCGGCTGATGCGTCGGGCCGTCCTCGCCGACGCCGATGGAATCATGGGTGAATACGTAAATCGTTCCGATCTGCATGAGTGCCGACATTCTGATCGCATTGCGGCAATAGTCCGAGAACGTCAAAAACGTTCCGCCGAACGGAATGAAACCGCCATGCAACACGATACCGTTCATGATCGCCGCCATGCCGAACTCACGAACGCCATAGCTGATGTAATTGCCGCTGTTGCCTTCGCGGACAGTCACACAACCTTTCCAGTTCGTCAGGTTCGAACCGGTCAGATCGGCAGAACCGCCCAAAAATTCCGGCAAATTCGGAGCAAGCGCATCGATGGCGTTCTGGCTGGCCTTGCGGGTGGCGATCGTTTCCTTGCGTGCGACACAATCGGCGACATAACGATCGACGACATCATCGAAACCGGCAGGCAATTCGCCAGCGATACGGCGCGAGAACTCACCGGCTTCCTGCGGATACTGCGCACGATAGCGTGCGAACAAATCGTTCCATGCCGCCTCGGCTTCACGCCCTTTCTGGCGCGCATCCCATGCGGCATATACATCTTCCGGAATGACGAACGGCGGATACTCCCATCCGAGCGCCTTGCGCGTCGCAGCGATTTCATCGTCACCCAACGGAGAACCATGCGCCTTGTTCAGACCGGCCTTGTTGGGCGAACCCTTGCCGATCACCGTCTTGCAACAGATCAGCGTCGGCTTGTCGGAGCGTTTGGCCGCTGTGATCGCGGCATCGACAGCCGCCACATCATGACCGTCCACATTCCGGATGACATTCCAGCCATAAGCCTCGAACCGGCCCGGTGTATCGTCCGTGAACCAGCCCCTGACATTCCCGTCGATCGAAATACCGTTGTCGTCGTACAGCGCGATCAGCTTGTTCAGCTTCCAGGTACCGGCCAGCGAACAGGATTCGTGCGAAATACCTTCCATCAGGCAACCGTCGCCCAGAAAGACATACGTATAGTGATCGACGATATCAAAACCCGGCTTGTTGAATTCGGCAGCCAGCAACTTTTCAGCCAGCGCCATACCGACCGCATTGGAAATCCCCTGTCCCAACGGGCCAGTCGTCGTATCGACACCGGGCGTGACATGCACTTCCGGATGACCCGGCGTTTTGGAATGGAACTGGCGGAACTGGCGGATATCGTCCATGGAAAGATCGTAACCTGTCAGATGCAGCAGCGCATACTGCAACATCGAGCCATGTCCGTTGGACAAAACGAAGCGGTCACGATTGAACCATCCCGGATTGGCCGGATTATGCCGGTAATGTCCGGCCCACAGCGCAACGGCAATATCCGCCATACCCATCGGCATGCCCGGATGTCCGGAATTGGCTTTCTGGACCGCATCCATCGCCAGCGCGCGGATCGCGTTGGCCATTTTCGTAACAGGTAAAGAAGTGTTCATGGTCGCCCAAATCATCAAAATGTCAACGGCATAACGAAACGCTATTATGCCAACCAGCTTTTACCTGTATTCTATCAGAGAGTGTTATCCAGATTACAATTGCATCGGTACCCGTTTGATATGACCCGTCTTTTCTGCGACTTCCCGCTGGCAATCGGCGAGAACATTGAACTTCCGAAAGATGCCGCACGGCACATCATGGTCCTGCGCCTCTCCGCAGGCGACACCCTTACCCTGTTCAACGGTCTGGGCGGCGAATACCAGGCCAGAATCACCCGTATCGACCGCCAGCGAGTCACCACGGAAATCGTCTCGCATTCCTCGCGGGAAGCAGAACTCCCCTACCGGATCACGCTGGCACAAGGCATACCGGAAGCAACCAAAATGGACTGGATCATCGAAAAATCCGTCGAACTCGGTGTCAGCGACATCATCCCGCTGGCAGCACAACGTTCGGTCGTCCGTCTGAACAACGACCGCGCGGAAAAAAGACTGTCCCGCTGGCAAGCCATCGCCATTTCCGCCGCACAACAATGCGGCCGGAACCGCCTGCCACACATCGCATCACCTGTCGGCACCGGAGAATACCTGCGTCAAACGACACCTTCTCCCCGCATTCTGTTCAGCCCGCGCGCGACCGAGGCACTCTCCGAATGGGCTCGCCACCAAAAACCGCAAAACATCACACTGCTGATCGGACCGGAAGGCGGATTTTCACCGGAAGAAGAAAACATGGCAGAACAGCAAGGCGTCACCTTCCTGTCGATGGGACCGCGCATCCTGCGTACCGAAACCGCCGGTCTGGCGGCTGTCGCCGCCATCAATGCACTATGGGAAACGCGGCCGGAATAACCGTCGCCCCGCTTCCACCGTATGTAAACGCCACTAGCCGACCAGCGACACCGAATGCTCGCGCGTGGCATGGAACGTCAGTTTCGGCCACCGCTCTTCCGTCAGACGCAAATTGACCGGCGAAGTCGCCAGATACGTCAGATTGCCCGCCGCGTCATAGGCGACATTGTGCGCCAGCGACTTTTCAAAGTCCGAAAGCATCTTCTTGTCTTCGCCCGAGACCCAGCGCGCACTGCTGATACTGGTTCCCTCGAAAACCGCGTCGACACCGTACTCGTTCATCAGTCGGCTGGCGACCACCTCGAACTGCAAGACACCGACCGCCCCCAGAATCAGCTCGCTGCCCAGAACCGGCTTGAAAACCTGCACCGCCCCTTCCTCGCCCAGCTGTTGCAAGCCCTTGTGCAACTGCTTGACCTTGAGCGGGTTGCGAATACGGACACTGCGGAAAATTTCCGGTGCGAAATAGGGAATCCCCGTGAACTGCAACACTTCCCCTTCCGAAAAACTGTCGCCGATCTGCATGTTGCCGTGATTGGGCAAACCGATAATATCCCCGGCATAGGCTTCCTCGACCTGCTCGCGCGACGATGCCATGAAGGTCACCACGCTGGACACCTTGATCTCGCGGTTGAGCCGCAAATGCTTCAGACGCATACCGCGTTCGAACCGTCCCGAACAGACACGCAAAAAAGCGATACGGTCACGGTGCGCCGGGTCCATATTCGCCTGAATCTTGAACACGAAACCGGAAAAAGCCGTTTCCGTCGGCTGGACATCCCGCACAGTCGCATGACGTCCCAAAGGCGGCTGCGCCCAGTCCAGCAGTGCATTCAGGACTTCACGGACACCGAAATTGTTGATCGCCGAACCGAAAAAGACCGGCGTGAGCGTACCCGCCAGAAATTCTTCCAGCACAAACGGATTGGAAGCCCCCTTGACCAGTTCGACTTCCATTTTCAGCTGTTCCATTTCCATCGGGAACATTTCCGTCAGCCGTGGATTGTCGATCCCCTTGACGACCTCAAAAACCTGATCCGCCTTTTCATTGCCCGGCGCGAACAACATGACCTCGTCATTGATGAGGTGATAGACCCCGCGGAAATTCTTGCCTATCCCGATCGGCCAGGTAATCGGCGCACAACGGATTTTCAGCACCGTTTCCACTTCATCGAGCAATTCCAGCGAATCCCGCGTTTCGCGGTCGAGCTTGTTCATGAAGGTGATGATCGGCGTATTGCGCATGCGGCATACTTCCAGCAACTTGATCGTCTGCGCTTCCACCCCGCGCGCCGCATCGATCACCATCAACGCGGTATCGACAGCCGTCAACACCCGGTAAGTATCTTCCGAAAAATCCTGGTGACCCGGCGTATCCAGCAAATTGATGACATGGTCGCGATACTCGAACTGCATAACCGAGCTGGCTACCGAAATCCCGCGCTGCTTTTCGATTTCCATCCAGTCAGACGTGGCATGCCGCGCACTCTTGCGCGCCTTCACCGTCCCGGCCAGCTGAATGGCGCCGGAAAACAGCAACAGCTTTTCCGTCAGCGTCGTCTTGCCCGCGTCAGGGTGGGAAATGATCCCGAACGTACGCCGCCGCGCGACCTCGCGCGCGATTTTTTTCGCCAGATTGTCTCTGGACTCTGCAACCGACTCCCCAACTGCGGCCGTACCTTCCGGAGCGGAATCAACACTCATGGCAACATCTTTCATTCAATCAGCAAACACACAAACGGCATCGGCACCCCCTTGCGGAAAGACAAGCCCCGCTGGATGCAATGCCCGATAAAATGTATAATTATAAATTGCTTCAATACTTTTCTGTTCACGAAAAGCCAACGCACCACACAAACGGGGGCGACTTGGATTCGACAGGGGTTGCAAAGCAGAACAGGGCATATCGAGGACTGGAGCCCTCGTAAATCCATCCAGAAAAAAGTAAACGCTAACGATAAAAGTTACGCATTAGCCGCTTAATACCGGCTATCCCTGCACTGTTTCTTTCCTGGGGCAGGCCGCAAGGCACGCAGGGTCATCGACAGGAAATCGCCTTGTGCTTCGTTACCGGGTACAAGGTTAAATCTCTGGTGACTCGTCTGTCGGCAGCGTGCATGTCCGCGTCCGGCAGATCAAATCAAATGGCAATGCTAAATATGTAGAACTGTCTGTAGAGGACTTCTGGACGCGGGTTCGAAACCCGCCGCCTCCACCATCACATCTTTTCCGTCATGTCGTACTGAACCGTACGATTTCGTTTGTACAACCAAAACGGTATATCCGTATTTATCGCACCATAAAAAAACCGAAGCCCTCTTGCGAGGACTTCGGCCAACAGGCGGAATGGGGGACCAATCCCATTCAACAGGAGGGAAGGATAAGGGAAGGCCTGAACCCTCCTTCTGTTGTCAAGCGGTTATCAGAACTTGTGGGTGATACCGACCTGAACTGCCGTTACGCTGTCTTCGACATCACCGTAAATGTTGGCAACATCTTCATCATCGTAGTCAGTGTAAGCAATGTTGCCGTAGATAGCTGTGCGTTTGGACAGGTCATAGGTATAACCGATGCCGTATTTGTAGATGTCCTTGTCGCTGACATGGACACCACCGTTGGCTTCGACTTCCATCCACTGTGCGGAAGCGTTCAGACGCCCCGGGCCCAGTTTCCATTCCAGACCCAGCAACCACTGTTTCTGCTTGAGTTC
>NZ_JAMKYL010000013.1:0-4964 GCF_027158465.1 Oxalobacter paeniformigenes
TAAAAAAGTTCTTGACAGGTAGTGAAGAGAAGGGCATAATTTCGTTTCTCAGCTGTTGATAAACAAAACGCTTTATTGATGGTTGAGGTGTAGTGAAGAGCGAAACGATCTTTAAAAAAGAGACAGATGATAAGTGTGGACGTTTGTTGAGAGGAAGAAGTAGACAAACGTTCGCAGAAGAAAGTAAGGACTTCGGAAGAAGAACCTTGTCAGTATTTTGAGAGCGAGAGGTTGCAGAGATGTGACCTTGAAGTGCGAAAGCAAGAGATTGAACTGAAGAGTTTGATCCTGGCTCAGATTGAACGCTGGCGGCATGCTTTACACATGCAAGTCGAACGGCAGCATGGGGGCAACCCTGATGGCGAGTGGCGAACGGGTGAGTAATATATCGGAACGTGCCCAGGAGTGGGGGACAACCAGTCGAAAGATTGGCTAATACCGCATACGATCTACGGATGAAAGTGGGGGACCTTCGGGCCTCACGCTCCTGGAGTGGCCGATAGCTGATTAGCTAGTTGGTGGGGTAAAGGCCTACCAAGGCGATGATCAGTAGCTGGTCTGAGAGGACGATCAGCCACACTGGGACTGAGACACGGCCCAGACTCCTACGGGAGGCAGCAGTGGGGAATTTTGGACAATGGGGGCAACCCTGATCCAGCAATGCCGCGTGAGTGAAGAAGGCCTTCGGGTTGTAAAGCTCTTTTGTCAGGGAAGAAAAGGACCGGGCCAATACCCTGGTTTCATGACGGTACCTGAAGAATAAGCACCGGCTAACTACGTGCCAGCAGCCGCGGTAATACGTAGGGTGCGAGCGTTAATCGGAATTACTGGGCGTAAAGCGTGCGCAGGCGGTTGTGTAAGACAGATGTGAAATGCCCGGGCTTAACCTGGGAATTGCATTTGTGACTGCACGGCTAGAGTGTGTCAGAGGGGGGTAGAATTCCACGTGTAGCAGTGAAATGCGTAGATATGTGGAGGAATACCGATGGCGAAGGCAGCCCCCTGGGATAACACTGACGCTCATGCACGAAAGCGTGGGGAGCAAACAGGATTAGATACCCTGGTAGTCCACGCCCTAAACGATGTCGACTAGTTGTTGGGTCTTAATTGACTTAGTAACGCAGCTAACGCGTGAAGTCGACCGCCTGGGGAGTACGGTCGCAAGATTAAAACTCAAAGGAATTGACGGGGACCCGCACAAGCGGTGGATGATGTGGATTAATTCGATGCAACGCGAAAAACCTTACCTACCCTTGACATGTCAGGAACCCTGAAGAGATTCGGGGGTGCTCGAAAGAGAACCTGAACACAGGTGCTGCATGGCTGTCGTCAGCTCGTGTCGTGAGATGTTGGGTTAAGTCCCGCAACGAGCGCAACCCTTGTCATTAGTTGCTACGAAAGGGCACTCTAATGAAACTGCCGGTGACAAACCGGAGGAAGGTGGGGATGACGTCAAGTCCTCATGGCCCTTATGGGTAGGGCTTCACACGTCATACAATGGTGCATACAGAGGGTTGCCAACCCGAGAGGGGGAGCTAATCCCAGAAAGTGCATCGTAGTCCGGATTGGAGTCTGCAACTCGACTCCATGAAGATGGAATCGCTAGTAATCGCGGATCAGCATGTCGCGGTGAATACGTTCCCGGGTCTTGTACACACCGCCCGTCACACCATGGGAGCGGGTTTTACCAGAAGTAGGTAGCTTAACCGCAAGGAGGGCGCTTACCACGGTAGGATTCGTGACTGGGGTGAAGTCGTAACAAGGTAGCCGTATCGGAAGGTGCGGCTGGATCACCTCCTTTCTAGAGAAAAGCCTCAAGGCAAGCGTTCACACTTATCATCTGTTGCTTGGTAAGGACGATAGGACGGTATAGGCGGTAGCGGAGATACTGATCCAGAAGGGTCTGTAGCTCAGTTGGTTAGAGCACCGTGTTGATAACGCGGGGGTCGTTGGTTCGAGACCAACCAGACCCACCATAAGAGAGATGGGGGTTTAGCTCAGCTGGGAGAGCACCTGCTTTGCAAGCAGGGGGTCGTCGGTTCGATCCCGTCAACCTCCACCAGAAGAAGCCAGATCAAAGCATTTTTGAAAGAGAATGATTTGATCTGGTCTTTTAGAGACCTGAGGTAGCAAAAGTTCTTTAACAATCTGGAAAGAAGTAAGAAGAAACCAATAATCTGAAAGAAGAAGCCGAAGATTATTGGAGGGTAGTGATTGCAATCAGAAGTAAAAGAAGTGATCTCAAAGATTGCTTTGGATACGGCAACGCAAAAACTCAACTTTATAACCGTATTCTCGAAAGAGAAGTCAAAGTTATAGAGACAAGCGACTAAGTGCACATGGTGGATGCCTTGGCGATTACAGGCGATGAAGGACGTAGAAGCTTGCGATAAGCTGCGGGGAGTTGGCAAACAAACATTGATCCGCAGATTTCCGAATGGGGAAACCCGGCCTTAGGGTCATCAATAACTGAATTCATAGGTTATTGAAGCGAACGTAGTGAACTGAAACATCTAAGTAACTACAGGAAAAGAAATCAACCGAGATTCCCAAAGTAGTGGCGAGCGAAATGGGAAGAGCCTGCAAGAGATAGTGAGACGAGATAGTGGAACATTCTGGAAAGGATGGCGACACAGGGTGATAGCCCCGTACACGAAATCCGACTTACAGGACTGGGCTTGCGACAAGTAGGGCGGGACACGTGGAATCCTGTCTGAAGATGGGGGGACCATCCTCCAAGGCTAAATACTCGTAATCGACCGATAGTGGACCAGTACCGTGAGGGAAAGGCGAAAAGAACCCCGGGAGGGGAGTGAAACAGAACCTGAAACCGTGTGCATACAAACAGTAGGAGCCCGTGCTTGCATGGGTGACTGCGTACCTTTTGTATAATGGGTCAGCGACTTACATTCAGTGGCGAGGTTAACCGAATAGGGGAGCCGAAGAGAAATCGAGTCCGAACAGGGCGCCAGTCGCTGGGTGTAGACCCGAAACCAAGTGATCTACTCATGGCCAGGATGAAGGTGCGGTAACACGCACTGGAGGTCCGAACCCACTAACGTTGAAAAGTTAGGGGATGAGCTGTGGGTAGGGGTGAAAGGCTAAACAAACTTGGAGATAGCTGGTTCTCTCCGAAAGCTATTTAGGTAGTGCCTCAGGTATCACCGCTAGGGGTAGAGCACTGTTATGGCTAGGGGGTCATCGCGACTTACCAAACCATTGCAAACTCCGAATACTAGTGAGTGCGAGCCTGGGAGACAGACACCGGGTGCTAACGTCCGATGTCAAGAGGGAAACAACCCAGACCGCCAGCTAAGGTCCCAAAGATTGGCTAAGTGGAAAACGAAGTGGGAAGGCTAAAACAGTCAGGAGGTTGGCTTAGAAGCAGCCATCCTTTAAAGAAAGCGTAATAGCTCACTGATCGAGTCGTCCTGCGCGGAAGATGTAACGGGGCTAAGCCAGTCACCGAAGCTGCGGATATCCGCAAGGATATGGTAGGAGAGCGTTCTGTAAGCCTGAGAAGGTGTGTTGAGAAGCATGCTGGAGGTATCAGAAGTGCGAATGCTGACATGAGTAGCGATAATGGAGGTGAAAGGCCTCCACGCCGTAAGCCCAAGGTTTCCTGTTCAACGTTCATCGGAGCAGGGTGAGTCGGCCCCTAAGGCGAGGCAGAGATGCGTAGCTGATGGGAAGCAGGTTAATATTCCTGCACCGTCGTTAGATGCGATGGGGGGACGGATTGCGGAAAGTCATCCGGGTGTTGGAAGTCCCGGTTCTTGATTCGAAGGAGGCTGCTAGGCAAATCCGGCAGCGTAATCCAAGGGATTGAGACGAGTGGCCTTGTGCCGCGAAGTGATTGGAAGTGGTTCCAAGAAAAGCCTCTAAGCTTCAGTCTAACGAGACCGTACCGCAAACCGACACAGGTGGGCGAGATGAGTATTCTAAGGCGCTTGAGAGAACTCGGGAGAAGGAACTCGGCAAATTGGTACCGTAACTTCGGGATAAGGTACGCCCTTGTAGCTTGACTGGCCTGCGCCAGGAGGGTGAAGGGGTTGCAATAAAAAGGTGGCTGCGACTGTTTAATAAAAACACAGCACTCTGCAAACACGAAAGTGGACGTATAGGGTGTGACGCCTGCCCGGTGCTGGAAGATTAAATGATGGGGTGAGAGCTCTTGATTGAAGTCCCAGTAAACGGCGGCCGTAACTATAACGGTCCTAAGGTAGCGAAATTCCTTGTCGGGTAAGTTCCGACCTGCACGAATGGCGTAACGATGGCCACACTGTCTCCTCCCGAGACTCAGCGAAGTTGAAGTGGTTGTGATGATGCAATCTACCCGCGGCTAGACGGAAAGACCCCATGAACCTTTACTGTAGCTTTACATTGGACTTTGAACCAATCTGTGTAGGATAGGTGGGAGGCTTTGAAGCGTGGACGCTAGTTTGCGTGGAGCCGACCTTGAAATACCACCCTGGTTTGTTTGAGGTTCTAACCTTGGCCCGTTATCCGGGTTGGGGACAGTGTATGGTAGGCAGTTTGACTGGGGCGGTCTCCTCCAAAAGCGTAACGGAGGAGTTCGAAGGTACGCTAGGTACGGTCGGACATCGTGCTGATAGTGCAATGGCATAAGCGTGCTTAACTGCGAGACCGACAAGTCGAGCAGGTACGAAAGTAGGACATAGTGATCCGGTGGTTCTGAATGGAAGGGCCATCGCTCAACGGATAAAAGGTACTCTGGGGATAACAGGCTGATTCCTCCCAAGAGTTCATATCGACGGGGGAGTTTGGCACCTCGATGTCGGCTCATCACATCCTGGGGCTGTAGTCGGTCCCAAGGGTATGGCTGTTCGCCATTTAAAGTGGTACGTGAGCTGGGTTTAAAACGTCGTGAGACAGTTTGGTCCCTATCTGCCGTGGGCGTTGGAAGTTTGAGAGGGGCTGCTCCTAGTACGAGAGGACCGGAG
>NZ_JAMKYL010000014.1:0-1085 GCF_027158465.1 Oxalobacter paeniformigenes
ATGGTCAGGCAGTCGTGTTTGTGCGCGACTTCTGCCAGGGTCTTGGCGTCGGATACGCATCCTGTGGAGGTTTCGGCATGAACGAATGCAACTACCCGGGCGTCGGGGTTTTTCTTCAGCGTGTCTTCCAGGGCGTTCGGATCGACCGGTTCTCCCCATGTCCCTTCCACGATGATCGGGGTGGCTTTGCATCTTTCGACGTTTTCGATCATCCGGCCACCGAATACGCCGTTTCTGCATACAACGACCTTGTCTCCCGGCGCTACCATGTTGACGAAACAGCTTTCCATGCCTACGGATCCCGGCCCGGAAATCGGGTAGGTCAGCTGGTAGTCTGTCTGGAAGGCGTAGCGTAACAGGGATTTCAGTTCGGCCATCATGTCTACGAAGGCCGGATCCATGTATCCGATAACGGGAAGGCTCATTGCTGCCAGTACGCGCGGGTTGATGTTGGATGGGCCAGGACCCATCAGGACGCGTTGCGGCGGATGGAATGAGGTGATTTTTTTATGCGAAACTGCTGCCATGATTTTTTTGTCTCACTAGGAATTGAAAAGTTTGTCAGGTCGGGTTTTGGTGCCTGACGAAAATAATGTCCTAACTCATTATTTTCCACCATTTTCTGTTCGCAGAACAGGGGGCGGATGCCTGCCGTTTATAACGGCCGGCATCCGTTTCGCTTCTCATGCTTTCAACATGGTTCCATTTTGACTTTGCCGTTTTCTTCTTCCATGGTCTTGGCCAACAGTTTGACCAGTGCGTAGACGGCGTTGATGTACGGGGTCGAGGTGTTGGTGATGCGACCCAGTTCGACGACCGATCCTACCAGTGCGTCGATTTCGGGGGCTCTTCCCGCTTCGACGTCCTGGAGCATGGAGGTTTTGTGTTTGCCGACTTTTTCCGCCCCACGTATGCGTTTTTCCAGCGGTACGCGGAATTCGATGCCGAGTTTGTTGGCGATTCTCTGGGCTTCTATCATCATGTTTCCGGCCAGTTCTCTTGATAACGGGTACTGGCAGATGTCGACCAGGGTGGCGTGTGACAGGGAGCTGATCGGGTTGAAGCTCAGGTTGCCCCACAGTTTC
>NZ_JAMKYL010000015.1:0-1077 GCF_027158465.1 Oxalobacter paeniformigenes
GCCGACAATATTTCATCGTAAGCACGCCTGGCGGCGGGCGCGGGAGAGTGGATGGCAGGGGAAGAAGGATTCGAACCCTCGAATGCCGGAATCAGAATCCGGTGCCTTAACCAGCTTGGCGATTCCCCTGTTGCAAAACAATATTATAACTGAAAATATTGCCGATATGCTATGGTTTTTTGATAAAAAAAGCCCTGTCGCGTCGTACAGGGCTTTTTTGTTGCAAAAATTATGCTTTTGCTTCGCCTTCTGCAGCGGGTGCAGCTGCGTCGGCGCCTTCTTCGGCACCTTCTTCTGCCGGTTCGGCAACGTTGGCGACGGTAGCCGTTACGATCGGCTGGGATTCGTCGTGGGAGGTAGCGGAAACGCCTTCCGGCAGTTTCAGGTCAGCCAGATGGATGGACTGGCCGACGTCCAGATTGCCCAGATCGACTTCGATGAAGGATGGCAGGTTGGCCGGCAGACAGGAGATTTCCAGTTCCGTAACGGCATGGTGAACCACACCGGTCTTGGCTGCCGGGGAGGTTTCTTCATTGGTGAAGTGCAGCGGTACTTTGACCGTGATTTTCTGGTTCGGGTCTACGCGCTGGAAGTCGACGTGCAGAACGACGGGTTTGTATGCATGGATCTGAAAATCACGCAACAGTACCTTTTCTGCCTTGCCGTCGATTTCGAGGTCAAGAATGGAAGAATGGAAGGCTTCTCTTTTCAGTGCGTAGAAAAGCGCGTTGTGATCCAGCTTGATGTTGACAGGTTCGCTGTTGCCACCGTAGACGATGCCAGGTGCCATACCAGCAGCACGCAGGCGGCGGCTCGCTCCGGTCCCTATCTCTGCTCGTGAGTATGCAATGACTTTCATGTAAAAAACTCCAATAAAAAACGAGGTAATCCCTCTTGTTGAAAAAAGCCTCCGCGACCAGAGGCTTCAGAAAAAAAGTTTTGTTTTCCGTTGCCTTTCAGATGGCGATGATATCGGCCTCATTGAATAATGACATGACGGAATTGCCGGTACTGATCCGTTTCAGGGTTTCGGCCAGCAGTTCGGCACAGGAAAGTTGCCTGATTTTTGGACACTGA
>NZ_JAMKYL010000016.1:0-734 GCF_027158465.1 Oxalobacter paeniformigenes
TCAAGAAATCCGGCTATGACGTAGAAATGGGCGAAAACGTCAACAACCGTATCGGCTTCCGTGGTGTTGAAGACCTCGGTTCCGGTGTGAAAGCCACCTTCGAACTGGAAAGACGTTTCAATCTGAATGACGGTACGTCCAAGGATATGCATGTCAACGGAAAATACCAAGACTGGGATGGTCTGGCCAACGTCGGTCTGAAGAGCGACACCTGGGGCGCTGTCCGTTTGGGTGTTGTCAACGAACTGACGACCGAAACCATCCGTAAATTCGATCCGTTCTATCAGTATGGCGTTGCAGGCATGATCGAAGGTACGCAGCGTTCCCGTGCGATTGAAAACACGCTCCGTTACGACAGTCCGAACTGGAGCGGCTTCCATTTCGGCGCAACCTATTCGTTGGGTGGTAATACCGATAGCAAGTCTATTGATGGTTTCTATAACGATGCCAATCCAAACGACCCAAATAATTCCGGAATGGCTTATGTCAAGGGTGAAGGCGCTGACAACGACGGTTACGGCATCATGCTCGGTTACGACAATGGTCCTCTGGCCCTGGTCGGTAACTGGAGCCGTCTGGTTGATTCCAAGAATTCTTCTGTCTGGAACTTGGGTGCTGCTTATCGCTTCGGCGATGCCAAGGTCGAATTGCTGTATCAACAGACCAAGGACAAAGGCTGGTACAAGGGCGATGTTTCCGATTGGAAAGATATTGCTGCATATAGCAACGTCGAT
>NZ_JAMKYL010000017.1:0-538 GCF_027158465.1 Oxalobacter paeniformigenes
ACGGTGCCGTCCAGCTCGCCGATCGGGAATCGGTCGCCTTCGATGTGTTTGACGACGCCCGGGGCAATCAGGGCGGATGCCGGGTAGACGACGCAGCCCAGGATGCGTTCGGCCGGTATCTTGGCGCTGATCAGGCCGGTCGGGTCTACGCTCTGGACTCTCTGGCCTTCGTGCGGTCCGCCGTGTTTGTGGAAGTACCAGAACGGTATGCCGTTTTGCATGGTGACAACTACGGTGTCCGGTCCGAACAGTTTCGGTACGTCGTTGGCTACGGCGTCTACCTGGTGGGCTTTCAGCGCCAGTATGACGACGTCTTGTGGCCCAGCTTCGTCGTAGTTGTTCGTCGCCTTGACGTTCTTCGCTACGTGTTCCGTACCATCTTCCATGATCAGCTTCATGCCGTCTTTTCTGATGGCTTCCAGGTTCGCTCCCCTTACAATGAAGGTTACGTCTTCTCCGGATAACGCCAGCTTCACTCCTACGTAGCCTCCTATCGCTCCGGCTCCTATGATCGCTATTTTCATGTTCTTTCCCTTTT
>NZ_JAMKYL010000018.1:0-496 GCF_027158465.1 Oxalobacter paeniformigenes
TGGACGAACCTCTGGTGTACCGGTTGTCACGCCAGTGGCATAGCCGGGTAGCTAAGTTCGGGAAAGATAACCGCTGAAAGCATCTAAGCGGGAAACTTGCCTCAAGATAAGACTTCCCGGAGACTAGATCTCCCTGAAGAGTCGTTCGAGACCAGGACGTTGATAGGCTGGGTGTGGAAGCGCAGCAATGCGTTAAGCTAACCAGTACTAATTGCTCGTGAGGCTTGTCTCTATAACCTTGACAGGTGAAAGAGGCGTTGCCGAAAGACAGTGACTGCCTTAAAATTCTTGCTGATTTCCGGATTGGGTTGGACGTTGATGACGGCCAACCGACAAGTTATGCCTGATGACCATAGCGAGTTGGAACCACCCCTTCCCATCCCGAACAGGACCGTGAAACGATATCGCGCCGATGATAGTGCTGTAACCAGTGTGAAAGTAGGTTATCGTCAGGCAATTATCTCAAAAAGCCCCTGACCTCCCGTCAGGGGCTTTT
>NZ_JAMKYL010000019.1:0-419 GCF_027158465.1 Oxalobacter paeniformigenes
GCACCGGCAATAGTATTGACGGACATGTCTGCTGTCCCGATTACATTATTACCTTGCAATTGTGAATTACCGGTTACCACAAGACTGCCAGATGTCGTGCTTCCAACCACATTCAAACTGCCACCTACCGTGCCATTACCGGTGACATCCAACTGACCACCTACCGTGCCATTACCGGCGATATCCAACTGACCACCTACCGTGCCATTACCGGTGACATTGAGGCCAGCACCACTCATCTGACCAGTCACAGTCAAACTTGTGCCAGAAATATCACCATCTTTCGTAATCTGTGCAGTGTCACTTACGCCATTGTTAATAGTCAAACTCTTACCTGATATATCTGCCGCACTCATCTGGCCTGTCACAGTCAAATCACCGCCTACCGTGCCATTACCTGCAACATTAAGACTATCACC
>NZ_JAMKYL010000002.1:0-218854 GCF_027158465.1 Oxalobacter paeniformigenes
TTTCGTCCTCGACTGACGTTTCAGCCTGACTTGCACGGCCGTTATGAAATCACCAGACGCTATTTCTATAAACTCCAAGTAAAGGTAAGTATAAAATGAAAATACGTCAATTTTCGTAAATGTATGGATTTAATTGGCGGAAAATGTGAAAAATTTGGGAAAAATAGCCGGTTCGCGGTGAAATCCAGTACCGGAAAGTGCTTCAGACGTTCTGATTCACCCCGGTTTTGCCCATATTCTGCCCGTATTCTTTTGCCTGTTTGATCCCTGTCATGCAGGACAGAAGAAAAAACGGCTGTCACAACCTTTTTCCGAAATGACGGTACAATAGCCACAGGTCAAATGACAGGGCTGTTTTTTCCTCAAAAATGCCCGGTCATGCTGGCACACAGAGTCTCCGATAAGAAATCTGTATCGGGTTTCATGAATAACATTAGCGAAAAGGACTGAAGCCATGAGTATTCCAGCAATTGAAATCGGAATCAGCGACAAGGACAGGGAAACAATCAGTAACGGTTTGGCACGTATGCTCGCAGACAGCTTCTGCCTGTATCTGAAAACGCATAATTATCACTGGAATGTCAAGGGACCCATGTTCCAGACATTGCACGTGATGTTTATGGACCAGTATACCGAGTTGTGGAATGCACTGGATGAAATCGCCGAACGTATTCGTTCGCTCGGGTTCCCTGCACCGGGAACGATGTCGGAATTTGCGAAATTGTCCGGTATCAAGGAAGTCGAAGGTGTTCCGTCGGCTGAAGATATGATCCGCGATGTCATCGTGGCGACACAGGCAGTGACCCGTACAGCACGGGAAGTGCTGGATTTGGCCGACAAGGCAAATGACCAGCCGACGATCGATCTGATGACACAGCGTCTCCAGATTCATGAAAAAAATGCATGGATGCTGCGCAGCTTGCTGGAAAGCGGCTCTGGCGATATCGTCATGGCATCGGCAAAACGCAAGAAAAACAAATGATCATCCGGAAAACCCCGCCAGATGGCGGGGTTTTTTGTTGTTCATTCGTCTGAAGACATATCCTGTTCTGCCAGAGGCCGGAAAATGGATTGCAGATCTTCCGGTGTGATCTGGACGTTCTGGGCCTGTCCGGTGGAGAGCATTGCGCCTGCCAGTTCTGCCTTGCGTTGTTGCAGATCCTGGATTTTTTCTTCGAGCGTCCCCCGGGCGATCAGTTTGTAGACAAAGACAGGTTTGTCCTGGCCGATTCGCCATGCGCGGTCTGTCGCCTGGTTTTCGACTGCCGGATTCCACCAGGGATCGTAATGAATGACCGTATCGGCAGCGGTCAGGTTCAGCCCGACACCGCCAGCCTTGAGGCTTATCAGAAAGACAGAGACCTGCCCTTCCTGAAAACTGCGAATGGCGGATGCACGATCTGTCGTGTCGCCGGTGAGCAGTGCGTAGGGAATATTTCTGGTGTTGAGCTCTGCCTCGATCAGTCCGAGCATGCTGGTGAACTGGGAAAAAACAAGGATATGCCGTTTTTCCAGCAAAAGTTCCTGAAGCATTTCCATCAGTTCGGCAAGTTTTGCCGACGCATTGGTGCTTTTCTTGTAAGCAGAGCCTCTCAGCAGTCGTGGATCGCAGCAGACTTGCCGCAATTTGAGCAAGGCTTCGAGGATGATGATCTGGCAGTGTGCGATACCCAGACGTGCGATTTCATCCTGTACTTTCTTGTCCATCAGTTCACGGACCGATTCGTAAATCTGGCGCTGGTTTTCGGTCAGTTCCACATAGCGGACAATTTCCGTTTTCATGGGCAGTTCGCGGGCTACCTTGTCTTTGGTTCTGCGCAACAGGAACGGCCTGATACGGCGGTTAAGCAATTCCTGTCGTGCTTCGTCGCCGTTTCTTTCAATGGAATGCCGGAATTCGCTGTTGAAGGTTTTTTCGTTACCCAGCAACCCCGGCAGCAGGAAATGGAATTGTGACCACAGTTCACCCAGATGGTTTTCAAGCGGTGTTCCGGTCAGACAGAGTTTGTGGCGTGCCTTGAGCGAAGATGCGATTTGCGTGGCCTTGGAACGGATATTCTTGATGTACTGTGATTCATCGAGAATCAGCAAATGGAAATCGTGTTGCATCAGTATGTCTTCATCGCGCGGCAACAAGGCGTAAGTCGTCAATACGATGTCGGATTGGCCGATGCGGTCGAAATATCTGGCGCGGTCTTTTCCCTGAAGCAGCAAGACATTCAGTGATGGCGTAAAACGGGCCGCTTCATCTTGCCAGTTGCTCATCAGGCTGGTCGGTGCAACGATCAGGGCCGGTTTCGTCAGACGGCCCGATTCTTTTTCGAGCAGGATATGAGAAAGCGTTTGGAGGGTTTTGCCCAGTCCCATGTCATCGGCCAGAATGCCGGCCAGACCGTATTCACGCAAAAACTGCATCCATGACAGCCCCTCGATCTGGTAATCGCGCAATTTCGCTTTCAGCGATACCGGTGGCGTAACGATTTTGACACCGTTGAATGCCAGCAATTTTCGCCCCATTTCCAGCAAGGTTTCTCCGTTGATCCACTGCAGTGCAAGATCGCGATCGAGTTCTGCAAGTCTGGCCGAGTCCAGACGGTGCAACGGGAGTGCGGTTTTCGGTTGCTCCAGATAGTACAGCTCGCCCAGGATTTTCAGAATCGGTCTGACGTTTTTCCATGGAAGTGCCACCCGGCTCCGGTCCGGCAAGGTCACCAGCAGGGAATCCTCATCCTCACGGTTTTCAAGGCTTTTGTATTCGAAGCTTTCCGGATACTTGCGGATCAGAGGCTGCAACAACGGAAATAGCGGAAAATGTTTTTTGTTGACAACGATTCCCATTTCCAGACTGAACCAGTCTTCGTCCAGCGTGTCATCGTTTTCATTGATGCTGGCGTACCATTTCTGGACGGTCTGGAGGTTATAGCGGTAATCGGCCGATTTCTCGATTTTCCAGCCCTCGTTTTCCAGATCGGCCAGATGCTCGCGGGTAAAATGCAGCCAGTCGGATGGCGAGTCCATTTCCAGCGCAGCCGGAATCGCATGCAATGGGGATGCCCTGTCCTCGACGATGTGAAAGCCATACGACAGAAGTCGCTCGGACAAGGCACGTTCGGCATGGGTGTCACGGACGATGCGTTCGATGGTATCGCTGTCGACCGTACGGATAACCGGCAAATCGGAACCGAGCAAGGCGATTTGTCCATCGTAATCGAATTTCAGTTGTGCATAATCCAGCCAGACAGGTGTTTCGGTATCCTGATAGAAATGCGGTTTGCTGCCCAGATAGAGTACAGGAGTGGGTATTATGTCGTTCAGTACGGTCTCCTTCAACGGAGCCGGAACGGGGACGATATGTTCAAGTCCCTTTTCAAGCAGAAAACGAGAAACGTTTTTTTTGTCGCGTGCGGCGATGACCGGCGCCTGATTGATCAGATCCTGGATATCGCTGATGGAAAACGTGGCTGTGTCGTCGGGCAAAACCAGTTCGCCGCATGTCAGGTTCTCCATATACCAGGCCGGTTCGGTCGGCAAGATGTAATCGATCGTCGTCGATGCATGGCGTGATTTGGCAGCCGGTGCGGCGAATTCCCAGCGTAGCCGGATAGTCGTTCCCGTTTCTTTCCAGACGAGGCGAGCCGCTCTTGGCGGTGCGGCGCGCAGCGGGAACACCAGCCCTTTTGCGATATCGGAGAGTGCATTGGTCCAGTATAGCTGTTTTCTGTCGATCAGCCTTTCAAGCAATTGTGCACCCAGCTGTCCTCTGGGTTCTGCCATGTATGGCGACAAGGCATCCGAACCATACCGCAATGCGATGAAAAGCCGGAGCGGATCAGTGTCGTCGTCGCCAAGATAGTCCGGCCGGTTTGACAGTAACGAGTCAATTTCCGAAACGGGTACGATTGACGAAAATTCCGTTGCCGTTTTCTGGCGTGCCCTGCAAAGGTTCAGAAACAGTCGTTTGTCGGACTGATCCGGCGAAAGAATATAGAGCAGGCGCTGTGACGGTTCGATATCCGGTTCCCGGTTGGCGAGCGCATCGGGAGAATCGGGGTACATGGCGGAATACAGTTTCTGTACCCAGTTCGAGACCGGTGTGGCAGCCTGGCTGATTTTGTTTTTTTGCCGGTTTTCGTTTTGCTGGAGAATGGTCAGTAAGACGGCGGCGACATGATGGCAGTTCAGAATCAGCGGACATGAACAGGTTCCCTGAAACTGGATGCCTTCCGTTGTCGACTTGATGAAGGTGTTTTGCTGGAAGCTCTGGTTGCCCGATTCCTTCACTTGCGAACGGATCAGATTGCCGGAGCGTTGTATCTGCAAGACACGTTTTTTCTGGGCATATATCAGGCCGAGCGAATAGGCCTTTTGCCCGAATTGCCTTTTGATATCTTTCAGCGTGAAATTCATCGTACCTCTGGATGCTTTCGAAGCGTGTTTTCCGGCAACGCAAAAGATACATTATCGTTCATAAAGCGGAAAAAGTGATGCCTTTTCGACGACCTCATACCGGTTTGATGCAGATATGGGCATATCACGTAACAGAGTGTGTGCAAAAACGGACTTTTCGTGCGGGAATTCGCTGCAAGGGATGGGTGTATCCAGGGGAAGTGGGTATCATCTCATTTTTGTTTTTTCGGGATAGAAAATGATTGCTTCCATTGAACAGCGTCTGGCAGATGAACTGTCCGTGTCGGTCAGACAGGTGACAGCGGCCATGGCATTACTCGATGAAGGGGCGACGGTTCCGTTTATCGCGAGATATCGCAAGGAAATGACGGGCGGGCTTGACGACAGCCAGTTGAGGCTTTTGCAGGAACGGCTTGTCTATTTGAGGGAACTCGAACAACGGCGGCAGACGGTGATCGATTCCATTCGTGCGCAGGACAAGATGACTCCGGAATTGCTTGCGGCGATACAGCAGGCGCAGGATAAACAGGCACTTGAGGATATTTATTTGCCTTTTCGTCCCAAGCGCAGGACACGTGCGAAACTGGCGGTCGAGGCGGAACTGGACAAGCTGGCAGACAGCCTCATGGAAAACCCCTTGCTGAATCCCGAAGAAGAAGCGATCCGGTATATCCGTCCGCCTTTTTCCACGCCTGATGGCGATAATCCGGGTGTTGCCGATGTCAAGGCCGCACTGGATGGCGCGCGTCAGGTTCTGATGGAGCGCTTTTCGGAAGATGCAGTCTTGCTGGCGACACTGCGGGAATTTTTCAGGGAACATGGCGTACTCGTTTCGCGTGTGACGGAAGGCGCGGAACAGGAAGGCGTTCGGTTTTCCGACTATTTCGATTATGAAGAACCTGTTTCGAAAATCGCGTCCCATCGCGTGCTGGCACTGTTAAGAGGTCGTCGGGAAGAGGTTCTGTCTGTCAGAATCCGTCTGGATTCGGAAGCGGAGCGCCCGCAATGGGATGATCCGTTCAATCCCTGCGAAACGCGAATCGCCGCCCGTTTCGGTATAAGCGACAAGGGACGGCCGTCGGACAAATGGTTGCGTGAAACTGTCCGATGGGCATGGCGTATCAGGATATTGTCCCACCTTGAAACGGAACTGTTTGGCGAATTGAGGGAAAAAGCCGAGGCGGAAGCCATTACGGTTTTTGCGACCAATCTCAAGTCATTGTTGCTGGCGGCGCCGGCAGGGCCAAAAGTGACCATGGGGCTGGATCCGGGAATCAGAACCGGTGTGAAAGTGGCTGTCGTCGACAAGACAGGAAAAGTTCTGGATACATCGACCGTTTTTCCGCATCAGCCGAGAAACGACTGGCAGGGAGCGCTTGAGCAGTTATCCGGTATGGTCGATCGTTATCAGGTCGAACTGATCGCGATCGGCAACGGCACGGCATCACGTGAAACCGAAAAATTGGCCGGTGAGTTGGCAGGACGTTACCGCGATCGCAGAATTGAGCGGATCGTGGTTTCGGAAGCCGGAGCGTCCGTGTATTCGGCTTCCGAATACGCTTCACGGGAATTGCCGGAACTCGATGTGACGTTGCGGGGAGCAGTTTCGATTGCCAGACGCTTGCAGGACCCGTTGGCAGAACTGGTCAAGATCGATCCGAAGTCCATCGGTGTCGGACAATACCAGCATGATGTAGCCCAGACGAAACTGGCACGTTGCCTGAACGCCACAGTCGAGGACTGTGTCAATGCTGTCGGTGTGGATGTCAATACGGCTTCGGTTCCTCTGCTGACCCGCGTGTCCGGTTTGACCGAAGGAATAGCAAGCCATATCGTGCAGTACCGTAACCGGAACGGGCGTTTTGCCAGTCGGGCCGATTTGCGTGCGGTACCCCGTTTCGGTGAAAAAACATTCGAACAGGCTGCCGGTTTTTTGCGTATCACAGGCGGTTCCGATCCGCTGGATGCATCGGCCGTTCATCCGGAATCGTATCCGGTCGTCAAGAAAATTCTGGCGGATCTGGGTGTCGGTATCGAATCGCTGATCGGCAACCGGAATTTGCTTGGACAAGTGGAACCGGAAAAATATATCAGCGAACGTTTCGGTTTGCCGACCATTACGGATATCCTCAGGGAACTCGAAAAACCTGGACGTGACCCGCGCCCGGAGTTTGTAAGTGCGCACTTCAAGGAAGGTGTCGAGGATATATCCGATCTGGTGGCCGGGATGATTCTCGAGGGGGTCGTTACCAATGTCACGGCGTTCGGCGCGTTTGTGGATGTCGGTGTGCATCAGGATGGTCTGGTGCATATTTCGGTCATGTCGGAAAAATTTGTATCCGATCCGCATCAAATCGTCAGAACCGGGCAGATCGTCAGGGTCAGGGTACTGGAGGTCGATGTCAAACGCAAAAGAATCGGTTTGTCGATGATTCTCAATCCGGAGCAGGCTTCGCAGGAAGGTGCGCAGGAAAAAGAAATCGCCCGTTTCAGGAAAGTGGCAGGGAAAACGCGCAAACAGGCCGCTTTTTCGGGCAATGCGATGGCAGAGGCGTTTGCGAAGCTGAAAAGACCGCTTTGACCGTTTTGCCGGTATCATGTACTCGGTCGATAGAAAGGACGAGATTCCGGAAAATGGGATGCATATGGAAAATCCGAAACGCCTGATTGTCGGTATGACAGGAGCGAGCGGCGCCATCTACGGTGTCCGTCTTCTCAAAATACTGCGAAATGTGACGGATGTCGAGACGCATCTTGTCGTCTCGGATGCTGCCGACCTGACCCTGCGGCATGAAACGGGATTGTCTGTCGATGATGTCGCGTCACTGGCCGACCATGTGTACGATATCGGGAATATGGCAGCTGCGATTGCCAGTGGTTCGTTCCGCAATGACGGTATGATCATCGCGCCCTGTTCCATGAAAACACTCTCGGCGATTGCTCATGCCTACGGTGACAATCTGATAACCCGTGCTGCGGACGTCGTTCTGAAGGAACGTCGCAGACTGGTGTTGATGGTCAGGGAAACGCCGTTGCATCTGGGACATCTTAAAAATATGCAATCCGTAACGGAAATGGGTGGCATCATTTATCCACCGGTGCCGGCGTTTTACTGCAAGCCGCAGTCTGTCGAGGAAATGGTGGACCAGACGCTCAGGCGTGTGCTGGATCTGTTCGGTATCGCCGATGAAGGCATCATCCGGTGGAATGGCATGGTCTGAATGGCATCATGCCTGATGATCCGGCGTATTGCCGTTTTCCGGCGGGAGCGCATCCGTTTGGCTTTTTTGTGACAGGGTGGCATACAGCCCCCATGCCGTGATGAAAAGCGCGGCGATCACGGGGCCCAGGACAAAGCCGTTGAGTCCGAAAAGCGCCATGCCACCGATAGTGGAAATCAAAACCAGATAGTCTGGCATTTGAGTGTCCTTGCCGACCAGCAACGGACGCAGAAAGTTATCCGCCAGACCGATCACCAGGACACCGAGTACCAGAAGGAGAATACCTTTCAGGATAGCTCCCGTTGCCAGAAAGTAGATGGCGACCGGTACCCATATCACGCCTGAACCTGATGGCAACAGGGAAAGCACCGACATGGTCGCCCCCCATAACATTGCGGCTTCTATTCCCATGAACCAGAAAATCAGGCCACCCAGTGCACCCTGTACGACAGAGACAACCAGATTGCCTTTGACCGTCGCACGAATGACACCGGTGAACTTGCCCAGAAGCAGGAGTTTGTGGTCGTCGGCAAGCGGGATGATTTTCCTGATCCGCATGGCCAGTTCTTTTCCGTCACGGAGCAGGAAAAACAGCAGATACAGCATGATGCAGAAACCGATAGTGAAATCCAGAATATTCTGTCCGATCACGAACAATTTGCCGGCGATGTACTGGCTTGCCTGAAGCATGCCACTGGAAATTTTCTGCTGGAATTCCGACAGGGTGGTGATACCGGAACGATTGAGGAGACTGATGATCCAGTCGGGCAGATAGGAAACGATCATCCGGAAAGTTTCGTCGATGCCGATGCTTTGTGTTTGTATTTTCTGATACAACGTCGCGCTTTCCTGTGCAAGTGCGCCGATGACCAGGATCAGGGGGATGACGACGATAAGCAGGCACACGCAGATTGTCAGGATCGATGCCGTATTTCTTTTGCCGGGCATTTTCGACAAAAAATAGTCGTTTAGCGGCATGAACATGACGGCCAGAATGAATCCCCAGAAAACCGCGCCGTAAAACGGCAACAGAATCATGAAGAACGCTATGGTGACGGCGGACAGAAAAAGAATGAATACTTTTCCGTAGGGTTCGGATCGTTTCATAAAATCGTCGGATCGGGAAACATGAAACAGGAATATGCAATATTGATAGTTGCAGACGCTATTATGGCATGAGGCATGTATCGGTATGTGACAAATCCGGACAGTGCGGAATGGAATGCCCGGAAAATTGTCCGTGTACGGTTTTGCCCATTGTGCCGGTTACGGCGATGAAGGCGGTTTTTGTCTTTTTCCGGACCCGGGAAAAAAGAACCGCTCCAGGAAACGGCAAGGTTTCATGAAGCGGCTCTCTGGACGGCGTTTGGCGTGTTGTCGTGAACGACATCCGGACAAGGATGTCGCTTGCGCAGCCGTCCGGGTGTCCGTACTTACACCAGACGGGCGATATGCTGCATCCGGTCGCCAGGCAACAGCAGAACCGGCGGTACATCGATCAGTGTAAAACAACCGTTGCCCATACGAGTGATGGCTCTGGCGCAGGATACCAGAATCTGTGAGGTCAGCGCCGGATTGTCGATTTTCATATCGAAGACAAGGTGCTGGTTGGATGTACGTCCGGATGCACCGATACGTTCCATCAGGACGCCATGTGAATTGTCGGCGACGGCAGCCATTTCTTCCGGTGTCTTGACTTCGCGGACTTCCAGCGGATCGTGGCTGAAATAGGGATCGGCAGCCAGGTCTTTCCTGATTTGATCGAACGAAGCGCCCTGTTTCGGAAGAACGTAAACCAGACGGGAATGGCGGCCACCACCGATCGGAATGGTGATGGAAGTCGCGTCGGCTACGCCGGGAATGGCGCGTGCGGCAACCGAATGGCCCATGGAACGGCCACGACCGAAATTGGTGAAGGTGGTGCCGACAGGTGCCATGGCTTCAAACAACGTACGCATGACGGAATCGGTACCCGGGTCCCATCCGGCAGCGGTGATACAGCCGCACTGGTTTTCACGTGCGACCTTGTCGAGCATACCGACGAGTTCGGGAATTTCACTGTGAACATCGAAGCTGTCGACGGTACAAATGCCTTTTGAAAGATAGAACTTCGCGTCGTCCGGAACCGAACGCGAAGGACCGCAGAGGATGACGACATCCGGTTTGCCTTTTGCGGCAATCAGCTGGTCGATCGATGCAAAGTCCGGAAGGCCTCTGCGTTCGATGGATTGTGTTCCGAGCGACGATTCACGGCGTATGACGCCAAGACATTCAAAATCGGGTGCACAGCTCAGGCAATCGATAACATGCCGGCCGATGTTGCCCAAACCGTGGACTGCTGCTTTGATAGTCATGTTTTTTCCTTTATGAAACGGTATGGATCAATAAGATTCTTTGCTGGATTTGTCACTGCGGAGTATAGACATAGTTGCATGATGCTAGCAAGACAAAAACGTTCTCCGTTAAAATATAAAACTTTGTATGGTCACGTTTTGAACCGGTTGCTCGGATAACGGCAAAACCGTGGCGTTTTTGACCGGACTCGATCCGTTCCGGCCGGTCGGTAGGTGGTGCCCTTTGTCATGCTGCCAGAAGGCTGTCGGCAGGCAATAACGGGAATGATTGTCTAATAGTCGGAGTTTATTGCTTATGGCACGCGCGGAGTGGGGGTCACGTCTCGGTTTTATTCTGGCAGCAGCCGGTTCGGCCGTCGGTCTCGGAGCTATCTGGAAATTTCCTTATGTCGCTGCGCAAAACGGTGGCGGTGCTTTTCTGGTGATATTTCTGGTGATCGTCTGTACGCTGGGTATTTCGCTGATGATTGCGGAAATGTCTGTCGGTGCATCGACACGTCGAAGTCCTGTCGGCGCCTATCGGCGGCTGGGCGGGAAATGGTGGTCAGGTGTCGGCTATATCGGGGTTTTGTGCGGTTTCCTGATTCTTTCCTTTTACAGTGTCGTCGGAGGCTGGACCATCGCCTATATCGTCAAGTCTATAGACGGTTCCATTCTGACATCGAATCCCGCTTTTTTGTCCACGACGTTCGATTCGTTCATCGCCGATCCGGTTTTGCCGCTCTGGTATCATGCCGCATTCATGGGACTGACGGCTGCCGTAGTGCTGGCGGGTGTCCAGAAAGGGATCGAACAGGTCAGCAAATACCTGATGGTCATGCTGTTTTTGCTGGTTCTCGTGCTGATCGTCAGAGGTTTGACCTTGCCGGGTGCGATCGATGGTGTCCTGACGTTTCTTCAGCCGGACTTCAGCAAGGTGACGCCGGTCATGGTGATCGAAGCCATGGGGCTCGCCTTTTTTTCCATGTCCCTGGGGATGGGGTGCATGATTACATACGGTTCCTATGCCTCGGATGAAACCTATATTCCCAATTCGGCAGGCAGCGTCATCGGATTGACGACAATTATCTGTTTCCTGTCGGGTTTGATGGTATTTCCGGCCATTTTCGTGTTCGGCTTCGATCCGTCGGCCGGCCCGGGTCTGACATTCATCACCATGCCTGCTGTTTTTTCGCAGATGAGCGGCGGCCAGTTTTTCGGCATCCTTTTCTTTTTCCTGTTGTTTGTTGCTGCATTGACTTCGTCGGTATCGCTGATGGAAGTGGTAGTCAGTTTCTTCATCGATGAATTCCATCTGCCCAGAACGGCCATGACGGTCGTGATGTCCATTCTGATGTTCGTACTCGGTATCGGTGCTTCCCTGTCACTGGGCGTATGGAAGGACTATACCCTGTTCGGGAAGAACCTGTTCGGTATTCTTGATTATGTCAGTTCCAACCTGATCATGCCGTTTGGCGGCATCATGGTCGCCATTCTGGTCGGCTGGAAATCATGGCCTGTAATTGCGGACAGACTGACCCGAGCGGATGGAACACAACCTGTCTGGTTGCCTTTGCTCAAGGGGTTTTGTCGCTACATCGCGCCGGTGCTGATCTTCGTGATCCTGATCCAGAACCTGTAATTGCGGGTGGCACCGAAAAATTCGCCGGCCGTTCGCATCGCGACTGGTTGATGTGCCGGTGAAATATGAATAGCTTTTCTGTTTCACGAAGCCGACGGGAACGGGCCGGTTTCATCAGCGAACGAAAACGCCCGGGTTACAGGTACCCGGGCGTTTTGACACAGAGGGAAATGAACCGGTATTACGCTTCTTTTTTCATCGAACCGGTTTCATGCAGGCGCTGATGCCAGGAAAGCGCTTTTTCCAGAACATGTGGCGTCTGACCGCCACGACGATTCGCTTCGCGCACATAGTCGCGCAACATGTCCTGATATTCGCCTTCGACACAATTGTTGATGATGGTTTGCGCACGTTCGCGCGGCGCCAGACCACGAAGATCAGCCAGCCCGACTTCCGTCACCAGAATATCGACATCGTGTTCCGTATGGTCGACATGCGGTACCATCGGGACAATACTGGAAATGACACCACCTTTCGCTACCGACTTGGTAACGAATACGGCGGTATGGGCATTGTGAGTGAAATCGCCCGAACCTCCGATACCGTTCATCATGTGCGTTCCCATGACGTGGGTCGAATTGACATGACCGTAAATATCGGCTTCAAGCGCCGTATTGATGGTGATGATACCCAGTCGCTGGATGACTTCAGGATGGTTGGAAATACGCTGCGGACGGATGACGACATGATCCTTGTAACGACCGAAGTTGCCGAATACTTCACGGCTCTTCTGGTCGGTCAGTGTGATGGCGGTTGCCGATGCGAAATCCATCATGCCGGCATCGATCAGTTCGAATGTGGAATCCTGCAACACTTCGGAATACATGGTCAAATGACTGAACGGCCCGGTCTGAAGTCCCGACATGACCGCGTTGGCGATCGTTCCGATACCGGACTGGAGTGGACGCAGGCTGTTGGTCAGTCGGCCGTGACGGATTTCGTTCTTGAAAAAATCGATCAGGTGTCCGGCGATCTGCGCGGTTTCCGCATCGGGTGGCAGATTCTGGGACGGTGTATCCATTTCGTCAGTGATGACGATGGCGACGATTTTTTCCGGCGGGATCGAAATGCCGATTGTACCGATACGATCACGCGGCGACATGATGCCGATCGGTTCGGCATTCGGAAAATGGCGCGCACAATAAATGTCATGTGCACCTTCCATTTCAAGGGAATAAGCCAGATTGACTTCGACGATCACTTTCTTGGCCTGTTCAGCGAAGATTTCGTTGTTGCCGACCGATGCCGCCGGAATGATTTCTCCGGATTCGGTAATGGAGACCGCTTCGATAATGGCGACATCAACCGGTTTGACCTGCTGTCTGCGAAGCTGCTCGCCTGTTTCGGACAAATGATTGTCAACGTACATGATTTCGCCGCGGTTGATGGCGTTACGCAGTGTCCTGTCTGTCTGGAATGGAGAACGTCTTGCCAGGACACCGGCATTGGTCAGGGCACTGTCGACATCATTTCCCAGAGAAGCGCCGGTCAACAGCGAAATTTTCAAAGGCTGGGTGGCCGCTTTTCTGGCTATGGCATGAGGAACACTTTTAACGCATCCTGCCAGTGTGAAACCGCTCATGCCGACGGTCATGCCGTCCTTGACATGTTCGGCTGCCGCTTCGGCACTGGTCACTTTCTTTCTCAATTCAGGCAGACGAATACGTTTTTGCAAAACATCAATATTCATGACATCCCGTTCAGATAAAAATTTGTCCTGCATCATTCCGACTATTCAGGACGAAGTTCGTTTTCTGAAGCCGGTACCTGGCAAGGTCGCCGTCTTCGGTCAATGTACAGCTCGGCAGTAATGACATCCTGAACATACACGACTCGGAACTTCCGGCATGACCGCCTGCCATGCGACGGCGGAAATTACAGAAGCTGAAATCGCCGAAGTATATCACCTGATTGTCAAAACGCATACCTTTACGGTAAAGAAATCATTTGCCTGAAACGATTTCTTTACCGCAAAAAACAGAATCGCATTGTTATTTCCAGGAAGATTTTTTACAAAACGCTTACTTTCGGAAAATGAACAGGTTACTGTCAGACTACCAATATGTCATGTGTATGCACACATGACAGCGAACCGGAAATGGTGCCGGCTGCAGGACTCGAACCCGCCACCCCATGATTACAAATCATGTGCTCTACCTGATGAGCTAAGCCGGCACTGGGAAAAGGGCTATTCTAACTTATTTTATTCTTGTCAAGGTAGGTTTTTTTGGCGGTTCTTCATCTGGTGAAACGCCGGTTTCCGGTTCTGTCGGTTCAAATCCCATACCCTGACCGTTTTCGCTGGCATAGATGGCGGCCACGTTTTCGACCGGTATGTAAATATCACGGGAGACACCGCCGAAACGGGCCTTGAACTGGATGGCGGTATTGTTCATGTCCAGACCGCTGGTGGCTTCATAGCTGATATCCAGAACGATCTGGCCATCCCGCACGAACTGGGCGGGAACCCTGGCCAACGCGCCTACCTTGACGGCAATATATGGCGTATAGCCATTGTCGGTACACCATTGATGAATGGCTCTGAGCAAATATGGTTTTGTGGAAACAGTCGCCATGATCCAATATCGTCCGGACAATCAGGTTATCAGCGACGCATGACTTTTTCCGGTGGCGTCAGCGCTTCAATATAGGCCGGTCTCGAAAAGACCCGTTCGGCATATTTCATGAGCGGAGCGGCCGTTTTGGACAGTTCGATACCGTAGTAGTCAAGTCGCCACAGCAAGGGAGCCAGCGCAACATCCAGCATGGAAAATTCGTCACCCAGAACGTATTTGCTTTTCTGGAAAAGCGGAGACATGGCGGTCAGATATTCGCGGATCTGGGTTCTGGCCTTTTCGTGATTGGCGGCGGCATTTTCCGATTTGTCGTTTTCCAGCGTGTTGACGTGGACGAACAGTTCTTTTTCGCAGTTGAACAGCATCAGTCTTGCCCTGGCGCGCATGAGCGGATCGGCAGGCATCAGTTGCGGATGTGGAAAGCGTTCGTCGATATATTCGTTGATGATGTTGGATTCATACAGAATCAGTTCACGTTCAACCAGAATCGGAACCTGTCCGTACGGATTCATGGCGGATATTTCTTCCGGCTTGTTGAAGAGGTCAATATCCCTGATTTCAAAATCCATGCCTTTTTCAAAGAGCACAAAACGGCAGCGCTGGGAAAAAGGACAGGTTGTTCCTGAATAGAGAACCATCATGATAATTGTTCCTTTATGGCAGAAGAGAATATCCAAGCAGCGAAGGCTGCAAACGGCGTTTTTCCGGTTGGCCGGAAAGGAAAACGGATTCGGAAACGGCATGACATGCCGCTTCATGACCCGCTCCGGAGCGCTCGCGCAACACTTCATGTCGCAGGGTATTATAGAGGAGTGACATCCGGTTTTAAAGGGGGCTATTTTGCGGCAAGTGCCGGGTATCAGTCGTACATCAGACCGGATTGCCTATTTCGATATACCGATGGCGGATACCGTATTGTCTGGCAAGCAGCTCGCCCAGCGCCTGGATGCCGAACCGTTCGGTGGCATGATGCCCGCATGAAAGATAGGCGATACCGTATTCGCGTGCATCATGTACAGTTCGCTCCGAAATTTCTCCCGACAGATAAACGTTCGCTCCGGATTGTGCGGCATCCGGCAATAAATCCTGTGCCGCACCGGTGCACCAGCCTATCGTCTCCAGTTTTTGTCCGGGATCGCCGATCAGCAACGGTTCGCGATTCAGTTTTTTCCCGATCCAGCCAGCAAGGTCACCGACTGTTTTCAGTGCGGGATTTGCGGATCGGCCGAGCCACCCCAGTTCGTTTTCGCCGAATCGTCCGGTGATATCGAAACCGAGTACCTGTGCAAGCCGGACGTTGTTGCCCAGTGTCGGATGGCAGTCAAGCGGCAAATGATAGGCCAGGAGATTGATATCGTGTGCCAGCAACAACCGGATACGCTCCCGCTTCGGGCCGGTGATACATGCGTTTTCATTTCGCCAGAAATAGCCGTGATGCACTAAAATGGTATCGGCTTTTTCCTGTATGGCGGCCTCGATCAGCGCGCGGCTTGCGGTGACGCCGCTGACGATGGATGAAATGTGTGATTGTCCTTCCACTTGCAGACCATTTGGACAATAATCACGCATAAACGCAATTTTTAATTCGTCTGCCAGAAATTTGACGACCTCGTTTCTGTCTACGGTATTTGGACCTTTTATTTTATTCATATCATGCGACGTCTTTGGCTGTTGTTTGCACAGACTATAACAGTTTGTCTGGCGATCTGGTTTATTGTCGTGACCCTGAAACCGGAATGGCTGGAGCTGGAGCGGGGCGCGTTTGAACCGAAACAGGAAAACAGGGCGATAGCTGTCCCGGTAGCGGCATCTTACCGGGACGCCGTTTCGCGCGCGATGCCCGCCGTGGTCAATATTTATACGACCAAGGAAGTGCGCCAGCCCCAAAGTCCGCTGCTGGACGATCCTTTCCTGAAACGGTTTTTCGGTGAACGTTTCAGCGAGACGGAAAAACAGATGAGTCTGGGGTCCGGTGTCGTCGTGACGCATGACGGTTATGTCCTGACCAACAATCATGTGGTGGAAACAGCCGATCAGATCGAAGTGGCTTTCGAAGACGGTCGCAAGGCATCCGCCAGACTGGTCGGCAACGATCCTGAAACCGATCTGGCGGTCATCAAGATCGATTTGCCTGACTTGCCGGCGATCACCTTCGGCAATGTCGATGATGTCAAGGTTGGCGATGTCGTTCTGGCTATCGGTAATCCGTTCGGAGTCGGCCAGACCGTGACCATGGGGATTGTATCGGCGCTGGGACGCAGTCAGCTCGGAATCAATATTTATGAAAACTTCATCCAGACGGATGCGGCGATCAATCCGGGCAATTCCGGTGGTGCATTGATTGATGCGGCCGGGAATCTGATCGGTATCAATTCCGCCATCTATTCGCAGAGCGGCGGTTCTATGGGGATCGGGTTTGCCATCCCGGTTTCCACGGTCCGGATGGTGATGGATGCCATTATCGCCAAGGGACAGGTCGTTCGGGGCTGGATCGGTGTCGAACCGAGAGATATCACACCGGAACTGGCGGAAAATCTGGATTTGGGCAAGCAAGATGGCGTGATTATCGCGGCGGTTCTCAAGAATGGGCCGGCTGACCGTGCCGGTATCAGACCGGGCGATATCCTGATATCGGTCGACGGGAAGAATATCGCCAATATGAAAGAAATGTTCAACCTGATCGCCACGTTGCAGCCGGAAAGCAAGACAGGTGTCGTGGTGCTGCGCGACGGCAAGGAAGTGTCACTGGAAATCATCGTGGGCAAACGACCTTCGAAAAAACGTCTGGAAAGACAGCAGCCATAACAAAAAAGGCCGGTATTCCGGCCTTTTTTTATCAGGAAAAATCGCATCAGTTTGGAATCTTCCATGGACGTTTGCCGCCCATCAGATGAATATGCAGGTGGTAGACATCCTGTTTGCCATCAGGACCGGTATTGACGACGACACGGAAACCACCTTGCGGATTTCCCGATTCGGCACCAGTCACTTCGATGCCGTGTTCTTTTGCCAGCTGCGGAATGAGCGCCATCATTTCACCCAGTAGTGCGGCGTCTTCAGGATGGCAATGCGACAATGACGGAATATGTCGCTTGGGGATGATCAGCAAATGTACCGGTGCTGCAGGATGAATATCCTTGAAAACCATAATACGTTCGTTTTCGAAAACGCAGGTCGACGGTAATGTCTTATTGACGATTTTGCAGAAAATACAGTCATCCATTGTGATTCCCCCTATGTCAGATATTGGCGAAGATGTCAGGCAGTCGTCTTGCGTGAAGCCTTTTCCTCAATACCGGAAATGCCTTCGCGCCGTGCCAGCTCTTTCAGGACATCTTCCGGCGTCAGATTGAATTGTGCCAGAAGAACCATGGTATGGAACCAGAGATCGGCACATTCATAGACGATTTTCGATGCAGGCAGGTTATTGCGAGCGTCCTTGGCAGCCATGACCAGTTCAGTTGCCTCTTCACCGACCTTTTTCATGATGGCATCGTCGCCCTTGGCGTACAGGCTGCTGACATACGATTTTTTCGGGTCGCCACCGTTTGCCAGTTTTCTGGATTCGATGACGGATGCAAGTCTTGTGAGAATTTCGTTCATTTGTATATTTCCGACGGGTTCTTGATGACGGGGTCGACAGCAACCCATTGCGTGCCTTCCGCAGTGTGCTGCGGCTGTTGATAGAAACAGGACAGTCTTCCGGTATGACATGCCAGTCCGGTCTGCTCTACGAGAAACAACAAGGCATCGCTGTCGCAGTCAAGCCGGATATCGACGATTTTCTGGGTATGACCCGATTCTTCTCCCTTGTGCCAGAGCCGGTTTCTGGATCGGCTCCAGTAAACGGCCTCGCCGCATTGCATGGTTTTTTCAAGCGCAGCACGGTTTATCCATGCCAGCATCAGAACTTTCAGGGTGGTGGCGTCCTGGGTAATGACGGGAATCAGTCCCTGATCGTTCCATTGAATGGAATCGAGCCAGTTTCGGGTATTCATAAGCGTACCGGTATGTTTTGTTCAGACATGAATTGTTTGGCCTGCTGTACCGTATATTCGCCGTAATGGAAAATGCTGGCGGCCAGTACGGCATCGGCATGGCCTTTGAGGATGCCGTCGGCCAGATGCTGCAGGTTGCCGACACCGCCTGAAGCGATGACCGGAATGTTGACCGAATCGGAGATCGCGCGTGTCAGCTCAAGATCGAATCCGCTCTTGGTACCGTCCTTGTCCATACTGGTCAGAAGGATTTCTCCCGCTCCCAGCGTTTCCATCTTTTTTGCCCATGAAATCGCTTCCAGCCCGGTCGGCTTGCGTCCACCGTGGGTGAAAATTTCCCATCGGCCAGGCGCTACCTGTTTGGCATCGATGGCGACGACGATACATTGCGATCCGTAACGTGCCGAGGCATCGGCAACGAGTTGCGGATTGGTCACGGCCGAGGTATTGATACTGACCTTGTCTGCGCCGGCATTGAGCAGACGGCGGACATCCTCGACGGTACGGACACCGCCGCCGACCGTCAACGGGATGAAAACCTGTGAGGAAACATCTTCGATGATATTGAGAATCAGGTCCCGCTGGTCGCTGGAAGCGGTAATGTCCAGAAAGGTCAGCTCATCGGCACCCTGATCGTTGTAGCGGCGCGCGATTTCGACAGGATCTCCGGCATCTTTCAGTTCGACAAAATTGACGCCCTTGACGACACGGCCTGCGGTGACATCAAGACATGGAATGATTCGTTTGGTCAGCATGGCGAATTTCCGGTTGGTTTGACGGTGTTACTGTTCCGACAGTTCGTCTGCGCGGACTTGTGCCTGTGCAAGATCGAGTGTGCCTTCATAGATGGAACGTCCGCAGATGACGCCCTCGATTCCCTCCTTCTGTACCGCACAAAGCGCTTCGACATCACGGATGTCATGTACACCGCCGGAAGCGATGACGGGTATTTTGACCGCACGTGCCAGTCTGACGGTAGCGTCGATATTGACGCCGGCCATCATGCCGTCACGACCGATATCGGTATAAATGATCGCCTCGACGCCGTATTCTTCATATTTTTTGCCGAGTTCGATGACGTCATGTCGTGACAGCTTGCTCCAGCCATCCGTGGCGACACGACCGTCACGTGCGTCCAGTCCGACGATGATTTGGCCCGGAAAAGCCCCGCAGGCATCCTGAAGAAATCCCGGATTCTTGACCGCGGCGGTTCCGACGATGATATAGGAAAGGCCATGGTCAAGATAACGTTCGATCGTGTCGAGGTCGCGAATGCCGCCGCCGAGTTGCACGGGAATTTCATCCATATCGTGGTCGCTAGCAAAGTCCCGTACTGTCTGAAGAATGTTTTTGACAGCTGCTTCATTGACCGGTTTTCCTGCGAAGGCGCCATTGAGATCGACCAGATGCAGTCTTCTTGCACCCTGTTCCAACCAGTGCAAAGCCATTTTGGCCGGATCTTCCGAAAATACGGTAGCCTGGTTCATATCGCCCTGTCTCAACCGTACGCAGGAGCCATCTTTCAGATCAATAGCGGGAATAAGCAACATGATAAAAACAAGTGTAGAAAAAAGAATTGGACAAATTGCACAAATGTGCGGTCATGGATTCCAGTGGATGAAATTGCGGTACAGCCTGAGTCCCACATCGGCACTTTTTTCCGGATGGAACTGGGTGGCGAAGATATTTTCATGCGCGACGGCACTGCAAAAAGGCATGCCGTATTCCGTTTCACCTACCATCTGTTCCAAACGGTCAGGAACGACATGAAAACTGTGCACGAAATAAAAGAAACTGTTGTCGGCGATACCTTCCCATAACGGATGCGGATTGACCTGTTTGACACGGTTCCAGCCCATTTGCGGAACCTTGAAACGGGAACCGTCCGGTTGTACACGGTTGTCCAGACGGAAACGGACGACTTTGCCGGGCAACAGTCCCAGACAGCGGGTATCGCCTTCTTCACTCCAGTCGAAAAGCATTTGTTCACCGACGCAAATACCGAAAACCGGTTTTTTGCATGCGGCATCGAGCAATGCGTCTTTCAGACCTGATTTTTCCAGAGAGGCCATGCAATCCGGCATGGCACCCTGTCCCGGCAAGACGATACGTTCAGCTTCTTTCAGATCGGATGCAGCGCCGGATACAAGAATGTCCTTTTCAGGAGCGACGGCGCGAAGTGCCTGCGCGACTGAACGCAGGTTCCCCATACCATAATCAACAACAACGATTTTTTTCATAGGAATTGACGGTCAGAATAAGGGTGACGGGTCAACAGATCGGGTTACAGGGTTCCTTTTGTCGATGGAATACTGTCCGCGGCTCGGGGATCAGGTTCCACAGCCATACGCAAGGCACGACCGAAAGCCTTGAAAACGGTTTCGCACTGGTGGTGTGCGTTTTCACCGCGCAGGTTGTCGATGTGCAGGGAAATTCTGGCGTGGTTGACAAGTCCCTGAAAAAATTCACGAACCAGATCAAGATCAAAACGGCCGGTCATGGCACGAGTGAACGGTACATGGAATGACAGATAGGGACGACCGGAAAAGTCGATCACGACTCGCGAGAGCGATTCATCCAGCGGAACATAGGCATGTCCATAGCGCCGTATACCCTTTTTGTCGCCGATTGCCTGAAAGATGGCCTGACCCAGTGCGATGCCGACATCCTCGACGGTATGATGATCATCGATTTGCAAGTCGCCCTGTGCCTGTATATCCAGATCGACCAGACCATGGCGTGCGATCTGGTCAAGCATATGGTCGAGAAACGGAACGCCGGTCGCCAGATTTTGCTGACCGGTGCCATCCAGATTGATTGCCACGTGAATTTTCGTCTCGTTGGTATTGCGGATGATTTCCGCGGTTCTGGGTGTTGACATGATGCGTTCCGGAATGATTATTGGATACAGGCCTTGAACTGGTCCAGGAACTGCCGGTTTTCTTCTGGTGAACTGACAGTGACACGCAGACAGTTGTGCAGCGATGCATGCATTTTACCCATATTTTTGACCAGAATCTTGCGTGCAAGCAGTTTTTCGAATACCGCTTCGGCGTTGGGCAAGCGTATGAGCAGGAAGTTGGCGCGCGAGGTAAAGACTTCGACACCAGGCAGCTGGCGCAACGCGTCTGTCAGTTTGCTGCGTTCGGCACGGATAATGGCGGCCTGACCGTTGAATACATCGATGTGATCCATCGCGAACTCCGCTGTCGCTTCGGTCAGGACGTTGATGTTGTACGGTGGACGGACCTTGTCGAATTCGGCGAGCAGTTCGGGAATGGCCGACATGTAACCGAGACGGATACCGGCCAGACCAAGTTTTGATACCGTTCGCATGACGACGAGATTCGGATAATCCGGCAAATGCGGCATGAAACTGGCTTCTGCGAAAGGCTGATAGGCCTCGTCGCTGATGACGATACCCTTGTCGCTCATGGCTTTTATGATCCGGATGACGTCCTGTTCCTCGAACAGCATACCGGTCGGGTTGTGCGGCTGTGCGAGATAGACGACGGTCGGATGATGTTTTTCGATCGCTTCCAGCATGGCGTCGATATCGAGCGTGAAATCCGCTTTCAGCGGTACGCCAACGAAATCCATGCCGGCAAATTGCGCCGAGAGGACATACATCGCAAAGCATGGAACCGGCGTGAGCATGGTCGCACGCATATCTTTTCTGGCACAAGCCTGTGCGATAAGCGAAATCAGTTCATCCGAACCATTGCCCAGCATGACGCCATAGCCTTGCGGAACGCCCATCTGACGGCAAATTTTTGCTTTCAGACGGGTGTATGAGGGCACCGGATAGCGGTTCAGCGCAACATTGGCGAGACGCTGTCCCAGTTCTGTTTTCAATTCGTCCGGTAGCGTATAAGGGTTTTCCATGGTGTCCAGTTTAAGGAAACCTTCCGATTCGGCGACTGCATATGCCGACATGGCCCGAATATCCGGCCGGATAGCCTGATCGATAAAAGACATGATAGGTCTCGTGTGGAATTATTTTGCGGATGATCCTTTTTCAAGTCTGAAGCCGGCACTTCTTGCGTGCGCTTCGAGTCCTTCGCCGGTCGCCAGTTCTACCGCGATTTTGCCCAGTGTTTGTGCGCCTTTTTCGCTTACGCAAATAAGGCTGGAACGTTTCTGGAAATCATAGACACCCAGCGGCGAGGAAAAACGGGCTGTACGCGAGGTCGGCAAGACGTGGTTCGGCCCGGCACAGTAGTCGCCCAGCGCTTCGGATGTGAAACGTCCAAGGAAGATCGCGCCGGCATGACGGATCAGTTCTGCCCAGCGTTCCGGATTTTCCGCAGAAATTTCCAGGTGTTCCGGTGCGATACGATTGGCGATTTCACAGGCTTCTTCCATATCTCTGACAAGAATCATCGCACCGCGGGAAGACAGCGATTTCGTGATGATATCCTTGCGGATCATGCCTGGCAGAAGTTTCTGGATACTGTCATTGACGCGGTCCAGATAGGCGGCATCCGGTGCGATCAGGATGGATTGCGCCATTTCGTCGTGTTCAGCCTGCGAGAAAAGATCCATGGCGACCCAATCCGGATCGGTGGTGCCATCGCACACGACCAGAATTTCGGACGGGCCAGCGATCATGTCGATACCGACCGTTCCGAATACACGGCGTTTCGCGGCGGCGACATAGGCATTGCCCGGACCGACGATCTTGTCGACGGACGGGATGGTTTCCGTGCCGTATGCCAGTGCGCCGACGGCTTGTGCGCCACCGACAGCGAATACACGGGTGACTCCCGAGATGGCGGCAGCAGCCAGAACCAGTTCATTGCGCGCACCGTCCGGTGTTGGCACGACCATGACGATTTCGGATACACCGGCGACATTGGCCGGAATGGCGTTCATCAGAACCGAAGAAGGATAGGCCGCTTTTCCGCCCGGAACATAAATGCCGACGCTGTCCAGCGGAGTGATTTTCTGGCCAAGCAATGTACCGTCCGTATCGGTGTAGGTGAAACCGTCGCTTCCGCAGGAACGTTTCTGGTATTCATGGTACTGGCGAACCCTGTCGGCGGCAGCGTGCAGTGCGGCACGACGTTCCGGGCTCAGCGATGCCAGTGCTGCTTCGCATTCAGCTTTGGAAATTTCAAGTTCCGATACCGAATTGACGGACAGTCTGTCAAAACGGCGGGTATATTCCAGAACGGCCTTGTCGCCGTTTTCACGGACATCTGCCAGCACATTGGCGACGACAGTGTTGATGGACTCGTCTTCCTTGGCCTCGAATGCCAGTACGTTGGCGAGCTGATTTCTGAAATCACTTTGCGTGGTTGCCAGTTTGCGGATTTGAACAGTCATGATTTCATCCTCATTGAGTTTGTTTGGTTTGGCCTGCTTCGGTTGAAGCAGCCTTGAATGCATCCAGTATAGGCTGTAACATCCGGCGCTTCAATTTCAGCGATGCCTGATTGACGATCAGCCGTGATGTGATTTCCTGAATCTGTTCGACTTCGACCAGATTGTTGGCTTTTAGCGTATTGCCGGTGCTGACCAGATCGACGATCACGTCGGAAAGTCCGACAAGCGGCGCCAGTTCCATGGAACCGTACAGCTTGATGATATCGACATGGATGCCTTTCTTGGCAAAATGTTCGCGTGCCGCCTGGACATATTTGCTGGCTACTCTCAGGCGTGCGCCCTGACGGATCGCTTTTTCGTAATCGAAGCCTTTGCGAACGGCAACCGACAGACGGCATCGCGCGATCTGCAAATCGATCGGCTGGTACAGACCGGTGCTGCCGTTTTCCTGAAGGACATCTTTTCCGGCGACACCGAAATCGGCAGCGCCATACTGGACGTATGTCGGCACGTCGGTGGCACGGACGATGATGACGCGTACCTGTGGTTTGTTGGTCGGCAGAATCAGTTTTCGTGACGTTTCGGGATCTTCGAGAACGGTAATGCCTGCTGCCTCGAGCAACGGCATCGTTTCCTCGAAGATCCGCCCTTTCGAAAGGGCAAGGATCAATTCTTGTGAAGGTTTTTCTGCTGTTTGATTCATTGTTTGACTCGTTTGATATCTGCTCCGACTGCAGACAGTTTCACTTCCATCTGATCGTACCCGCGATCGAGATGATAAATCCTGTTGACCTGTGTTTCGCCCTGTGCCGCCAGGCCGGCAATCACCAGCGATGCCGAAGCACGCAAATCGGTTGCCATGACCGGCGCACCGACCAGTTTGCCCACCCCGGAAATGAAAGCGGTATTGCCCTCGGTCTTGATGCGTGCACCCAGACGGTTCAGTTCCTGTACATGCATGAAACGGTTTTCAAAAATCGTTTCGATCACATGGGTGGCCTCATCGGCCAGACAGTTGACGGCCATGAACTGGGCCTGCATATCCGTCGGAAATCCCGGATATTCCGTGGTCCTGAAATTGACGCCTTTGGGACGCTTGTCCATCCGGATGCGTATCCAGTCCGCACCCGTCGATATATCGGCCCCCATTTCGCGAATTTTGTTCAGCGCTGACTCGAGTATATTATCGCGCGTTTTCGTCAGGGTGACATCTCCGCCCGTTGCGGCGACGGCGCAAAGGAAAGTACCGGTTTCGATACGGTCCGGAATGACATGGTGGCGTGCGCCATGCAACTGTTTCACCCCATGAATGACCAGCCGGTCTGTTCCGATCCCTTCGATTTGCGCTCCCATTTTGACAAGCAGGTGCGCCAGATCGGTCACTTCCGGCTCACGTGCCGCATTTTTGATGACGGTTTCGCCTTCGGCCAGTGTCGCGGCCATCAGGAGATTTTCGGTACCCGTGACCGTAATCATATCGGTCACGATACGGGTTCCCTTGAGCTTTTGTGCCTTGGCGTAAATATAGCCTCCACGGATTTCCACTTCGGCTCCGAGTGCACGCAATCCTTTGATGTGCTGTTCGACCGGACGCGAGCCGATGGCGCATCCTCCGGGTAGCGAAACCTGTGCCTGTCCGAACCGTGCGACGAGCGGACACAGAACCAGAATGGCGGCACGCATGGTCTTGACCAGTTCATAGGGGGCGTAAAAGTTATGGACGGCACTGCCGTTGAGAATCAATTTGTCGCCATCCTGCCGGACGGTCACACCCATTTGTCGCAGAAGTTCCAGCATGGTCTGGACATCTCTCAGGTGCGGCACGTTGGTCAGTTCAATATCGTCGGCTGTCAGCAGACTGGCGCATAAAATGGGCAAAGCGGCGTTCTTTGCACCTGAAATCGTGATTTCGCCATAAAGACGATTGCCGCCGTTGATGATGAGCTTGTCCATTTAAAGATTCTTCAATATCGAGGTGTGCTTCCAAAACGATCGCGATGTCTGCCGTTTGCCGATTATTCGACAAAAGGATCAAAAGCGCAATTTATATCCTTTTCGCAATAAATGCACGGTAAAAAAAGCGAGAAAAACAAAGAAGATACTCACAATAATCGCGCTTGTCCACGGATGGACATCACAACGGCCGAAAAATCCGTACCGGAAGCCGTCTACCAGATAGAAAAAAGGATTGAATTCGGAAAGACGTTGCCAGAAAGCGGGTAATGAATGAATGGAATAGAACACACCCGAAAGAAAAGTGGCCGGCATGATGAGGAAATTCTGGAAACTGGCAAGCTGGTCATATTTGTCAGCCCATATTCCGGCGATGATACCCATGGTGCCCAAAATCGCGGCGCCGAGAAAGGAAAAGAACAGAATCCAGATCAGGGAATGACAGGCCGGCTTTACGAAAATGAGTGTAATGGCGAAGACACCGATGCCGACGATGAGTCCGCGTACCACGGCCGCCAGCATATAGGCCAGATACAGCTGCCAGTGCGATACGGGCGAGAGCAGGACGAATACGAGACTGCCGTTGATTTTGGACTGGATCAACGACGAGGATGAATTGGCGAAAGCGTTTTGCAACAGGCTCATCATGACCAGTCCTGGTACCAGAAAAGCCGTATACCCCACCCCCGGATAAATCTGGACATAATCTTCCAGTGCATGTCCGAAAATCAGCAGATAAAGCAGTGCCGTTACGATAGGCGCAGTAATGGTTTGTGTCGCGACTTTCAGAAAACGCAACACTTCCTTGTAGAAAAGAGTTTGAAAAGTGATGGCAAACACGTCAGTCCGGTCGTTTATCCATGATTTGCAAAAAAACATCTTCCAGATCGGGTTGTCTGAATTGCAGATCCTCGATGACGATATGATGTTTTCTCAGTTCACAAAGTATATTTTCGATATCCGTAAAATGTGCGATTTGCAGTGTCCATGTCCGTGCGGAAAGGCGTGCAGGATCCTGCAAAACAAGCGGTTTGAGTGAATCGGGCAGGCGATCCGTGTCCAGCCGCAAGGTCAATCGCGATTCTGATGTGCGGTGCAACAGGGCTTCGGTGGTATCGAAGGCGACGATCTGCCCGTTTTTGAGCATGGCGATCCGGTTACACCAGTTTTGCGCTTCTTCCAGATAATGGGTGGTCAGAACGATCGTATGCCCTTCACGGTTCAGACGGCCGATGAATTTCCAGAGCGTTTGCCGCAGTTCTACATCGACGCCGGCTGTCGGTTCATCCAGTACGATGACCGGAGGCTTGTGAACCAGCGCCTGTGCGACAAGAACACGACGTTTCATCCCGCCGGACAATGCGCGCATGTTGACATCGGCCTTGCCGGACAAATCGAGATTGAACAGGATTTCATCGATCCAGTCATCGTTTTTTTTCAATCCGAAATAGCCCGATTGCAGCTTTAATGTCTCGCGTACCGTAAAAAACGGGTCGAAGACCAGCTCTTGCGGAACGACGCCGATTTTTTTGCGGGTGATCCGGTAATCGGAAACGACATCATGTCCCAGTATGCGGATATATCCGCTGTCGGCCTTTGCCAAGCCCGCCATAATGGAAATCAGTGTGGTTTTTCCTGCGCCGTTAGGCCCGAGCAATCCGAAGAATTCTCCTTGCCGAATCGTCAGTGAAACGTCCTTGAGCGCATGAAGCGAACGGTAATGTTTGTTGACCCGGCAGATATCGATAGCATTCATTGGGCAAGACAAAAAACGACAGACGTATCGGACAGGGTGGTGAATCGTTGAAAACCGATGGCGTCATGCCATCTTGGGAATGAAAACTGCAAAAGACAATTATGAGAGGGCCAGAAGATCATTGACACCATACAGTGTCGCCAGACTGACAAGACTTTCAGGCGTGCGCAAGAAACGCAGGGATGCATGATTCTCCAGTGCCGCACGTTGCCATGCCAGCAATACAGCGACACTGGTGGAATCGACCTGAACCAGATTGCCGAGATCACATTCAAGTTCGCCGCGCGCGATAGCCTCAAGTCCTTCCTTGAGAACTTCCCTGGCGTTGGAAAAATTCAGTGATGAAACGGCGAATGACATGAAGTGCTCACTTTCGGTCAGGTTATTTTTTGGCGGCGGACTGCTTGCCCGATGAGAGCTGCTTGTTTTTCTGCGCCAAGGCGTTGATCAGACCGTCGATACCCGAACGGCTGATTTCGCTGGCGAAAGTCCCCTTGTAGGTTTCGACCAGCCATGCGCCCAGCACATTGACGTCATAAATTTTCCAGCCGTTATCCGTTTTTTCCATGCGATAACTGAGTTCGATCGGATCGCCGCCACGTGGCTGGATGATCCGGGAATAGACTACGACATCTGTTGCATTCGGACTCATGCGCAATGGCTTGAATTCGAGGCGCTGATTGTCGATTTTGGAGACGGCGTTGGCATAGGTGTAAACCAGCAGATCACGAAATTCGCGGGTCAGCTGTTCCTTTTGTTCAGGCGTTGCCTGTCGCCAGTAACGACCTGCGGCCAGCGATGTCATGCGCTGGAAATTGACATGCGGGAAAATCGTGTTTTCAACCAGTGCATAAATCTGTTTCTGGTTGCCTTTCTTGATTTCCTTGTTTGCCTTTGCTGCATCCATGACTTCCTTGCTGATCCGTTTTACCAGGGCATCAGGCGCTTCCATTGCAGCATGGGCACTGGCGGCAAATCCCGCCATACAAAGTACCACCAGAAAGAGGTACCACTTTTTCAGAATCTTCATATTATGAAACAGTTAAAAATTGAGGGTTAGTTGACATTGGGGGTTACCGCTTCCGCCGGAACGGGAATGGTCGCCTTTGCCGGTGCCTCTCCGGATTTGGCTGCTTTTGCCGGAGACTTGAGCGGAGCTACAGGCTCGGCAGGTTTGATAAACGGTTCCGATGCGGAGACTTCGACCCATTCACCATCATCGCCACTGTCCTTGCCATGAACCTGCTGGTAACGGCGTTGCAGGAAGGCGTCACGCATGAATTCGTATTTGTCCAGCGAGGCATCGTCGACCAGCGAGGAAGCATCCAGCAGGGCGGCACGGTAATTGACGGCCCTTACGACGATACCGACGTTGCGAACGCTGATATTATCGACATAGGTCCATGGATCGCCATACCATTCGGCCGGCAGGGCGATTGTATCACGAAGGGTGGATGGACCCAGAATCGGCAGAACCACGTACGGACCTGCTTCCATGCCCCAGACGCCGAGCGTTTGCCCGAAGTCGGCGTGATGTTTCGTGAGCTGAAGATCAGAAGCGACATCGATAAGACCACCCAGACCGAAAATCGTGTTGACCGTAACACGAGTCACGTCGGAAAGTCCCTTTTGTCCTTCGCCTTGCAGGAAGTTGTTGAAAGCGGTCCATACGTCCGCAATGTTTCCGAAGAAGTTGGTTACGCCTGTCTGAACAATGTCTGGCAATACGTTTTTGTAGACGGTGGCTACCGGTTTGAAGATCACATTGTCGAATGCTTCATTGACACTGAACATGACACGGTTGTAGTTTTCGAACGGGTCGTTCGGATTGTTGGTGGCACAGCCGGTTGCCAGTAGTGTCGCGATTGTGGCGGCAATGACGGGTTTTGCTAGACGTTTCAGGCGGCTCATAACGGTACCTTTATTCTGCGGCTTTATTGTAAATAAATTGACTGATCAAATTTTCCAGAACGATAGCGGATTGTGTCATTTTGATCTGGTCGCCTGCCGCAAGATTGGCTTCATCACCACCCGGTTCGATGCCGACATACTGTTCGCCCAGCAAGCCGGACGTCAGGATTTTTGCACTGCTGTCCTTCGGAAACTTGTAGCGTTCCTGCAACTGGAGTGTGACGAGCGCACGATAATCCTGGTCATCGAAAGTGATGTCCCCTACCCGGCCGACAACCACACCGGCGCTTTTGACCGGAGCGCGTGGTTTCAAACCGCCAATATTGTCGAAGCGTGAAGAAACGGTATAGGTTTTCTCGAAAGAGAAAGAACTCATATTGCCGGCCTTGAGAGCAAGGAACATCAGTGCGACGGCACCGAGCAATACGAAAAGGCCTACCCAGATATCAAAAGATTTACGCTGCATGAATTTATACCTTTGTCAATGCATCCGCTTTTCAATAAAACCAATTATAAGGTTGATTGTGTCTTATCCAAAAGATGAAATGGAAATTAGTTGAACATTAGCGCCGTCATGATGAAATCCAGCCACAAAACAAGCAGTGACGAATACACAACAGTTCTCGTCGTTGCGCTGGAAACGCCTTCCGGGGTCGGTTTCGATTCATAGCCCTGAAACAGCGCCATGAATGTGACGGCGAAACCGAAAATAATACTTTTGATGACGCCATTGCCGATATCGTTCCAGATGTCGACACCTTCCTGCATTTGCGACCAGAAAGCACCGTCATCGACGCCGATCAGTATGACGCCGACGATATAACCGCCTATCACACCGGCTGCACAGAAAAGGGTAGCCAGAATCGGCATGGAAATAATACCTGCCCAAAAGCGTGGCGCCAGAATGCGTTTGACGGGGTTGACCGCCATCATGTCCATGGCTGAAAGTTGCTCACCGGCTTTCATCAAACCGATTTCTGCCGTCAGTGAGGTACCCGCCCTGCCTGCATAGAGCAAGGCTGTGACGACAGGTCCCAGTTCACGTGTCAGCGCCAGGGCGACCAGTACGCCGAGCGCCTGTTCCGAACCGTATCGCACGAGAATGTAATATCCCTGAAGTCCCAGCACGAAACCGACGAAGAGTCCTGACACGCAGATGATGACCAGCGACTTGTTGCCGATAAAGAAAATCTGGTCCGTGATCAGGCGCGGACGACGCAGAAGTTGAGGCAGCCCGCGCAGAAGCGACAGGAAAAGACGGGTAGCATAGCCGATATCGTCGATGGCCTTGCGGGTTCTGAACCCCAGATTGCTGATGAAATTGCTCATGATGCTTTCTCCAGCCCAAGATCGGCAGCGATGGACGATCCCGGATAATGGAAGGGGACTGGACCGTCGGTTTCCGCGTGAACGAACTGGTGAACATACGGATCGGTCGATTCCATCATTTCCGCCGGCGTACCATGGGCGACGATTTTTCCGGCAGAAATGAAATAGACATAATCGGCGATGGAAAACGATTCCGTCACGTCATGCGAAACCAGAACGGATGTCGAATGCAAGGCATTGTTCAGATTGCGGATGAGGTTGGCGGTCACGCCCATCGAAATGGGATCCAGACCTGCGAACGGTTCGTCGTACAGAATCAGTTGCGGATCGAGCGCGATGGCGCGTGCCAGTGCGACCCTGCGGGCCATACCGCCGGAAATCTCGCTTGGCATCAGTCTGGCCGCGTTGCGCAATCCTACGGCGTTGAGCTTCATCAATACCAGATCGTGGATCAGTTCTTCCGGAAGATTGGTTTGTTCGCGCAGCGGAAAAGCCACGTTTTCGAACACGGACAGATCGGTAAACAGGGCGCCATACTGGAAAAGCATGCCCATTTTGCGTCTGAGCCGGTAAAGTGCGGCGGTTTCCAGTGTCTGCACGGCTTCGCCGTCGACGATCACGTCGCCCTTTTGCGGAATCAGCTGACCGCCGATCAGGCGGAGTATGGTTGTCTTGCCGGAACCTGAACCTCCCATAATGGCAACCACCTTCCCGCGAGGAAAGGTCATGTTGATGCCCGAGAGGATTTCACGGTCGCCATATCCGAAGACAAGGTCACGAATTTCAACGATATTGGACACAGTACGGTTTCTGGTTAAAGTGGATTATGTATTGTAAACCAACGCATGATGCCGTAAAAAGCCTTTGCGGTATGCATGCCATGCAAATTCAGCGTGTGACCGGCTTGTAACGCAGGCGCCTGGGTTTCGCTCCTTCTTCACCCAGACGTTTGCGTTTGTCGGCTTCATATTCCTGATAGTTGCCCTCGAAGAAGGTGACTTGCGAGTTTCCCTCGAATGCCAGAATGTGTGTGGCGATTCGATCGAGGAACCAGCGGTCATGGGAAATCACGATGACGCTTCCGGCAAATTCCAGCAGCGCATCTTCAAGAGCACGCAGGGTTTCGACATCGAGGTCGTTGGAAGGTTCGTCCAGCAACAGGACATTACCCCCTTTCATCAGCATTTTTGCCAGATGCAGTCGGCCACGTTCCCCACCGGAGAGATTGCCGACTTTTTTCTGCTGGTCGCTGCCCTTGAAATTGAATCGTCCCAGATAGGCGCGAGCATTCATTTCGAAGCGGCCGACCGAAATCAGATCGGTGCCATTGCTGATGTCTTCGAAAACGGTTTTGTCGTTATCCAGACTTTCCCTTGCCTGATCGACAAGTGAAAGTCTGACGGTTTTCCCGATGACGATTTCACCCTGATCAGGATGTTCCTGACCTGCGATCATGCGGAACAGCGTGGATTTGCCCGCGCCGTTCGGACCGATGACGCCGACGATGGCGCCGGCAGGTATGGTGAAACTCAGGTCATCGATGAGCATGCGATCGCCGAAACTCTTGCGGACATGGCGGAATTCGATCACGTCATTTCCGAGTCTTTCGGCAACCGGAATGAAAATTTCCTGCGTCTCGTTACGTTTCTGGTATTCGTATTCGGACAATTCGTTAAAGCGTGCCAGACGTGCCTTGCTTTTGGCTTGTCGTCCTTTCGGGTTCTGGCGTACCCATTCCAGTTCTTTCGCAATGGTTTTCTGACGTGCCGATTCTTTCTGTTCTTCCTGTTTCAGACGCAGGTTTTTCTGGTCGAGCCATGAGCTGTAATTGCCCTTCCATGGAATACCCTGCCCCCTGTCGAGCTCCAGAATCCATTCGGCGGCATTGTCGAGGAAATAGCGGTCATGGGTGATAGCGACTACAGTACCCGGAAAACGGTGCAGGAACTGTTCCAGCCATTCGACGGATTCGGCATCAAGGTGGTTGGTCGGTTCATCCAGCAGCAGCATGTCCGGTTTGGACAACAACAGGCGACAAAGTGCCACGCGTCGTTTTTCACCGCCAGAGAGGATTTTGATCTTTGCATCCCATGGTGGCAGTCGCAATGCATCGGCCGCCATTTCCATTTGCTGTTCTGTCTTGCCGCCGTCGGCAGCGGCGATAATGGCTTCAAGACGTGCCTGTTCGCTGGCCAATGCATCGAAATCGGCATCCGGTTCTGCATATGCGGCATACACGGCATCCAGTTTTTTTTGCGCTTCGATGATTTCGCCCAAACCGGATTCAACCGCTTCACGTACAGTCTGTTCGGGATCGAGTTCCGGTTCTTGTGGCATATAGCCGATCCGTATCCCCGGCATCGGTATGGCTTCGCCCAGAATGTCGTTGTCCAGCCCGGCCATGATTTTCAGAAGCGTCGATTTTCCGGAACCGTTCAGACCGAGTACGCCGATTTTGGCACCCGGAAAAAAGGATAGCGAAATGTCTTTCAGTATCTGGCGTTTCGGCGGAACGATTTTGCCGACACGGTTCATTGTAAAAACGTATTGAGCCATAGTAACCGTACAAAAAAGAAAAGAAGATGCGGATGTCTGCAAACCGCTAAAAATAGCATGTGCGAAAAACTTGCGCAAACCGGCCGTTGCGAAAAAACGGCCCGGGAAATTCAGGCAATTATGCCCAATTGGATAAAAATGAGGCATATTTATTTGCTTTTCCGGCAAGTTTATCCTATCGTGCGAACGTGATAACAAGAAATGGGTACAGAATTGGCACTGAAACCTGAAAAACACGGCATGATGGCAATGACGATTGCCGCGATCGGGATCGTGTACGGTGACATTGGAACCAGTCCGCTATACACCATGAAAGCGGTGTTCATCGAGGAACATGGACTGGCGCTGATTCCCGAAAACATCATCGGCGTTATTTCGCTGATTATCTGGGGACTGATCGCCGTGGTCAGTCTCAAGTACGTCTATATGATGCTCAAGGCGGACAACCGTGGCGAAGGCGGCATACTGGCGCTGGTTGCGCTGGCGCACAATGCGTTGCCGCTCAAGTCGAAATGGCATGTGCCGTTGCTGATGATGGGCGTATTCGGGGCTGCTCTTTTTTACGGAGACAGTGTCATCACACCCGCTATTTCGGTATTGTCCGCGACAGAAGGGCTGGAAGTGGCGACGCCCTTTTTCAAGCCGTATATCGTGCCGATTGCGATAGCCATTCTGGTCGTTTTGTATGCGATCCAGTCAACCGGTACCGCAGGCATCGGCAAATGGGTCGGTCCACTGATGATTATCTGGTTTCTGACGTTGGCGGTCATGGGAATCGTCAACATCATCGAGGCGCCCCAGATACTGGTGGCGCTCAATCCGTTACATGCATGGACGTTCATGCATGAAAATGCGGCGATCGCTTTTATCGCGCTGGGTGCAATTGTGCTGGCGTTTACCGGTGCCGAAGCATTGTATGCCGATATGGGGCATTTCGGTTCCGGACCGATCCGGCGTGCATGGTTCATGCTGGTTTTTCCTGCGTTGTCCCTGAACTATCTGGGGCAGGGTGGCTTGCTGTTATCGAATCCCGCAGCGATTTCCAATCCGTTTTTCCAGCAGCTTGGTTCATGGAGCATTTATCCGCTGGTATTCATTTCGACCATAGCGGTCGTGGTGGCGTCGCAGGCAACCATTTCAGGCGCTTTTTCGATTACCCGGCAGGCGATCGGTCTCGGACTTTTGCCCAGAATGAAGATTGTGCATACATCGGCTTCCGAAATCGGGCAAATCTATATGCCGACCGTCAACTGGCTTCAGATGGCAGCGGTATTGCTGGCGATCGTGGGATTCGGTTCGTCGGATAATCTGGCCGGGGCCTACGGGATTGCCGTGACAGGTACCATGACCATTACGACGATCCTGCTCTTTTTCGTGATGTACTATCACTGGAAACTCAATATCCTCGCTTCCCTGATGGTCGCGTCCTGTCTCTTTGTCATCGACATTTTCCTGTTTTCGTCCAATGTTCTGAAAATCACGAGTGGTGGCTGGTTCCCGCTGGTACTCGGCATCATGCTGTATATTCTGATGCTGACCTGGCGGCGTGGCAGGAAACTGGTCGGCGCCAGCCAGAAAAGGCATGCGATACCACTGGAGTCTTTTCTGGAATCACTCTTTTTTTCACCGCCCCAGCGCGTCAAGGGAACGGCGGTTTTTCTGCGTGGTGAGAGTGACGGTGTGCCGCAGGCCTTGTTGCACAACCTCTCGCATAACAAGGTGTTGCATGAACGTGTGTTTTTCCTGACGATCCATATCCGGGAAGTTCCATGGGTTCCGAGGTGGGAGCGTATCCAGATTCATGAACTGGGACACCAGTGTTACCAGATCGATGTGTATTACGGTTTCAAGAACGAACCGGATATTCCGAAAGTTCTCGAATTGTGTCAGGAGCATGGATACAGTTTCGACATGATGTCCACATCGTTTTTCGTTTCGCGCCAGACGCTGATCCCGTCACCGAAATCAGGCATGGTCAAATGGCGTGAGCATCTGTTTATCTGGATTTCCCGCAATGCACGCAGCGCGGCGGATTACTACCAGATTCCGACCAATCGCGTCATCGAACTCGGCGCTCGGGTGGAAATATGAAAAAGCCGGCGAAAGCCGGCTTTTTTACAAATACGTCAGAGAAACAGTTCCGGTTCCTTGCGACGACTGAAACGTTCGATGAATTTGCTTTTGAATTTTTCGTAGTCAGCACCGCGGTATTGTCTGGATTCACTTGGACAGGCGTTGATACAGGCGCCGCATGACATGCACAGGTTTTCATCAGTCCGGGTTGCCGTTTCGGTGACGGTAATGGCGTTGACAGGGCAGATCTGGGCGCAGGTGCCGCACAGTGCGCAATCGTCTCCGGAAGACGGTTTCATCGGTACGGAACGCGCTTCCTTGTAAGGGAAATTGCCCTTGACCTGAAATGGGACGAACGCATCGGCTTTCGTAAGTGCCTGCAGTTTTTCCGCGCAACGCCGGGTGAACTCACGTATCAGTGCCAGATCGTGTTCGTCCGGTCTGTCGGTCGCGACTTGTGGAAAGATGGAATGGCGTGCGATGAAAGCCGCGGCGCCGATCACGAAGAAGCCGTTTTCTTCAAGCAGTGTTTTCAGCTCCAGCAAGGCGTCGTCATACTCGCGGTTGCCATATACGACTACCGCAATGGCCGGCGTTTTGTTTCCTTTCAGGTGTGCAAGGCTTTGGGTGCAGTATCCAGGCAAACGGCCATTGTAAACCGGCATGGCCACGACGGTCAGATGATCCTGTGCAATGGATAAATCCTCTTTGAGAGAATGCAACAGCAAATTGTGATCGTTTGAACGGACCGACAGGTTTTTTCCGATGGTTTCGATGACTTTTCTGGTGGTTCCGGTAGCGCTGAAATAAACGAGCTCTGTTTCGCCAAATTGCATCTTCGTCTCCTTTTCCTGATGGCTGCGATGATATGGAAAGTATATATGATCGTGACGGTCAATTCTGTTATTTCCTGTATTTCACCGAAAAGAAATACAGGCTTTCACCAGGTATGCCTGCTACTTGAAATCGGTTTTTGTGCGCGATAATATTTTTTCTTGCAAATAATTTGAATGCAAATTATATCCGTGCAATGGATGAATACGATCGCAAGAGAATGAAACTGATGATGTCGCTGACGCAGACATCGAAAGCTTACAAAACGATCGCGGACAAGCGCGTATCGGGATTCGGCCTGTCGCAGGCGATGGCCCTGCCTGCCGTGATGATCAGCCGGATGGGCAATCATGTACGACTAAGCGATGTGGCTGAATGGCTCGATCTGGCTCCGTCTTCGCTGGTCAGGGTAATGGATCAGTTAAGCGAGGCCGGTCTTTTGGTCAGAACCGAGGATGGCAACGACCGTCGCGTCAAGATTCTTGCGTTGACGGAGGCCGGCATGCAAAAAGTGGAGATGATCGAGCAGGCATTTGCGCCGTTTCGTCGCGAATTGCTCAAGGATGTGACGGAAGCCGATATCGAGGCTTGCCAGCGTGTTCTGGATGCACTTGGCAAGGCGGTCAAGTGCTATGACGGATCGCAAAAGCGGTAATTGCGTTTTTTCTCAGTCAGTTTTTTTGAGTTCCAGTGCCATATCGTACAGCCGGTTTTTGCGGATGCCGGTAATTTTCGCAGTCAGGCCGGCAGCGGTCCCCGCGGGAAGTTCGTCGAGCAAAACGGACAGAATATGCCGCGCCTGGCTTTCGTCGTCTTCACGGGATGGCGCCCCTTGTACCAGCAATACGAACTCACCTTTTTGTCTGTTCCGGTTTTCTTCCAGCCATGGGATAGCTTCAGATAACGGACAACGGTGAATTTCTTCAAACAGTTTGGTCAGTTCCCTTGCGATCACGACGGTACGGGATGGTTCGAAAATATCGGCCAGTGTCCTGACGGTATCGCGAATACGGTGCGGTGCTTCGTAAATGACCAGCGTGGCGGGAGAATCTTTCAGCTTTCGCAAAACGGTCTGGCGCTGTGCGGTCTTTGCAGGCAAAAAACCGATGAACAGGAATGACTCGTCAATCAGACCACCGGCGGAAAGTGCTGTGATGGCGGCAGATGGACCGGGAACGGGAATGACATTGAATCCTGCATTTCGGACGGAATCGACGATTTTCGCACCCGGATCGGATATGGCCGGGGTACCGGCATCAGAAACCAGCGCGATACGTTCGCCCCGTTGCAGACGGGCGATCAGTTTTTCTGCCGCTTCACGCTCGTTGTGCTGGTGTGCACTGATCAGTTCCTTGTCCAGTCCGTAAAGTCCCAGCAGGTTTTTCGTGACTCGTGTATCCTCACAGGCGACGGCATCCGTGATTTCCAGAATATGCAATGCCCGCAGGCTGATATCGCCGGCATTACCGATGGGGGTACCGATCACATATAATGTGGCGTCAGGATAGTGCTGATGTGACAGCGATTCCATAAAGTGCGGTATCGACACGGCTGATTCCTTCCATGAATATCGGGCGGCATGATACATGCCCATGCCGGAATTTTGCTGGAGCGTGCAGCCGAATACAAGAGACCGATTTTGTATGGAATTGTTTCGTCATGCAGCTCTTGTGATATTGTCCTCTAAAATGCTTAGCGAATCGCAGAATATCGGTTATAAAGCGGAAGAAAACGCGTTATCCTTCCTGGTCCGGCAGGGACTGGATGTGGTCGAACGGAACTTCCGTTGCCGTTTCGGAGAAATCGATCTGATTATGCGGGATGGCGATGTGCTGGTTTTTGTGGAAGTGCGAAAAAGGAAAAACAGTTTTTTCGGTGGTGCGCTTGCCAGCATTTCCACGGCGAAACAGCGCAGGCTGGTCAGCACGGCCCGTTTTTACCTGAGTCGCACATCTTTTCTTCCTTTGTGCCGTTTCGATGTCGTCGCTTTCGATGGCAACGAATGCCAGTGGTTGAAGAATGTAATCGAGGTGGAATGAATTAATCGTTTGGAAAAGACGACAGATGAGAAATCAGAGAATACTGGGGCATTTCAACGAAAGTGCCGAATTGAAAAAACAGGCGGCTGAAGTGTTGGCCGGTCCGATCGCGAGTGCGGCCGAACTGATGTTTTCGGTTCTCTCGCAAGGCAACAAGATTCTGGCATGCGGTAATGGCGGATCGGCCGCCGATTGCCAGCATTTCGCGGCCGAACTGGTCGGGAGGTTCGAGCGGGAAAGACTGTCTTTGCCGGCGATTGCGCTGACGACGGATACTTCCATACTGACGGCGGTAGGAAACGATTACAGTTTCGGGGATATTTTCGCCAAGCAGGTACAGGCGTTGGGACAGCCCGGCGACTTGTTGCTGGCGATTTCGACTTCCGGCAATTCAGGCAATGTCATCTCGGCGATCAAGGCGGCACACGACAGGGAAATGCATGTCGTCGCGCTGACCGGCAAGGGAGGCGGAGCAATCGGAACCGTGCTGAATGATGCCGATGTGCATATTTGTGTGCCGCATGACAGGACGGCACGGATTCAGGAAGTGCATTTGCTCGTTATTCACTGTTTGTGTGACGGTATTGATGCAGCGTTGTTTGGGGAGGATGTGGATGAATAAGCAAGGTGCAGGGGCCGTCTGGAAACGCAGGCTGGTTACCCTGATCGCGGGAGGCGTGATGGTTTGTTCGCTGTCGGCCTGTGTGCCGGTCATGATGGCAGGAGGGGCCGTCAGCGGTTCCATGGCGGCGACCGATCGAAGAACACTGGGGGCACAGACGGAGGACAAGGTGATTTTGCTCAAGGGCGAAAATACAGCCTCTAACCTTGTCGGTGACAAGGGACATGTCAACGTGACCAGTTTCAATCGCAAGGTATTATTGACGGGAGAAGTCCAGAGTGAAGCGATGAAACAGGCCGTCGGCAATGCGATCGCACAGATTGAAAATGTCGAATCGGTCGTCAATGAACTGGTGATCGCGGCACCGTCCAGTTATACATCGCGTTCCAATGATGCCATGATTACCGGCAAGGTCGCGGCAAGTTTCGTCGATGACAAGCAGTTGTTCTCACAATCGCTGAAAACGGTTACGGAACGGGGGACGGTGTATCTGATGGGGTGTGTGACGGAAGCGGAAGGTAACCGTGCCGCGCGTGTGGCCAGCGGTGTCAGCGGCGTGCAACGTGTCGTCAAGGTGTTTGAATACATTTCCGAACAGGAACTGCAACGGCTCTCGACCTTGTCGGCACCGAAAAATACTGAGGAAAACGCTCCCGATACGGTCGCGAAGTGACATGTGGTATCCGGATCTGCCGTGCAAGGCGGCATGATCGGGTACCGGGAGCGACGGAATCATGTGCCGACTTTGGGGAGCAGGGTCAGGACGGCGTTTCTGACGTCGTCCAGTGTCGGCACCTCGTTTTCGCCTCCCAGACTGATGACATTGGGTGACCAGTCGCAGCAGGTGCGCCAGCGTGGAATATTGCAATAAATCTGGACAGTCGGCTTGTCGAAAGCTGCAGCAAGATGTGACAGTCCGGTATCGACACCCACAATAAAGGCAGCCTTGCCGGTGAGTGTCACCATATCGGTGATGGTCAGGCGTGGCAATACGGACGCACCCGGAATCGATTGCGCCAGTACCTCCGCGTCTTTCTTTTCATCTGGCGATCCCCATGGCAGCAAAATACGCAGCCCGCTTCTGGCAAGCAAATGTCCGACTTCCGTCCAGCAGGCATGTGGCCATTTCTTGGAAGCGCGGGATGTGCCGTGGAAAAAAACCGCATACGGGTGTTCAGGCAACCATTCTGGCGTGACATCAGGTGTAACGAGACCGAAATCAGGTGGCGTGTCCAGTGTATAGCCCAGTGCTTTGGCGATGACCTCCCGGCTTCTGGTCACGACGTGGATATGCTTTTCGACAGAAATGCTTTGGTCATGAAAAATGCGGGATAACGGTTCATAACCGGATCCGTCAGTCTTGTGTGCCAGACCGATCTTTTTGCCACCTGGGACGGTCCGGGAAAAGCCCAGGACAATGCCGGTTTTGATCAGCCCCTGGGTGTCGAAAACGTAGTCGTATGACTGTTTTTTCAAATGGTTCAGAAAACGTCTGAATTCCTGCCGTGTTTCGGATGAGAATACATGCTTGCGCCACCGTCGCAGTGCGAACGGGATGACATCGTTGACATGCCTGTTTTGCCGGACGAGACCGACATAGGGTTCCTCGACGACCCAGTCGATGACGGCATCGGGATAATGGCGGTGTATGTCTGCCAGAACCGGCAGATTGTGAACTACGTCGCCAAGAGAAGATACCCGAACAATCAGAATACGCATAAATCGGTCCAGCCAGATTGAAAAACAGCATTAAAGCATAATTCCCGTTTCGGTAATAATGCAATGTAGAGGAATATCGTTTTCTTCCGTTTCGAATTCGGTTTTCAGGCAGGAATAGGCGACGCCGATGGTATGCGTACCCGGATGGGCGGCCAGCGTCCTGTCGAAAAAGCCGCCGCCGTATCCAAGACGGAAACGGCCGGAAGTATAACCGACACAGGGAATCAACAAGGCTTCTGGCATGGCGACCGGTTCCTGTTTTTCCGGAATCAGTACGTTATATGCTCCTTTGACGAGTGCGTCACCCGGTTGCCAGCGCACGAATTGCAATGGCTGGTCGCGTGCAGGCGTGATGGGGAGCGACAGGGAGACTTTCCGTGACAGTTCGGTGTACAGTCCGGACAGATCCGGTTCGTTGCGGATGGGCAGATAGACGCCTACCGTTTTGAACGGGTGGTTTTCCAGATAGCGCAGAATATGCCTGCTGATGGCGCGGTCGAAGTCGAGGTGCAGGGAGGCAGCCAGTGATTTCCTGATTTCGAGCAGTGACTTGCGCAATGATTTTTTGGATACGTCCGGTGTCTGCCGGTCATCACGCAAGGTATTTGGGTCTGGTGGTAAACTCATAAGATAAAGAATAATCGATATGCAATAAAAAGAGGTGCCTATGGTTGCGAAATTCAGGAATATCGTATGGCTGGTTTTAGCATTCGCCGTGTTTCCGTGCGCCGGTGCATCTTTGGATACATCTTCAGCACAGGATGAGGCGTTCAGACAGTTGAGAGATGCCGCGCGCAAGGGTGATGCCGTACGTGCGACAGAACTGGCCGCCAGTCTGCGCGATTATCCCGTTCCTTCTTATGTCGATTATTATCTGCTCAAATCGGATTTGCGCAATGCCGATGAAACGCAGGTCGATGCCTATTTGTCGCGATACAGGGATACAGCCATTGCAGACCGCTTGAGAAACGACTGGTTGCTGATACAGGGACGTCAGCAGAACTGGGCGAGTTTCGACCGGCATTATCCGCAATTTGTGCTCGACGACGACATGCAGGTCAAATGCTATGCCTTGATGTCCAGAGCGGACAAGGGAGAAAATGTCGCCGGTGATGCACGTATCCTGCTGACGCTACCGAAAAAATATGGAGAAGCCTGCTATGCACTCGTTTCCGATCTGGCGGAAAAAAGGCAGTTCGGTGACGATGACATCTGGTACCAGAGTCGTTTGGCATCCGAAAACAATCTGACGACACTGGCGACGCGTATCGCCACATTGTCAGGTGCCGGGAGCGCCGAAGTATCCAAAGCCATGGAATTGCCGGCAACCATTCTGGAACAGGGTCCAGGCAACGACAGGATGTCGCATGAAGTGTATTTGCTGGCACTGGGACGGATGGCCAAAAAAAATCGGGAACAGGCGGCGAGGTATCTCGAGGAGGCATTGCCGAACCTGAGCGAAAAGGAGCAGGCCATCGGCTGGTCGCTGATCGCTCTGCCGGCCTCGATTGCCTTGTCGCCCGATGCACTGGAATACTGGCAGAAAGCGTCCCGTGCGGATATCGTGATGTCCCCGTTCGCTCATGAATGGAAAGTCAGGACGGCATTGCGTCGGCAAAACTGGCCGCTCGTTCAGGAATGGATCGCCCGGATGCCGGCTTCGCTGCAAAAAGAACCGTCATGGGTTTACTGGAAAGGGCGTGCGTTGCAGGCACAGGGACAGCGTGACAAGGCGAACAAACTGTTTGCGACGATTGCGGGACAGCACCATTTCTACGGACAACTGGCGCAGGAAGAACTGGGACATAAAATACAGGTTCCGGCTCATCGTGTGACGTTTAAGGATTCCGAGATGAAAGCCATGTCCGGAAACCAGGGATTTTTGCTGGCACAAAAGTTTTTCGGAATGAACTGGCGTTTTGAAGGGATTCGTGAATGGAACTGGCAGCTACGCAAAATGGATGAGCACCAGTTGCTCGTGGCGGCCGAATATGCCAGAAAAGTGAATTTGCTCGACAGAATGGTCAATACGTCGGACCGGACGAAAAACGAAACCGATTTCACGCAACGCTTCCCAGCGCCTTATCAGGAAATCGTCGAACAGGCGACAGGCGAACTGGGGCTGGATATGGCATGGACATATGGTCTGGTCCGCCAGGAATCCCGTTTCGTGATGAATGCCCAATCGTCGGTCGGTGCGTCGGGTCTGATGCAGGTCATGCCCGCGACGGCGCGGTATGTCGCCAAAAAAATCGGACTGACGGATTACCGCTATGGCAAGATCAACAGCCTTGAAACCAATATTTTGCTGGGAACCAATTATCTGAACATGGTTCTGAACGATCTGGACGGTTCGCAGGTATTGGCGACAGCGGCTTACAATGCCGGTCCGCGCCGCCCAAAAAACTGGCGTTCGACGCTCGTCAGAACAGTGGATGGGGCAGTGTTCGCGGAAACCATACCATTTACGGAAACGCGGGATTATGTCAAAAACGTCATGTCCAATGCGACTTATTATGCAGCACTGTTCGAAAAGCGCCCACAATCCCTGAAAGCACGGTTGGGATATGTCTCACCATGAGATATTTCAAAACCATTTATAATTCAGAAATAGAGACACGCAGCAAAACAGAAATGGGTAAATGGTTTTTCCGGCCGCAAAACGGCTGGATACTTGATGTGAGTGAAAAAGACTTATGAAAATATATACCGTTGGCGGAGCTGTGCGTGATGTCATTATGGGGCGTCCTATACATGACAGCGATTTCGTGGTCGTCGGTTCTACGGTCGAGGAAATGCTGTCTTTGGGATTCAAGCCGATCGGCAAGGACTTCCCTGTTTTTCTGCATCCCGAAACACGTCAGGAATATGCGTTGGCCAGAACAGAGCGGAAAGTGGCGCCGGGATACAAGGGATTCATTTTCCATGCGTCACCGGATGTGACGCTGGAAGAAGACCTGTTGCGTCGTGATCTGACCATCAATGCCATGGCCATGTCCGAAGACGGGGAATTGATCGATCCGTTCGGCGGACGGAAAGATATCGAGGCGAAAGTCTTTCGCCATGTATCGGACGCCTTCAGTGAAGACCCTGTCCGGATTTTGCGTCTGGCGCGTTTCGCCGCCAGATTCACCGATTTCACGGTCGCGCCGGAAACCATGGATTTGATGAAAAAAATGGTTGCATCCGGCGAAGTGGATGCGCTTGTTCCGGAACGTGTCTGGAAAGAGTTGTCGCAGGGGCTGATGGAGGAACAGCCATCACGCATGATCATGATTCTTCACGAATGCGGCGCGCTGGCACGGCTTTTCCCGGAAATCGAAGCGTTATGGAACGTTCCGCAGCCTGAACAGTATCATCCGGAAATTTATGCCGGAAAACATACCATGCTGGCGCTGGATTATGCGGCCCGGCAGAATTATCCGCTGACAGTCCGTTTTGCGGTACTGTTGCACGATGTCGGCAAGGGAACGACACCCGAAAACCAGTGGCCGCATCATCGTGCACACGAAGAACGCGGTGCGCCGCTGGTCGATAATATCTGTCGTCGGTTGCATGTTTCGAACATGTATCGTGACATCGCCGTCATGACCGCAAGGGAACACGGCAATATCCGGCGCAGTTCGGAATTGCGTTCCAAGACGGCTGTCATGGTGCTGGAACGTTGCGATGCATTCCGGCGTCCTGACCGGTTCGTTGACGTCATCAATGCGACGGAATGCGATTTGAGGGGCCGCAAGTCGGATACGGTCAGCTTCGAGAATATTCCGTTCCCGCAGCGTGAATACTGGATGATGGTGTTGAATGCAGCCCGCAGTATCGACGCATCGGCGATCATCCAGTCGATGGATGATGCATCCGAGGAAATTCCGCGCGTATTGCACAATGCACGTGTCGATGCGGCTGCCGATGCAGTCAATGCCATGCGCTTCGGAACGATCAAGAAAGTCGGCGTCGGCAAGACGCCCGCATCCTGACCGTTCAGGAACGGGATTTCCCGTGCACCGGGGGACATTTCAGCCGAAAAAGGAGAGCATGCAAGAAAATCCTGTTGTTTTCATCAAGGAACTGTCCGAACGGGATCGTCCTTTCATGCTCAATCATTTTCTGGGCCTGAGTGCCGCAGACCGGCGTTTGCGTTTCGGAGCAGCGTTGCCGGATGAGGCGGTGACGCGTTATGTCCAGAGTATCGATTTCACGCGCGATACGGTTTTCGGCGTGTACGAAAGTACATACAGTCTTGTCGGTGTCGGACATCTCGCTTTTCTGGATCCGGCAGCATTGCCTGCACTGGATGGGGAGCGCAAACATCGGGTGGCCGAATTCGGCGTTTCCGTGTCGGCCCCCATGCGTCGCAAAAACGTCGGAACCAAATTATTTGATCGTGCGGCCATTCATTGCCGCAACAGGCACATCGATACCCTGTATATTCATTGTCTGGCGTCAAACAAACCCATGTTGTGCATTGCCGAGAAGGCAGGTATGCAAATCCACAAGGATCATGGTGAGGTGGATGGTTATTTGCACTTGCCGGAACCGGATTCCGAGAGTGTCCGTCAGGAACAAGCCGAGGAACGGGTTGCATCCCTTGATTATGCGTTGAATGGAAGGATCCGGCATGCTGTCGGTTGGCTCAGGAATCTGGTACGGCAGGAAACGGCAACATAACCCCGTTTTGTTAGTGACAATGCATTGTGAAGCCAGATAGCATCAGGATATCTGTATCCGACATAGATAACGGACAAGGCGAATCTGGCGCTTTGCAAGATTCGCCTTGTGGCAGAAACTAGAGGATGCAGGTTTCATGACAGGGTGTTTCCGAGAATGTCGGCGAGCAATATTCTTCTGATGAAAAATGTGCCGGTTTCTGTTCAGATCGGTTGACATGAAGCTGGAAAATATCCAGTCTCTGATACGAGCCGACAATATCATGAATGCCTTTCAGAGCGATTTCTCTTGAGATATCGATATCTGCATAAACAATACCCTCTTTTCCGACAATCGGTTCCGATGCGTATTCACCATCAGGACCGACAATCATGGTGGCTGCCGGACAGGCGTTTTCCAGAAAGGTGCGCAAGGTCTCATTATCGCCGGCTACCTGATTGATGGCGTCTTCATCAAGTACACCTGACGACGCAATATTAAAAACCTTTCCCTCGAAGGCGTGTGATGCTGCTCTGACATGAATGACATCTTTCATATTGTATCCACCTGAAATATTGGATTGGCGCATGGTGGGCCAGCAAGGCGGATAGGTAGAAATATGTACCTGTTCACCTTGTGCCACCATACTGTATCGTGCCAGCGTATTGGTGTTTTCTCCACAAATCAGCACACCCAGTTTTCCGATTTCCGTATCATGTACCAGCAGGGATGAGCCGTCGCCAAAGCTGTGCACCAGTTTTTCAGCCCAGGTTGGCATGATCTTCCGGTGCTTGCCGATCAGGTTGCCGTGATCGTCGAATAACAGATTCGTATTCCACATGGCACCCATACTGTAATCTGACTTTTCGGTAACGCCGATTGAAAGAAAAACATGATATTTTCTGGCAAGGTTCGCCAATCTTTCAAAAGCGACGCTTTTGACATCCAGAGCGTTTTCGTACAGTCGTTTGAAAAGTGGATGCTGGTCTATCGGAGCCTGTACCAGACACCAGACAGGAAAACAGGGAATGAAAGATTCCGGAAAAACAACCAGCTTTGCACCCTGTTCCGTAGCTTCTTGCAGCAAGGTTTCCACTTTGTCGATAGTCGCTTCGCGATTTAGGAAAACGGGAGCAGCCTGAACAGCAGCTGCCTTGAATACAGGATAAGTATCGCCACTCATTTTTCATTCCTTTCTTTATTCAGCGCCCAGTCCGCTATGGGAACGGACGGACAGTTCGACATATTTCTGTTCAGCAGCTTTGTCAGCCGTTAGCAATGACGCGATAACTGTGATCAAAAAACCTAGCGGAATGGTCACAATGCCCGGGTTGTTTAACGGAAAAACAGCATCACCCCCCATGATGGATGGACCGGTCAATACAGCGAAAAGAGAAATGACCGTTCCGCCGATGATGCCGACCAATGCACCTGTTGTCGTCAGTTTTTTCCAGTACAACGCCAGGATAATCGTTGGCAAATTGACAGTTGCCGCGATAGAAAATGCCAGGCCGGAAAGATACGCTACGTTCATATGCTTTAATGCCAGCGAACAGATAATGGCGAGAATACCAATCGCAATAGCAGATATCCGGGCGGTTCTGATTTGTCCGTGATGATCCTGAATACCGTTTTTCACGACTTTGAACCAGAAATCGTAAGAAAAAGCCGTTGATGCTGCGATGCAAAGTCCCGAAACGGTTGCGATAACCGTAATGAAGGCAATGGAGACAATGAATGCCATGAACAGTTCTCCTGTAAACGAACCTTCACCTCCTGCGACGAATCTTGCCAGCATCGGGGTTGCCAGATTGCCGCCGGGATCCATCGCGTAAATCGCAGCTTTGCCGACCAGTACGGCGGCACCGAGACCGAAAATGAACGTGATCATGTGAAACATGCCCATAAACAGCATCGTCCAGAGCGCACTCTTTTGTGCCTGTTCCTTGGATTTGACTGTAAACAGGCGCATCAGGACATGTGGCATGGCAGCTGTACCAAACAACAGGCTCAGGCCCAATGAATATCTTTCAACAGGGTTTTTGAGCCAGCCGCCTTGCTGAATCCATTTTTCTCCCAGTTCCGGAGAATTGACGACAGCATCGAAAAGGTTGGAAACGCTGAAATCAAAGTGAGACATAGTCAGCCATGCCAGCAGATAACCGGCTGCCAGCAACAGAATGGCTTTGAGCGACTGAATCCATGTGGCAGCCATCATGCCGCCCAGCACCACATAGACGATCATCAAACCACCGACGACCAGAATACCGACCGTATCTGAGATGCCGAACAAAATCTTGCTTAATGCACCGGCTGCGACCATTTGCGGAATCAGATAAGTCAGGCTGACGATAAATACCGTGACCGCGACAGCCGGACGTATCGATTTCTGGTTAAGCCGATAGGATACGATATCAATGAAAGTATATTTCCCGGAGTTGCGGATGACCTCTGCAACCAGAATCAATACCACGAAAAACGAGGCGAACCAGCAAATCGAAAAAATTTCACCGTCCAGCCCGTGAAATGCGATCAGACCCGCAATCCCCAGAAAGGCGCCGGACGCCATGAATTCTCCGGCGATTGCCAGACCGTTTTGCCATCCTGGAATATCGCCACCGGCAGCATAAAAATCTTTATCGGTTCTGACTTTCTTGGCCGCTCTGGCCGTTACGATCAATGTTAGTGCAATCAGAACCAGAAAAACGATAACCGATAGAATATGCATGATTGTTATCCTTTCGTGGAATATGTTCTGACAACCTGATCTTCATACGGATAAACATGCGCTTTTGTGTAGCATGTAAACCAGATTCCCAGAATGCCGGTTAAAGGAAACAAAGACATTACAAAAAGAAAACCCAGATCAATCCGTCCGAAAATTTTCAGATTGCCTATATTTGGAAAAATGCCTTGCACGGAAAACAGGCATAAAAAAACCAATGTGAAAAAAGTCAGAAGTGGAATGACAAATTTCAGACGATTGTTTTTGGCTTTTTTGAACGCGATAGAATTAAATGCACCTTGCCAGTCAATAACTTTTTTCATTTCGATTCTCCCTATCTAATAGTTTTTCGTAGAGGCCATCAGTACAAATTAGGGCTACAATGCTGTTTTTCAGAAAGTTTTTCCGGACTATGTCGGAAATTACCTATCCTTTTGGCAAGACAGTCCCGACAAGAGATGCGGCAATAATCGTGCCAGATGTTGCTTGGCTGCGTATGCCGTTACCTTACGTGCTGAATCACGTCAATATCTGGCTGATCAAAGACAGCGATGGATGGTGTGCGGTCGATACCGGTGCGACTTGTGCAGTTGGCATACAAGTCTGGGAAAACAGTTTGCGGACATACCGTCTTGTCAAACAGGTCGTAACCCATGCGCATCCGGATCATGCCGGAATGGCCGGCTGGCTGGAAAAAAAGACAGGTGCTTCCTTGTGGATGACGCATGGCGGATATCTGTCTGCGCTTGCACGTTTGAACCAGTGGGGAAATTATTCGGTCGGCGCGATGGTACATCTTTTCCGTATGCACGGACTGGATGAAAAACGGCTGGATATGCTGGCTTCATATGAAGGCGCATACCGGCGTGATTGTCCTTTTTTGCCCGCTACCTTTCATGGTCTGCGTGACGGCAGCGATATGGTGATCGGTGACGATGTCTGGGAAGTGATGACCGGTTACGGACATGCAGTGGAGCATGCCTCGTTTTATTGCAGGAAGAAAAAGCTGCTTTTGGCAGGCGATATGCTGTTGCCCAGCATTATCACCAATATTCCGGTCGCGCCTGCCAATCCGGAGGACGATCCGTTACAGGATTTTCTCGACTCGATACGGCGTTACCGTGATTTACCCGACGATGTACTCGTTTTGCCGGCGCACGGCCGTCCGTTTACCGGAATCCAGGCGCGCCTTGATTTTCTGGAATCCTATCACCGGTCGCGAATCGGGAAAGTTTTGTCGGTATGCAGCATAGCCTGTACGGCTCGCGATATCGTGCCGGTATTGTTTGAAAAGGGAATGGACGAAGTCCATCAATGCATGTTTGCCATGGGTGAGTCAATCGCTTACCTGAATCATCTGGAAAAACAGGGAAAACTGGCCAGACAGGAGCGGGAAGGAGAGATCCGTTTTGTCAAAGTCTGAAAAATCGGCCGGCAATTTTTTGCCGGCCGACAAATTCAGATGCCGAACAGATGCAGGATGTAGGGGGTGAGCAAACCGGTCAATGTACCGTTGACGATCAGCCCGAGACTCGAATAGACGCCAAGTTTGATGTTTTTGTCCATGGCGTGCGAAGTGCCGACGGCATGGGCGGCTGCGCCCAGTGCCAGTCCTTGTGCGATCGGACTTTTCACACCGACCAGTCGCAGGAATTTCAGCCCGAAAATCGCCCCCAGAATACCGGTGATGATGACAATGATCGCCGTCAGGGACGGAATGCCGCCGGTCAGGCTGGAGACTTCCATCGCGATAGGCGTGGTCGCCGATTTGGGGGCCAGCGAAATGGCGACATCCATGCTGGCGCCCAGATAATGCGCGATCAGAAAAGCCGATACGGCACCGACAATACATCCCACAAGCTGGCAGGCCATGATCGGAACGGCCTGTTTGCGGATTTGTTCGATTTGCTGATAAAGCGGGACACCCAGTGCGACGATGGCCGGTTTGAGCAGGAATTCGATATATTTTCCGCCGGCATAATACGTTTCATAGGAAATATCACCCACTTTCAGAATCAGGATGATCAGAATGATCGCTACCAGAATCGGGTTCAGTATGATGGATTTGAGGCGTTTCTGTAACAGTTGTGCGCCCCAAAACAGCCCCACCGTCATGGTGACAGCAAACAGTTCACTATGCAGAAAGTCACTCATAGTATTTTACGGATAATTTGATAGGTCCAGCCGGTGGCTGCCAGAACAAGCAGCATACTGATCAGTGTGGCAGCGACGATCGGGATCAGCTGTGCCTGAATAATGCCGAGATACAGCATCAGGGCGACGCCGGGCGGAACGAAAAACAGTCCGAGATGGGACAACAGAAAATCGGAAAATCCCTTGACCCATTCAAGCTTGACAAGACCGGTCTTGAGCAGGAAGGTCAGAATCAGCATGCCCAAAAGCGATGAGGGAAAATGAATATGGGTCACGTGAACGATCAGTTCTGCAAGGGCAAGACACAGAAGAATAATGGAACATTGACGAAGCATTTGGATTCCTTGCGAAAAGCATAACAATGTGCACGCATACGATAGCACTATTCATGTTTTCCGGCAGCAGGGAATCAATGAGAAAATGTTCGGTAAATGTTAATGCAATGAACGGGATATGTCGGACCCCGGAATGTTTTGTTCCGAAAGCAGAAGGGCCAGCGCTTTTTCGCAATCCTTGCATCCTGCGAGCAGACCTTCATGGAACAGATCAAACGCTTTTTTGATGTCCTGTTTCAGGCCGTTTCCTTTTTTGTAGAGCGTACCGAGCCAGACGTAAGCCGGCAAAAAGCCCTCGGCAATGGCGCGTTGCATCAGTTGCAGCCCGGTTTGCGTATTGGTTTTGCCATGACTGCCGGTAATGAGGTGGTGGCCGAGAATGGCCATGGTACGTTCATCGCCGCAGTCGGCGACTTTCCATAGCCAGTCATGGGCCAGCTCGATATCCCGGGCGACATATTTGCCTTCGAAGTAAAGGTCGGACAAATGATTGCCTGCATTGAGATAACCGTCACGAAAAGCGGATACAAGTTTCTGCAATCCGGCATCGGCGTTCGGTATACAGCCTTCACCCTTGAGCAGCATCATTCCGACAGTCGCTCTGGCAGAGAGAACGCCATGTTCACCTGCATAAGACAGCAGTTCGAAAGCCTTTGATGTATCGGCCGGGACACCATAACCTGACTGGTATAGCCATCCCAGATTGGCATATGCCCTGGGTTCGCCCAGGGCGATCGCTTTTTCATACCAGCGAACGCCCTCGTCGAGATCCTGTATCACTGCAATACCCAGCGCGTGGATTTTCCCCATGTGGAACGTGGCGGCAGGATGATGCTGTTCTGCCAGTGACCTGATGCGTTCGATGGCGTTGAAATAGTTGACCGGGGTCAGCGATTCCGTATCCGTTTGTGTGTCGATCCGTGATTTTGCCTGTTCGAGAAATTTGGCATTTACCGGAGAATGGATGACATAGCAAATGAAATCGCCTTTTGCATTACTGGAACCGATTTCGGACCAGATAATGTCATCGATTTCGTCATCAGGGTGTTTTACTGTCATGCATGCAGCCTGTGCAGAACGGGATGGCTGTCCCGGTATGGCGGGAAATCAGAAGAACGGTCTGGGATCCTCTACCGAGATGCGATACTGGTATTTCAGATCGCTGTTTGCACTTGGCGGGAGCGGCATCAGGCCACGAGGATCGAGACGTACCTTGTACAGGGGAACAGGATCGGCGCCTTCTTTTTTATCCCATTCGAAAACGGCATATGGAATGCCGTCCAGATAGACCAGATCGACGATGACAAGTCCCTGCATTTCGCCGGCACGGGAAACAAGAGTGCGAATTTTTGATATTTCCATAAAAGAATTCCAGCTAGACAAATAATAAAAAGAATTTCGTTGAAACCAGACTAACGATAGCATGATATTGCAAATATTGTTATCCGGTTTGTGCGTTTCGGTGAAAGTCAGCTCAAAAAGAGGCAAGTCGTGCCAGTCGCAGGCTATACATTTTCTGCAAGTGTTTTGCCGATGGCGCGTCCTGAACAGACAGGGCAATCAGGGTTGCGGTCAATCCAGATTTTCGTCCATTCCATGGTCAACGCATCCAGAAGCCAGAGTGATCCTGCCAGTGACTGGCCGATACCTGCAGCCAGCTTGAGTGCCTCGGCTGCCTGCATGGTGCCGATGATGCCGACCAGCGGTGCGAAAACACCGACCTGTGCAGCCTTGATATCTTCGAAATGCTGGTCTTCCGGAAACAGGCAGGCATAGCATGGAGAATCCTGTCGTCGCGGATCGTAAACGGATATTTGTCCGTCGAATCCGACGACGGCACCGGAAACGAGCGGTTTGCCCAGTGTCATGCAGGCACGGTTGATCGCAAGGCGTGTTTTGAAATTGTCGGTACAATCCAGTACGACATCGGCAGCACCGACCAGTTCCGCCAGGCTGTTTTCATCGACTCTTTCAGTAACGGCGACAACATCGACAGTCGGATTGATTTGCCCAAGCGCGATTTTGCCGGATTGCGCCTTGTTCATGCCGATCCGGTCGGTGGTGTGAAGGATCTGGCGTTGCAAGTTGGTCAGATCGACCTGGTCATCATCGACCAGCGTGATTTTTCCGAATCCCCCGGAAGCCAGATACAGGGATGCGGGTGAACCGAGACCACCTGCACCGATGACGAGGGCATGGGAAACCGCAATTTTCTCCTGTCCGGCCTCACCGAGGTCTGACAGGAGAATATGACGGGCATAACGCTGCCGTTGTTCGTCATTCATCATTTGCCGTCAGCGGGTTTTTCCTGTTTGTTTGCCGGAGCGGCATCCTTGTTTTCCACCTTTTTGTCATCGGTTTTTTTGTCATCGGTTTTCGTCTTTGACAGTTTCACCGGCTTGCCCTTCAGGTGGTTGATGGCCTGCATCAGCTGGAAGTCCTTTTTCGTACCGTATTCGATAGGTTTGTAGTTTTTGGCGTTTTCCAGCAATTTCAACTCGTCTTCCGTATCGAGGCGATCTTCCTGTTTGACTTCTTCATCACCGTTGGTCAGATGTTTCGAGAGATCCGCTTCACGGATTCTCAGTCCGTTGATACCATCGCCATCTGCCGTTTCGTCCACCATCAGATCGGGAACAATACCTTTTGCCTGAATGGAGCGACCGCTCGGTGTGTAATAACGGGCTGTCGTCAGCTTGACTGCGGTATCTTCGGAAATCTGGCGAATGGTCTGTACCGAACCCTTGCCGAAAGTCTGCGTTCCCATAATGGTCGCGCGCTGATGATCCTGCAAGGCGCCTGCCACGATTTCGGATGCCGAGGCGGAACCGATATTGACAAGAACCACCATCGGAACCGTCTTGATCTGCGCAGGCAGCTTGGCCAGCGGGTCGTTGATGGTTCTTCCTGCATAGTATTCGGGCCGGGCGTAGAATTTCGCTTTCGATTCAGGCAACTGTCCGTCGGTAGAGACGATCAGCGAATCACGTGGCAGGAACATGGCGGCGACACCGACGGCGCCTGGCAGGATACCACCCGGGTCATTGCGCAAATCGAGTACGATGCCCTTGATATTCGGATCCTTGGCGTAGATCCGGTTGATATGGGTAACGAGATCGTCGACCGTCGGTTCCTGGAACTGCGCGACACGCAGCCAGGCATAACCGGGTTCAACGATTTTGGATTTGACGCTTTTTACCTGGATTTCCTCACGAACCAGCGTGATGATGATCGGTTTCGTGACGTTCTTGCGCGCAATCGTCAGGGTGATTTTTGTGTTCGGTTCGCCGCGCATTTTCTTGACGGCTTCATCCAGCGACAATCCCTTGACGGAAGTGTTGTCCAGTTTGGTAATGAGATCGCCCGGCTTGATGCCTGCGCGATAGGCTGGCGTGTCCTCGATCGGCGAAATGACCTTGACATAACCGTCTTCCATGCCGACTTCAATACCCAGACCGCCGAAACGGCCCTGTGTACCTTCTTTCAGCTCCTGAAAAGCTTTCTTGTCGAGATAGGCGGAATGGGGATCCAGAGACGAAACCATGCCCGATATGGCTTCCGTAAGCAATTTCTTGTCTTCCACCGGTTCGACGTAATCCGATTTAATCAGGCCGAATACGTCTGCCAGCTGGCGCAATTCATCCAGCGGCAAGGGCGCGGTCTGTTTTTGCGCCATGGCAGAAAACTGGATCGAGGCCACGACACCGACGACGATGCCAAGCCCTACCAGCAGGATGTTCCGAAATTTGTTACCCATGTATCACCTTATCCAGTCGAGAGGATTATAGGCACGCCCATTGTGCCGCACTTCGAAGTATAACCCGGTTTCCGTATTCTCACCGCTGTTGCCGGCGCTTGCAATGGTATCCCCGGTCGACACATTATCCCCGACCCGTCTGGAGAGGGATTGTGCATTGCCGTAAATGGTCATGTACTGGTTGCCGTGATCGATAATGATCAGGTTGCCGAATCCCCTGAGAAAATCGGCAAAGACGACACGGCCGTTTGCGACGGCATGCACCGGGGCACCCGATGATGTTTTGATGAAAATGCCTTTCCAGCTTGGGCCGTCCGCACGTTTCATGCCGTAACGGGCAGTGATCGTACCGGATACCGGCATTCTCAGGTGGCCGCGCATGCGGCCGAACGCGCTGGTCGTGTCGGGACGATAGGGAGCTTCCCGTACGGTTTCCGTTTCATCACGTGTTACGCGGGTTTTGCCGGAAGATTTTTTGCGTGCGGCCTGACGTTGTTCGGCCTGTCGTCTTTCCGCAGCCTTGCGTTGGGCCTCGATGGCACGATTAAGGCGGCTGACCAGTCCGGCCAGGCGTTTTTCATCCTGTGCCAGTCGTTCGGCTTCTTTTTTCTGTGAAGCCAGTTTTTCGGAAAGTTGTGCAAGCAGAACAGCGTGCTGGGCTTTTTCCTTTTCGAGAATGTTTTTTTGTTTGTTTGTCTGGTTGACGATTTTTTCCAGTTCCTGCCGGGTACGGTTTGTTTCCATCCGTTTGGCATGGAGGGTGTCCAGATTGTCGCGTAACGACTCGATCAGCTTCGCATAGGCGATGGAGAAATAGTTCATATACTGCAATTCGCGGCTGATGCGGTTGGGGTTGTCGCCCGAGAAAAGCAGTTTCATCCGGTTTTCGCCACCTGAGATGTATTGCTGTTGCATGATTCCTGCAAGCTGGCGTTGTTGTCTGGCAACGACGGCCTGGAGCTGTGCGTGCTCGGATGAAAGTCGGGAAAGTCGGTCTTCTGTCAGATTTTTTTGCTTACCGAGTTCCGACAGCGAACGTTCCGTCGATGAAATGGCTTTTTCCGATTCCGCCAGTTCTTCGGCTGCCTTGCCCTTGGCTTTTTCGGTACGGGTGATTTCCTTTTTCAGGGTGTTCAACTGACGATGCAATTTCTGCTGTTCGGCTTCGGCGGCCTGTTTCTGGCGGGTCTTGCTTTGTGTGGTGGTGCCGCGTTGACGAACGACGCGTTTTGTTCCCGTCTTCCGGGATGTCTTTTTCTGTTTTGCAGAAGTTTCCGGGGTTTTCGCTGCCTGTGCGGCAGGAAAAGTCGCAACAGTAAACGCCAGCAGAAAAAAAAGAAAGAAAATCTTTTTCATGCGTCATGCGGGGCAGAAGCATGGCTTCTGCCCATCAATTACAAAAGCTGTTCCATCAGCTGGCATTGCCTTGTGCCGCCACTTCCTGCAACGCTTCGGCGATCTTGTCGGGGTCGCCCAGATAGTAGTGGCGAACCGGTTTGAGATCGTCATCGAGTTCGTAAACCAGCGGTTGACCGGTCGGTATGTTCAGCAAGGCGATATCCTTGTCGCTGATATTGTCCAGTTCCTTGATCAGGGCACGCAAACTGTTGCCGTGTGCAGCGACCAGAATGCGTTTTCCTTTCCTGATTTCCGGAGCGATCGATTCGTTCCAGAGTATCTTGACCCGCGCAACGGTATCCTTGAGACTTTCCGTAAGCGGGATCTGGTCTCTGGAAAGGGATGCGTAGGCCGGCTCGTTATAAGCGGTTCGCGGATCATTCGGCAGTAATGGCTCTGCAGCCACTTCGTAGCTTCTGCGCAACATGTGAACCTGATGTTCACCATATTTCCGGGCGGTTTCCGCCTTGTTGAGTCCCTGGAGGGCACCATAGTGGCGTTCGTTCAGGCGCCAGCTGCAAACGACCGGTACCCACATGGCATCCATCTCGTCGAGTACAATCCATAGCGTTCTGATCGCTCTTTTCAATACGGATGTATAGGCCATATCGAATTCAAAACCGGCTTCCCTGAGAATGCGACCGGCTGCGCGTGCCTCATTTTTGCCCCGTTCGGTCAGATCGACATCAGTCCAGCCTGTAAACCGGTTCTCATGGTTCCAGATGGATTGACCGTGCCGCATGAAAACTATTTTATGCATAATCGAAACGAAAATAAGTTATACCGAATGTCCCGTGTCTTTCTATTTTATAATGTATCGGTTTGTTATCGTTGACTTCTGCAGGATAAACCCGTGAATTTTATTAGAGACAACATTTTTCTTATCTGTGTGGCACTGTATTGTATCGGTGCACTGGTCTGGCCATACATCCGCAAGGGCGCGAAAATCACCAATTCCCAGGCCACCAAGATCATCAACAAGGGCAAGACGGCCATTATCGATATCCGTGACCAGAAGCAGTATCAGGCCGGCCATATCCTGAACGCCGTGCATGTGCCGTTGACCAGTTTGCAGGAACGTATCCAGAAACTGGAAAAATTCAAGGGACAACCGATCATCATCGTGGACGAATCCGGCAAGGAATCGGACAAGGCCGCTTCCATCCTGAAAAAAGAGGGATTCAGCCAGATCAATATTCTCAAGGGCGGTATGACAGGATGGGTCGGTGAAGGGTTGCCCGTGACCAAATGAAATGAAAGGGGAACAGTCATGACAGTTCGCGTGGTGATGTACAGCACGAAAGTTTGTCCCTATTGCATGATGGCCGAGCGATTGCTGAAATCGCGTGGTGTATCGGATATCGAAAAAATCCTCGTCGATGGCGACGACAATCTGCGTGCGGAAATGATCGAAAAAACCGGTCGTCGTACCGTTCCGCAGATTTTTATCGGCGAAACCCATGTGGGAGGATTCGATGATTTGTCCGCGCTGGACAAGGCAGGCAAGCTTATGCCGCTTTTGCAGGCCAGCTGATCGTTTTTTGTTATTTTTTCCGGAGTAATTATGTCATCCGAGGTTTCTCAACCCGTTTTCCAGATCCGGTCGGTCTATCTCAAGGATATGTCGCTGGAACAACCGCATTCTCCAGCCATTTTTCTCGAAAAGAAATTGCCGGAAATCGATGTGTCTATCAATGTGGGGTTCGAGCCCCTGGCCGAAACCACTTATGAATCGACGGTCACGGTGACGGTGACGGCCAAGATTGGCGAAAAGACCGCCTATCTGGTAGAAGGCAAACAGGCCGGGATTTTCGAGGTGCGCGGATTTCCGAAAGAAGCGATGGATCAGGTGCTGGCCATTACCTGTCCGACGATCATTTATCCGTATCTTCGTTCCAACATCGCGGACATGGTCATGCGAGCGGGTTTCCCGCCCATCCATCTGGCCGAGATCAATTTCGAGGCGTACTATCATGAACGTCTTCAGAGACAGAAAGCGCAAAACGGCAATCCGGCGGCGGGGCAGGATACCCTGGCATGATGGTGCTGTGTCCGTTTTCCGATGAGATGCCATGAATATTACTGTGCTGGGTGCCGGTGCATGGGGTACCGCGATGGCCATCAGTCTGGCCGCACGACATTCCGTCGTACTGTGGGGGCGTAAACACAGCGTCATTGTCGAGGCGAAAAAAACCGGACAGAACAGGGTCGGGTTGCCAGGTTTCACCTTGCCCGATTCATTGCAACTGACAGCCGATTTCAAAAGCGCCGTATCGCATGCAGCCGGGCCGGAAGGCCTGGTCATTATCGCCACGTCTGTGGCAGGTCTGCGTGAGGTGACAGGCAATCTGGCGGGTACTTCGGTCAGCAACCTGATCTGGTTGTGCAAGGGGTTTGAAGAAAATACCGGATTGTTGCCCAGTCAGGTAGTCGCAGGACTGGTTTCCGAACATGTCAATACCGGCGTATTGTCGGGCCCCTCGTTTGCGCAGGAAGTGGCAGCCGGTTTGCCGTGTGCGCTGACGATTGCATCGAAGTCGCCGGTATTGCGGAAAATGGCACTTGGCGCGATCAATGGCGGCAATATGCGCATTTATTCAAGCGACGATGTCGTCGGTGTGGAAGTCGGCGGTGCCGTCAAGAATATTCTGGCGATCGCGACCGGCATGTCCGATGGTCTGGAACTGGGCATGAATGCCCGTGCAGCGCTGATTACGCGGGGACTTGCCGAAATTACCCGTCTGGGAGTCGCTTTGGGCGGACGACTGGAAACTTTCATGGGACTGACCGGTATGGGGGATCTCATTCTGACCTGTACGGGCGATTTGTCACGCAATCGCAGGGTCGGTCTGGGACTTGCCAAGGGCAAGACACTGGAAACGGTCATTGCCGAACTGGGTCATGTTGCGGAAGGTGTGCGCTGTGCGCAAACGGTCCGGTTCATATCAGCCAGAGCCGGTGTGGAAATGCCAATTGCCAACGCGGTGGCCGGTATTTTGTTCGATCAGGTTTCCATCAGAAGTACCGTGTCGCAGCTGCTTTCGCGTCATGTACGTGACGAAACCGATACGTTGTACGGCAAACAGGCTGGCGGGCAATCCTGACGCGCTTTTCACGTCTGTGTGAATATGGCGCGGCAGGTCGGTTTCAACCGAATATACGTTGCCACAATGCCTTGACGGCATCGCTTTGTGTTTTGACACTTTCCGGAGCGACACGCGCCTGTTCTGCTCCCTGCATTCTGATCTGGTGTTGCAGTTTCCTGAATTCCCGATAAATGGAAGATACCGTTTCACCGGCATCTTTCGGGATCAGTCCCAGTTCGGCGCCTGTTTTCAGCAGCGCGATATTGCCGAAATTGTTGGTCAGTTCCGGATATTGCAGCGAATATTCCAGCACCAGATATTGCACGATGAATTCGATGTCGATCATGCCACCGGCATCGTGTTTCAGATCGAACTGGTTCGAACGGTTCGGATGCGCATCATGGATACGCTGGCGCATTTTGAGAATTTCGGCTTTCAGCCAGGCCGGATCGCGTGAACGGCGGAGAATACGGTTGCGCAAGTCTTCGAAACGGCTTCCGATAGATGTATCGCCGGCGCAGAAACGGGCACGTGTCAATGCCTGATGTTCCCATGCCCAGGCCGATTCGTTCTGGTAACGTTCGAACGAGTCGAAACTCGACACCATCAGACCGCTGGCACCGTCCGGACGCAAGGCGATATCGATATCGAACAGTACGCCGGCCGAAGTCGGGCTGGTCATCCAGGTAATGAAACGCTGCGCCAGACGTGTATAAAGCATCGGTGCGTCCGGATGGTCGTCTTCATACAGGAAAATCAGATCAAGATCGGACGCATAACCCAGTTCCTTGCCCCCCAGTTTTCCGTAGGCGATCACGGCAAAACGGGGGACTTCCCTGTGGCGTTTCGGCATGGCTTGCCAGACTTCGCGCAGCGTGGCTTCCACCATGATGTCGGCCAGTTTGGAAAGATGATCGGCCAGCCGTTCGACCGTCAGCGCACCGGCGAGATCCTGCGCCAGCAGTCGGAACAGCTGTGCATGATGTGTTTCACGCAGGGTATCCATCAGCAGTTCGGTATCGCCACGCTGGTTTTCGAGCTGGGTATCGAGTTCCGATGTAAAAGTTTCCCAGTCAGGAGGAGCAAGCAAGGTGCGAGCATCCAGCAGTTCATCGAGAAGGATGGGATGCTTCGTCAGGTAACGTGCCGCCCATTCGCTGGCATCGAGCATGCGCATCAGTCGTTGTGCCGCGGCAGGATATTCGGTCAAAAGCGACAGGTAGGCGGTGCGTCGTGCGATGGATTCGAAAAAGTCCAGCAAACGTCCAAGTGTCGCCAAAGGTTCATGGGCGCTTTCCAGCAGTTCGGGCAACAGCGAATTGACCAGTGCGATCAGTTTGGTACGGTTTGCATCCGACAGGGAGCGGATACGATTTGTTTTCCAGAATGACAACAGTCTTCGCGCACCGTTTGCAGGATCGGGAAAACCGAGAGTTTCCAGTTTCGTCTGCAGAAACTGGAGTTGTTCTTCTTCAGTCTGGCTGGACAAAAGCGGTTGCGGAATGACCGGTCGGGACTGGTCATGTGCGGATGATTTGTCGCTGAATACGGCATCGAACTGGCCGGATACGAAATCACGATGTTTTTGCAAGGTATCGAGCAGTTGTGCCGAATCGCTCATGCCCATCGTGTTGGCAATGATACGAAGGTCGTTTTCGCTGGATGGCAGCGAATGCGTTTGTGCATCGTCCAGATACTGGATACGGTGTTCGAGGTTTCGCAGGAAAGTATATGAATCCAGCAGCGCGTTGGCTGTCGGTTCGTCAAGCTGCCTTTTTTCGGCGAGAATGCGCAATATGTTGCGTGTTGACTTGTCCTGGAGCGCAGGATCACGGCCGCCACGAATGAGTTGGAACATTTGTGCCAGAAATTCGATTTCCCGAATACCGCCGCGCCCCAGTTTGATGTTGTTGCTGCGTTCAGGGTGCAATCTTTCCTGACGGATCACATCGGCACGGATTTGCTGGTGCAGGTTGCGGATCGCGTCGATAACACTGAAGTCAAGGTAGCGGCGGTAGATGAAAGGATGCACGATGCGTCGCAGTGTTTCGATATCTTCGGGGTTGCCGGTAATGGCGCGTGCCTTGATCCATGCATAGCGTTCCCATTCGCGTCCCTGTACGATCAGATATTGTTCGACCATACCGAAACTGGCCACGAGCGGACCGGATGCCCCATTGGGACGCAATGCCATATCCACCCTGAATGTGAAACCGTCTTCGGCGATTTCGGAAAGTGCGCCGATAAAACGTTTGCCGAGTCGTGTGAAAAATTCCTGGTTGGAAAGCAGACGTTGTCCGGGACGTGTGCTGACCGTATCCCCGTTTTCCGGATACACGAAAATCAGATCGATATCCGATGAGACATTCAGTTCACAACCCCCCAGTTTGCCCATGCCCAGGACGATCATTTCCTGCTTCTTGCCGGAATGCGCGCCGACCGGAATGCCGTGTGTATCGGCCAGTTCCTGATAAAGCGCGTCCAGATGGGTGCGGATGGCGAATTCGGCGAAATGCGTCATGGCACCGACGACTTCCGAAAGATCGGCAAGTCCCGACAGATCGCGTTCGATAATGGCGCAAATCAGCAGATTCCTGAGCCGGCGCATTGCCCTGGGAAGCGGATAACCGTTGTCGAGTTCCCGTTTCAGTAAGGTTGGCAGATCGGCGCGGTCAAGAGGTGACTGAATGAGTGCCTGTATTTGCATCTGACGTTTTTCGCGGTCGGCATTCAGCCAGTGCAGATAAAAACGGGAGGCTTCTTCGGCAGGAATGAGAGAGGGTTTCATATTTGTAATACTGCGTAAATGTCGTTTTGCGCAAAACGGACAATCGTTATTCTGGGCAATGGATTAAAAATCGGGATGACACTGTGGTATTTTACGTTTATTGAATGCTTTCTCATATGTGATGCAATCGCAACCGCAGGAAAATCAGGAAAACGGCAAGCAACAGGGTACGTTCTGGACGCGCTCTGCGGATGCGCTTGCCGATGTCGCTTACCGCTACCGCTTTTTCTTCAGAGTGGCTTTCGGCATTTTTTTCGCGATTTATCTTGTTATTGCCGTAATCATTCTCGGTATACGATACATCGTTTTGCCACAGGTCAGTGCCTACAAGACCGAAATCGAACGTATGGCGAGTGAATCGCTTGGGTGTCCCGTTTCTTTTGCGGAGATCGAGGCGTCGTGGTATGGATTGCAGCCACGGGTCGATCTGGAAGATGTCGTGGTGTCGGACAATGAGGGACATGAAGTCGTGCGGCTTGAGCATGTCGGTGCGGTCGTTTCATGGTGGTCGTTGCCGCTGATGGAAGTTCGTCTGGAATCGTTGCAGATCGACAAGCCGGATATACAGGTCATGCGCGACAGACAAGGGTATTTTTATCTGGCGGGCATCCGTCTGGAAAACGATGACGGGAAAAAGCCCAATGTAGGGGACTGGGTGCTGAAACAGCACGAAATCATCATACGTGACGGAAAGGTGCGCTGGAAAGATGCGTTGCGCAACGATCAGGAACTGAATCTGGAGCAGGTTGGCTTCGTCATGAAAAATCGTGGACGCCGCCATCGGTTCCGTCTGGCGGCTGTTCCGGATGTGCCGCTGGCGAATTCAATCGATATTCGGGGCGATTTGTCGCATCCAAGATTCGCCGAACGTATTTCGGACTTTTCGAAATGGAAAGGTGAACTCTATGCGGATATGCCGGGTGTCCGGCTGGATGAGTGGAAGCGGTTTGTCGATTTCCCTCTGGATGTACAAGGCGGTTCCGGCTCTGTCCGGGCCTGGTTGGCCCTGGATGGGCTCAGATTGTCCGGCGTGACAGCCGATATCGAAGGCAAGAATATCCGGTTTACGCCTGATACGACGTTGCCGGTACTGGATGTAAGCCGCGTGTCGGGGCGTTTTTCGATGGAAACGCCAAAATACCGCACGGCGGCAGACAATCCGCAGAAAAAGCCGGTGTACACGTATGCTGCCAACCATTTCTCGATGGAAACGGCAGAAGGCAAAGCGCTGCACGATACCACATTCTCCGTCATGTATGTGCCCGGACAGGACCGTGTGCCTGAAGAGCTGAAAGTCGAAATCGGCAAGCTTGATATCAGTGAACTGACGGCGTTTTTGCCCTATTTGCCGATCGAAAAGGAGATGCGCAGCCAGGTGGAATCGCGACATCTGGCGGGCAAACTGTCCGGTGTCACCGTCCAATGGAAGCAGGCCGCCGGCACCGATCCCGTTTATCTGGTTCAGGGACGGTTTGAGGGGTTGACCGTTTTGGAAAAGAACGGAACCGGTCATGCCGAAGTTTCTTCAGGACAAATTGCGCAGTTGCCCGCGCATCCGGGATTCGCGAATTTGAGCGGCTCGGTTTCCGCCAATGAATATGGCGGTGAATTGGTGTTGGACTCGAAGAATGCCGTGCTGGCGCTGCCGTTTTATGCTGCGAATGTTCCGCAAAAGGCCGATGGGCTGATGGCGAAAATCGGATGGAAACGTTCGGCAGACAACGTCCTGTCGGTCGATATCGGACAATTGTCACTGTTGCAGGATGGTATGCGGATGAATATTTCCGGGCAATATACGAACGATCTGAAAGATACGGCGAACCGGTATGGCAGTGCGGATTTGAAGGCGAAAATCGAAAATCTGGAAATCGCGCGTGTCAGAAAATACATCCCGCTTCAGACTCCCGTTTCACTCAAAGAATGGTTGAGCGGTGCCCTGAAAGGCGGGAAAGTCAGTGAGGCGGAAATTCACCTTAAAGGGGCGCTTGCCGATTTTCCGTATGCAGGGCAGAGCGGAAATGGCATTTTCTCGGTTCGTGCCCGGTTGGCCGACGGTTTGCTGAATTTCACTCCTGATACGTTTGCCGATGGGGGCAAACGTCCGTTATGGCCGGTTATCGAAAAAATCCAGGGTGAATTTCGCATGAACGGCAGTTATCTGGCTATCCATGCCGACAGCGCGGAGACCAACCATGCGGTACTGGAAAATGTGGATGTCATTATCGCCGATGTCCTGTCGGACAATCCGCAGCTCGATATCAAGGGAAAGGCGGCAGGAACCTTGCAGCATTTGGTCGGATATGTGAATTTGTCACCTGTTACGGACTGGATCGGACACCTGACGGAAAAAACCACAGCGACCGGCAACGCGAAACTGGCACTCGAAATGCATTTGCCGCTTGAAAAAATGGCGGCTTCCACGGTCAAGGGGACATTGCAGTTCGACAATAACGATATTGTTTTGCTGGAAGATTTGCCGGTTATCACGAAAACGCAAGGGCAGTTGCTGTTTTCCGAAAAAGGTTTCCGGCTGGAAAAAGTCCGTGGGGATTTTCTGCATGAACCGGTTACGGTATCAGGCGGGACGCAGCCGGACGGACATTTTCTGGTACGTGCCGACGGCGTGTTGAGTGCAAGGGGATTGCAACGTACCTATCATACGGGTGCGATGGGCAAGCTGGTACAAAATCTTTCGGGCAATACACCGTATACCGTCAGCATCAGGGATGGCATGATACGGGTCGACTCGTCACTGAAAGGCCTGAAAATCGGTTTGCCGACTCCGTTGGGCAAACCGGCAGGCAGTGTGCTGCCTTTAAGTGTCATTCTGAAAGATTTGCCTTCCGCCGGGCATAGTATGCGGGATGAACTGTCTGTCGTTTATGGGGAAAACATGACGGCAAGATACTTGCGACAGAAAGAAAAACGTTCGGCATGGCGTGTCATGCAAGGCGGAATCGGTATCAACACGAAACCGGTATTGCAGGACGGACTGTCGCTGGGTATCAGCTTGCACAGTGTCGATTTCAATACGTGGAGCGGATTTCTCAAGGATTTTTACTCGCCTTCAGGCGAGAAAGGCGGCGCATCTTCCGAGGAAAGTACGCTGGTGCAATATGTTTATCCGCGATATTTCTCGGTTGATGCCGATGAAATCATGGCGCTGGATATGTGGTTGACCGATGTCCGTCTTAACGGATCGCGTCAGGGAGGAAACTGGGATTTCCGTATCGGGTCGAACCAGATCAACGGACAACTGAAATGGCAGGAAGCGACGGGAAAAGACGTTACCGGCAAGCTCATCGCACGGCTGAAATCGCTCAATATCCTGCAATCTTCGCTCAAACAGGCATCCAGTACTGCCGGCAAGGAAAATACTTACTGGATTCCGTCGCTGGATATTGTGACGGACGAGCTGACGCTTTTTGAAAAACGTCTGGGCAAAACGGAAATCGTGGCCAACAATGTGTCTTTCAAGGGAGGACGCGAGTGGCGGATCAACCGGCTGAAAATCACCAATCCCGATGCGGTACTCGAGGCATCGGGCAGCTGGATTTCGGTTGCCGGCAACAGGCAGCAAACCCGGTTGCACTACATATTGAATATCAAGAATGCCGGGAAATTGCTGGGACGTCTCGGATATGACGATCTGATCAAACGCGGAAATGGGGAAATGAAAGGCGATCTCAGCTGGGAAGGGTTGCCTTTCGCACTGGATTTGCCGTCGTTATCGGGCAAGATGTCGCTCAAGGTGCAGGCAGGACAGTTTCTGAAGGCTGATCCGGGGGCCGCCAAGTTGCTCAGCGTCATCAGTCTGCAGTCGTTGCCGCGCCGTTTGAATCTGGATTTCCGCGACATCTTCTCCAAAGGATTCGCCTTTGACGAAATTACGGCGAATGCCACGATCGCCAATGGCATCATGCATACGGAAAATCTGAAAATGAACGGGGTCAATGCGACAGTCCTGATGAATGGCAGCGTCAATATCGCCAGAGAGTCGCAGAACCTGCATGTGGTCATCATTCCGGAAATCAACGCGGCGGCCGCATCCATTGCCTATGGTTTCATCAATCCGGCTATCGGAATCGGCACGTTTCTTGCGCAGATGTTCCTGAGAGAACCGTTGATGAAACAGTTTACGCACGAATACAGTATCACGGGGACATGGAAAGAGCCGGTTATCCGTGAAGTCAAGGGCGATACGGGAAAGAAAACAGGCTAGACAAACAGTCAGTGAAAGGAGTGAGCATGACGAAAGTGGCTGCCATCCAGATGGTTTCCACGCCGGTTGTCGAGGAAAATATCGCGACGGCAAGACGTTTGATCGGAGAGGCGGCCAGTCAGGGTGCCGATCTGGTTTTGTTGCCGGAGTACTGGCCGGGTATCGGTTATAACGATACGGAAAAATTGCAACATGCCGAAGTGTTCGGAAAGGGCGTGATCCAGGATTTCATGGCGGAAATGGCGCGTGAAAACGGTATCTGGCTGATCGGCGGGACACTTTCGCTGGTATCGGATGAACCCGGAAAAGTGTTGAATAGTTCGCTGGTTTACGATGCAGCTGGCAAAAACGTCGCTCGTTACGACAAGATTCACCTGTTCGGATTTTCGACGGAGCGCGAATCGTATGACGAGTCGCTGGCGATTACCGGCGGGCATGATGTCGTGACGTTTCAGGCGCCATTCGGCAAAGTGGGGTTGTCGGTCTGCTACGATCTGCGATTTCCGGAACTGTACCGCGCATTCGGCGACTGTGCGCTGATCGTGGTGCCGTCAGCATTTACTTATACGACGGGCAAGGTTCACTGGGAAATCCTCTTGCGTGCACGTGCGATCGAGAATCAGGCTTATGTGCTTGCAGCCGCACAAGGTGGCAGGCATGTCACGGGACGCCGGACATGGGGACATACCATGCTGATCGATCCATGGGGCGAGGTGAAAGCGGTATTGCCGGAAGGCGAAGGTGTGGTTGCCGGCGAACTGGATTTCGGGAGAATGGCGTCCATTCGTGAAAAGTTGCCTGCCTTAAGACATCGCAAGCTCTGATATCCATTTCACGGTAAGGTGACGAAATGCTGTTTGCCGGTGCAAATGGTGTTTCGCCCATTCCATGCATATCGTGCATCTGGCCGGTATGTCTGCGCATGTCTGCAATTTTTCGCACAATACACTACAATCGCCATGTACTTTCACTCAAAGGATTGTTACTGATGTCCTCCACCCATTTGACAAAAGACGCCCTTGGATTGGCCAAATCCGTTTTGCTGGAACCTTTCGGTCTGGATGAACTGGCGCTGGTTCGTGCAATCGGTGGTATTTTCACGCATCAGGTCGATTATGCCGATCTGTATTTCCAGTTCACGAAAAACGAAAGCTGGAGTCTGGAGGAAAGTATCGTCAAGACGGGCAGTTTTTCGATCGACAAAGGTGTCGGTGTCCGCGCGGTATCGGGTGACAAAACGGCATTTTCCTATTCGGACGATATTTCGATGGCTTCGCTTGAGGAAGCGGCCAAAGCGACCCGGACGATCGGCAGGCAGGGCGCCGGACAAGCGAAAGTCGCTACCTCGCTGAGGTCGTCGGCAGTGCATTCGCTGTATATCCCGAATGATCCCCTCCAGACGATCAGTGCGGCGGAAAAAGTGGCCATCCTGGAAAAGGTCGAAAAACTTGCCAAGGCAACCGATCCGCGCATCGTGCAAGTCATGGCAGGTCTTGCAGGCGAGTTCGATATCGTGATGGTCGTGCGCAGCGACGGTACATTGGCAGCCGATGTCAGACCGCTGATCCGTTTGTCCGTGACCGTCATTGCCGAAGAAAACGGACGGCGTGAAATGGGAACGGCCGGTGGCGGTGGCCGTTATGGCTATACCTATTTCACTGACGAGCTGATCCGGCAATATGTCGATGAAGCCACACGTTCGGCGCTGGTCAATCTCGAAGCGCGTCCCGCTCCGGCGGGGCCCATGACGGTCGTACTGGGCTCCGGCTGGCCCGGTGTTCTACTGCATGAAGCGGTCGGGCATGGTCTGGAAGGCGATTTCAACCGGAAAGGCTCCAGTGCCTTTTCCGGAAGACTGGGCGAGAAAGTGGCGGCTGACGGTATTACCGTAGTCGATGACGGCTCCATCGCCAACCGGCGCGGTTCGCTGAACATGGATGACGAAGGCAATCAGACACAATGTACGGTGCTGATCGAGAACGGGATACTCAAAGGGTATTTGCAGGATACCCTGAATGCGCGTCTGATGAATATGCCGGTAACGGGAAATGCACGGCGTGAATCGTTTGCTCATTTGCCGATGCCGCGCATGACCAATACATTCATGCTGGCAGGCAATCGGGAACCGGATGAAATCATCGCGTCGGTCAAAAAAGGATTGTATGCGGCGAATTTCGGTGGCGGGCAGGTGGACATCACGAACGGCAAATTCGTGTTTTCCGCCAGCGAAGCGTATATGATCGAAAACGGCAAGCTGACGTATCCGGTGAAGGGAGCGACCCTGATCGGAAACGGCCCGGATATTCTGAAGCGGGTTTCCATGATCGGCAACGATATGCGGCTGGATTCCGGTATCGGTGTCTGTGGAAAGGAAGGACAAAGTGTGCCGGTCGGCGTCGGACAGCCGACATTGCGTATCGAGGACGTCACTGTCGGCGGAACCGTGTAAAATAAAAAGAAATTTTTGTCAGACCGGAAAAACTGGTTTACAATGAATGAACATATAGTATCAAGCGCCTGTTTTGTAAAATGTTGAACTTCGCTCACTTTTATTATTTTTACTTTAGCTATTCCAGCCCGTTGGCGGTGGAGAAGCGGCAAGCGCTCGAGTAAAGAGAATACCGAAATTCCCGAAAACCGCCAGAATTGGCGGTTTTTTCGTTTATCAAGACTGGAAAAACAATGAAACCCACCGATGATTTAAGAATTCTCGCGATGAAAGAACTGACACCACCTTCTCATTTGATACGCGAGTTTCCCTGCCTCGAGAAGGCAGCCGAAACGGTTTCAACCTGCAGAGAGTCCATCCATCGTGTCCTGCACGATCAGGATGATCGTCTCGTCGTGATTATCGGCCCCTGTTCGATTCACGATCCGAAAGCCGCAATGGAATATGCCCATCGTCTGGCAGAGGAACAGCAGCGTTATGCCAACGATCTGATCGTCGTCATGCGGGTATATTTCGAAAAACCACGTACGACGATCGGCTGGAAAGGCCTGATCAACGACCCGTTCATGGATCACAGCTACCGTATCAACGAAGGTTTGCACATCGCACGTGAACTGTTGCGTGACGTCAACGAACTGGGGCTGCCGGCCGCAACCGAATATCTGGATATGATCAGCCCGCAATATGTGGCTGACATGATCAGCTGGGGAGCGATCGGTGCGCGAACGACGGAATCGCAGGTTCATCGTGAATTGTCGTCAGGCCTGTCGTGCCCGGTCGGATTCAAAAACGGTACGGACGGCAACATCAAGATCGCGATCGATGCCATCAAGGCTGCTTCACATCCGCACCATTTCCTGTCGGTTACCAAAGGCGGTCATACCGCCATTTTCGAAACGCAGGGCAATCACGACTGTCATATCATTTTGCGTGGCGGTTACAAGCCAAATTACGATGCTGCGAGTGTCGAGGCAGCTTGTCAGGCTGTCGAAGCGGCCGGCCTGTCGCCGAGAATCATGATCGACGCCTCGCATGGCAACAGCTCCAAGAAGGCGGAAAATCAGGTTCCGGTCTGTGCGGAAGTCGGGCGGAATATCGCCAGCGGCAACAACAAGATCATTGGTGTCATGATCGAGTCGAATCTGGTCGGAGGTCGTCAGGATCATGTTCCTGGCAAACCGCTGGTTTATGGTCAGTCTGTAACCGATGCCTGTATCGGCTGGGATGACAGCAGCAAACTCCTGAAAGATCTGGCGGATTCCGTCAAGAGACGTCGTGATGTGCTGAAGAAGTGAAACAGAAAAGCCGCCTTTGAGGCGGCTTTTTTCAGTTGCGGAAGTTGTTGAATTCAAGCGGGATGTCTGAGACTTCCTTGCGAAGCATGGCCATGGTGGCTTGCAGATCGTCTTTTTTCGCACCGGTGACACGAACAGCATCGCCCTGGATGCTGGCCTGTACTTTCAGCTTGTTGTCCTTGACCAGCTTGACGATTTTTTTCGCCTGATCGCTGGCGATACCGTTTTTGACGGTTACAAGCTGTTTGACCTTGTCGCCGCTGATTTTTTCGATTTTGCCTTCATCGAGAAAGCGGATATCGACTTTCCGTTTGGCCATCTTGCCGGTCAGCACATCCTTGACTTGTCCCAGCTGGAATTCGGAATCGGCGAAGACCGTCAGTTCGTGTTCTTTCTGTTCCACGCGTGCATCGCTGCCGCGAAAGTCGAAACGGGTGCCGATTTCCTTGTTCGTCTGGTCGACAGCGTTTCGGACTTCGACCATGTTGGCTTCGGATACGACGTCAAAAGAGGGCATAGATCACCTTTCTTGCAAATTCCTCGACAGAGGACATCAATAGTCATTAAGATTGCAGTCTGCATTGTAACGAACAAAATTCCGGTATGCCACCCGGTATCCGTTTCCAACAGTAACGACCATGATTTTCCCCGATAACGTCATGCATGATTTTCCGCTGTGTGAACTGAATACGTTTCACATGGATGTATCCGCCAGAGCATATATAGCGGTAACCGGCATCGACGAGCTTGAGGGGATTTGCAGGCATGAAACATTGGCACACATGCCAAAACTGGTGATCGGCGGCGGCAGCAACCTGTTGTTGACCGGATATGTCGACAAGCTGGTCTTGCACATGCAGATGAAAGGGATTTTCCGTGAAGGGGAAGATGACGAATATGTTTATCTGCGTGCCGCTGCAGGAGAACGGTGGCAGGATCTGGTGGACCGGTGTCTGGCAAACGGACTGGGAGGCCTGGAAAATCTTGCCGGTATCCCCGGTACGGTGGGTGCAGCGCCCGTACAGAATATCGGTGCCTATGGAGCGGAGCTGAAAGACTGTTTCTTTTCGTTGCGTGCTTTTGATTTCGCGAGTGGAAAACTTGTCGAAATGAACCGGAATGATTGCCGTTTTTCCTATCGTGACAGTATTTTCAAACATGAAATGAAAGATCGGTTGGTGATCGTGGACGTGACGTTTGCATTGCCCAAACGCTGGACGCCCAATATTGCCTATGGCGACGTGGCGCGCGAGCTGGAAAAGTCCGGGATTTCCAGACCATCTCCGGCCGATATCGGCGGAGTCATCGTCAAAATCCGTCGAAGCAAATTGCCGAACCCCGCTGTTCTGGGAAATGCAGGCAGTTTTTTCAAGAATCCTACGGTAACGGCCGAAGAAATGGCCTCTCTGAAACGACTGCATCCTGATATCCCGGCATACGAACAGGCGGATGGACGCTATCGTATCGCTGCCGGCTGGCTGATCGACAGGTGCGGATGGAAAGGGCGTCGTATCGGTGATGCCGGGGTTTGCGAAACGCAGGCGCTGGTATTGGTCAACCATGGCCGCGCCACAGGCGCGGAGATGGTTGAGTTGGCCGGTGCGATCGAACAGGATGTGATGGCCCGTTTCGGTATCCGGCTGGAGCCGGAACCGGTATTCGTCTGAAAATCAGGGCTGGTGTTTCCGGACAAAATCTCCGAGTCCGTTTCTGATCAGTGCGGCATTGTCGACGACGCCTTTTTCCGTAATCAGTGCGGTCACCAGTTCCACGGGGGTGACATCGAAAGCGGGATTGCGGATGGCGACGCCTTCAGGCGCCCATTGACAATCGCGAAATCCTTTCACTTCATCAGCAGGACGTTCTTCAATAGGGATGTCTTTTCCGGAAGACAGCGAAAGGTCGATCGTCGAGAGCGGGCAGGCGACGTAGAAAGGAATATGGTGCCGTTGCGCCAGTACGGCCACCATATAGGTGCCGATCTTGTTGGCGACGTCTCCGTTGGCGGCGACGCGGTCGGCACCTACGACAACGGCATCGATTTCGCCGCGGCTCATCAGGTAACCCGACATGTTGTCCGTAATCAGGGTGACAGGGATATGTTCCTGCACCATTTCCCATGCGGTCAGCCGGGCCCCTTGCAAGAAAGGGCGGGTTTCATCGGCGAAGACGGCGATATGCTTGCCCGCTTCCACAGCGGAACGAAAAACGCCCAGTGCCGTGCCGTGTCCTGCGGTCGCCAGCGCACCGGCATTGCAGTGTGTCAGGACACGTGCGCCATCCGGTAAAAGCGCGGCGCCATGGCGTCCCATGTCGCGGTTGATCCGGATGTCTTCTTCCAGCATGACATGTGCCTGCCGAAGCAAAAGACTGGCCAGTTCTGCCGGTGATTTGTTCCCGTTGGCTTGCAACAGGGCTTTCATTTTGTCGAGCGCCCAAAAAAGATTGACTGCGGTCGGCCGGCTTGCCGACAGAGCGGCAAATCCCGCTTGCATGTTGGTTGCAAAAGTTTCACGGTCGGCATTCCGTAGCCGGACAGCTTCCAGTGCGACGCCATAGGCGGCGGCCACCCCGATGGCCGGTGCGCCGCGGACGACCATATTGCGGATGGCATCCGCAACACTTCTGGCCGAATCGCAAGCGACGTATTCGATATGATGCGGCAATAGCCGCTGGTCGATCATTTCAATGGCTTTGCCGTTCCAGCGCAATGTCCGGACGGAGTCGGCTTGTCTGTTCACGTGATTCATTCTCCGTCAAAGGCACACAAGGCGAAAGTCGGACAACCGGCGTCATTAAGACGTCGCGCACCGCCCAGTTCGGGAAGATCAATCAGGAATGCACATTCGACGACTTTACCGCCGCACTTGCGGATCAGGCGGACAGCGGCTTCGGCCGTTCCGCCTGTCGCGATCAGGTCATCGATCAATAAAATCCGCTCTCCCGGAGAAATGGCATCCGTATGTACCTCGATAGTGTTGGTGCCGTATTCCATATCGTAATTTTCACTGATCGTGGCGGCAGGCAGTTTGCCCTTTTTGCGGATGAGGACAAGTCCCTTGTTCAGGTGATAGGCCAGTGGAGCGCCCAGCAGGAAACCGCGCGATTCGATGACGGCAATGCGGTCGATCGGTATATCGTGGTAATGGTCGACCAGTTGGTCAATAGCCAGTTTCAGACCATCGGGGTTATGCAACAGCGTGGTGATGTCCCTGAATTGCACGCCTTTTTGGGGATAGTCCGGAATGGTGCGGATGTATGAAGTGAGTGACATAGGCTGATGGTGGTAAAAAGAACGTTATTTTCTGAAATAGTCTTTGAACTTTTCGTGTACTTGTGTCATTTGTTCGACGGAAAGCAGTTTGATATGTCCGGTTTGCAGAATGCGCCAATATTGCTCGCACAGCGATTCGACTTCGATGGCGATCGCCATGGCATGTTCAAGACTGTGACCCAGCGCGATCATGCCGTGATGCGCCATCAGGCAAGCGTACCGTTCTCCCAGCGTCGCCAGCACCGTATCCGACAATTCCTGGCTGCCGAACAAGGCATACGGCGCACAAGGAATCGTGTTGTCGCCGGTGACGGCGATCATGTAGTGAAAAGGCGGGACTTCCAGTTGCATGCATGCCAGCGTCGTGGCAAACGGCGAGTGGGTGTGCACGATAGCGTGGACATCAGGTCTGGCGGCATAAATATCACGGTGGATACGCCATTCGCTGCTGGGTTTTCCGTCGTTTTCATTTTCACCGGTCATGCGCATCGTACAAATGGCGTCCGGTGCCATACGGTCCGGATCGATGCCGCTGGGTGTGATGAAAAAACCATCCGGTATGTCGTCGGTTCTTTCACGGCGGATACTGATATTGCCGGAAGAACCACGGTTCATGCCGTTGGCGACAAGTTGCCGTGCGGCGATGACGATCCGTTCGGCCGTTGTTTCTTCCGCTGTACCATCAATGCGGTGCTCGTTACAGGACATGATTCAGCGCTTTCCGAAAATGCGTCCCGCGACCGCGTCGAGTTGCCGGATGATTTCCGGATCACGGTGTTCCGGTGGGGTGATGATGGCGTTTTCCAGTGCGAAACGGCATGAGCAAGCTGAAGCGGATGCGTCATTCTGGATATGCGGGATAATCGCCTTGACCAGTTGGCGTGCCGTTTCTGCGTTCGCCTGAACCGTTTTGATGACTTGTTCGATCGTGACCTGTTCATGATCGGGATGCCAGCAGTCGTAGTCGGTGACCATCGCGATGCTGGCGTAACACATCTCGGCTTCACGTGCCAGTTTCGCTTCCGGCATATTGGTCATGCCGATAACATCGCAATGCCAGCTCCGGTACAGTTCGGATTCCGCCAGTGTCGAAAATTGCGGACCTTCCATCGCCAGATAGGTGCCTCCCAGCACCGTCTGGATCCCCGCTTCGCCGGCGGCACGATGGATGATGCCGGACAAGCGGCGGCAAGTGGGATGTGCCATCGAGACATGTGCGACCAGTCCCTTTCCGAAGAAAGAACGGTCCCGTGTAACGGTACGGTCGATGTATTGATCGATCAGGACAAAAGTGCCGGGAGCGAGCCGTTCGTTGAGCGAGCCGACTGCACTGATCGACAGGATATCGGTGACACCCGCTCTTTTGAGTGCGTCGATATTGGCGCGGTAATTGATACTGTCCGGTGAAAGACGATGATCGCGTCCATGCCGTGGCAAAAAAACGATGGGATGTCCATTGAAGCGGCCGAAGAGCAAATCATCCGACGGCGATCCGAAAGGGGATGACACCTTTTCCCAGTGTGTATCGGTCAGTCCGTCCAGGTGGTAAACGCCGCTTCCGCCGATAATGCCGATCATGCAAGTCTTCCTTTCCTCATGGCAATTCCAGCACACATTATTGATGGACATGCGTGATTATGCAACTGCGACGGAAAGAAATGGGGGGCACACAAAAGAAAAGGGCGGTTTGCCCATGAGGCAAACCGCCCGGAAGGACTGCATGGCGTTTTATTTGCGGTTGCGTGCATTGGCAGCGATACGCAGACGCAGGGCGTTCAGTTTGATGAAACCGTTTGCGTCTTTCTGGTCGTAAGCACCGGCATCGTCTTCGAAAGTGGCGATATTGGTGTCGAACAGGGAATCGTTGCGGGATTCGCGACCGACGACGATGACGTTGCCTTTGTACAGCTTGAGGCGAACCGTACCGTTGACGTGTTCCTGTGTATGGTCAATCAGTTGCTGGAGCGCGATGCGTTCCGGGGCCCACCAGTAACCGTTGTAGATCATGGAAGCATAACGCGGCATGAGGTCGTCTTTCAGATGGGCGACTTCACGGTCGAGCGTCAGCGATTCCATGGCGCGGTGTGCCTTGAGCATGATGGTGCCTCCCGGCGTTTCATAGCAGCCGCGGGATTTCATGCCGACATAACGGTTTTCGACCAGATCCAGACGGCCGATGCCATGCTTGCTGCCCAGACGGTTCAGTTCGGTCAGAACGGCGGCCGGTGTCATCCGTTTGCCGTTGAGAGCGACAATATCGCCTTTTTCGAATGCAACATCCAGGTATTCGGCCTGATCCGGTGCTTCTTCCGGGCTGACGGTCCAGCGCCACATGGTGGCTTCCGGTTCTGCATTCGGGTCTTCGAGATGGCGGCCTTCGTAGCTGATATGCAGCAGGTTGGCGTCCATGGAATAGGGAGCGCCGCCCTGTCTGTGTTTCATTTCGATTTCGATACCGGCATCTTCGGCATATTTCAGCAGTTTTTCACGGGAAAGCAGATCCCATTCACGCCACGGAGCGATGATCTTGATGTTCGGCATCAGGGCATAGGCACCCAGTTCGAAACGGACCTGATCGTTGCCTTTGCCGGTAGCGCCGTGTGCGATGGCATCGGCGCCGGTCTGGCGTGCGATTTCGATCAGGCGTTTGGCGATCAGCGGGCGTGCGATACTGGTGCCGAGCAGGTATTCGCCTTCATAAATGGTATTGGCCCTGAACATCGGGAATACGAAGTCACGGACGAATTCTTCACGCAGGTCGTCGATGAAAATGTTTTCCGGTTTGATACCGAATTTCAGTGCTTTCTGGCGTGCCGGTTCCAGTTCTTCACCCTGGCCGAGATCGGCAGTAAAGGTGACGACTTCACACTGGTAGGTGTCTTGCAGCCATTTCAGGATGACCGAGGTGTCCAGACCGCCGGAATAGGCGAGAACAACTTTTTTTACGTCGCTCATAAGTGTCTTTCGTTTGTTTCAGTTGGAATGCAAAGATGGGGTGGAATGTGTTTACGGAGACGATACCCCTGTTGTCAACAGGCACATTTTATGCCGTTTCTCGTGAAACGGAAACCGGCATGCAGGCCGCTGCAAGGCATTTCCCCATCATGCCGGATGACGCGGAAATGCCCGATCGTATCAAACGGTACCCTTGACCAGATATTCAAGCAATGCTTTCTGGACGTGCAGGCGGTTTTCCGCTTCGTCCCAGACGACCGATTGCGGGCCGTCGATCACTTCGGCGGTGACTTCTTCTCCGCGGTGTGCCGGCAGACAGTGCATGAACAAGGCATCCGGTGCGGCACGGCGCATCTTGTCGGTATCCACGTTCCAGTTGGCGAATGCTTTCTTGCGGGCTGCGTTTTCCTGTTCGAAACCCATACTGGTCCAGACATCAGTGGTGACCAGATGTGCGCCTTCACAGGCGTCGGCAGGGTTATCGAAACGGGTAAAGTGGCTGTGATCCGGCGATACCAGACGCAGGTCGATGTCATAACCCTTCGGCGTGGAGACATTAACATGGAAGCCGAATACTTCTGCGGCCTGCAACCAGGAATACAGCATGTTGTTGGCGTCGCCGATCCAGGTGACGGTTTTGCCCTTTATCGAACCGCGGTGTTCGATAAAGGTGAATACGTCCGCGAATACCTGACAAGGGTGGTGTTCGTTGGTCAGGCCGTTGATGACCGGAACGCGCGAATAGGCTGCGAACCGTTCGATGATGTCATGGCCGAAAGTTCGAACCATGATGATGTCGGACATGCGCGACATGACTTGTGCGGCGTCCTCGATCGGTTCGCCGCGACCGAGCTGGCTGTCGCGGGTGTTGAGATAGATGGCGGTGCCGCCCAGCTGATGCATACCGGCCTCGAAAGAGAGGCGGGTGCGTGTGGAACTTTTTTCGAAAACCATGACCAGCGTACGGTCCAGCAGGGGATGGTACGGCTCATAGTTCTTGAATTTTTGTTTGATGATGCGGGCACGTTCGATCAGATATTCGTACTCGGACAGGGTCAGGTCGGAAAATTGGAGATAGTGTTTGATTGTCATAGACTAGCGGGGCGCTCATGAGGCGCAGCTGAAACAGTTTAATATTTGATTATAGAGGATTTTTGAAAATTTTAAAAAAGCGGCGTGTTCTGTCGGTATGGTGTGCGATGAAAACAGGGCGTTTTTCAATAGACTTTCTGTTCCGATTCATGGACCAGCTGGCGGTAGAGATCGTGTCGCATAACGGAAATATGTCCTTCGGAAACCGCTTCCAGAATGGCGCATCCCGGTTCACTCAGATGATGGCAATTGTAGAAACGGCAGTGACCGAGATAGGGTCTGAATTCACGGAACGCGCGTTCGAGCATGCCCTCTGACAGATGATACAGGCCGAACTCCTGAAATCCCGGAGAATCGATCAGGGCAGTACTGTCGTCGATTCGGTACATGCGTGTGTAGGTGGTCGTATGTTTGCCGGAATTGAGAACGGTCGAAATTTCACGGGTCGCGATGTCGGCCCCGGGTACCAGCAGATTGATCAGCGAGGATTTTCCCATGCCGGACTGGCCGATCAGGATGGATGTCCGTCCCCTGACGAGCGGCATCAGAGTCGCGAGCGTTTCGTCGGGACAGGCGATTGCCGAGACTTCGTGAACCGGATATCCCAGTGCTGCATAGAAACCGGCCCGTTTGCGCGCCGTTTCCAGACGGTCGGTGATGTCGGTTTTGTTCAGGATAAGATGGGCCTCGATTTCCGCCGCTTCTGCCGCGACGAGCGCGCGGGAAACCAGATCGTCGGAAAATCCCGGTTCGGTCGCGACTACGATGAACAATCTGTCGATATTGGCCGCGAGCAGTTTCGATTTGTACTGGTCGGAACGGTAAAGCAACGAACGGCGTTCATCGACGGATTCGATAACGGCTTGTCCTTTTGCCGTGGACAAGATATGAACGCAATCGCCAACAGCGACGTCGCTTTTTTTGCCACGGGTGAAACAATGCAGCATTTTGCCACCGGCATCGGCCAGGTAATGCCGCCCATGTGCGGCAACGATTTGTGCGGTGAATAGTTCTTTTGTCATGAATGCCCCAGCAAATGTTGGATCCGGATACTGGCCGGCGGGTGTGAATCGTAAAAAGCGGAATGCAACGGATCGGGTGTCAGGGTCGCCGCATTGTCCTCATAGAGTTTGACCAGCGCACTGACCAGATGGCGTGCCTGCGTATATTTTGCCGAGAAAGCGTCTGCCTCGAATTCATGTTTTCTGGCGTTTCCCGAGATGAGCGGGAAGAGGAAAAAGGTGAAAACGGGCAGGATCAACGCAAACAGAATCAGTGCGAGTGCATCCGATGCCAGTGACGGATCGATGCCAAGTCCTGCATAAAACCATGCCTCATGACGCAAAAACCCCAGAAGCGCCAGCAGAACCAGTGAAGACAAACAAGAGAATACAATGCGTTTGAATACATGTTTCAGGTGAAAGTGCCCCAGCTCGTGGGCGAGTACCGCCTCGATTTCGTCGGGTGTCAGACGTGCCAGCAACGTATCGAAGAAAACGACCCGTTTGGCAGAGCCCATTCCGGTAAAGTAGGCGTTTCCGTGTGCACTGCGTTTTGAACCATCCATGACGAATAACCCGCTGGAACGGAATCCCGTCCGCTGCATCAGCCGCTCGATACGGATTTTCAGGGTTTCATCGGTCAATGGTGTGAACCGGTTGAACAACGGGGCGATCCATGTCGGGTAAAGAAAAAGCATCAGGAACTGGAAAAGGCACCAGAGAATCCAGGCATAGAACCACCACCATGTCCCCGTTTTTTTCATGACGGTGAGCAAGATCCACAGTACAGGCAGGCCGATGGCGACGCCGAGCGCTGTTTGTCGGGCGAGATCGCCCAGATAAAGCGATCGGGTCATGTGATTGAAACCGAATTTTTGCTCGATGACGAACTGGCGATAATAATCGAAAGGCAGATCGATCGCACCGGAAATGACGATGGTAGCGGCAATCAGTGCGATTTGTCCCGTCATGGTGTTGCCGGTGACGGGGAAAATGTGGCTGGCAAGATACTGCAGTCCACCACCGAACGTAAAACCGGTCAGAACGATTGTATCGACGACGAGTGCCGTCAGACTGAAGCGGATTTTTGCGAGGGTATAGTCAGCTGCCTTGCGGTGTGCGTCCGGAGTGATGTTGCCGGCGAATTGTTCGGGGACCTTGTCGCGGTGTTTGCTGACGCTGCGCCATTGTCTGGCAGCGAGCCAGAAACGGGTGAGCAGGGTCGAAAACAGGAAAAAAAGAAATAATTGCGAAAACGCGAGTGCTGACATTTTGTCCTTGTGAGAAAATGACCGATTATGTCGATAAGGAAGGAATTATGTCACAAGCTCAGGAAACGCAACCGGAACGGTCTCAAAATAACGGCATGAAAAGACGGCCGGATGAACTGAATCTGATTTGGGTCGATCTTGAAATGACCGGACTTGACCCGGAGACGGACCGGATTATCGAAGTCGCGATGGTTGTGACGGATCCCGATTTGAATGTGCTGGGAGAAGCGCCTGTATTCGCCATTCACCAGTCTGACGAAATCCTCAACGGGATGGACGCGTGGAACAAGGGAACGCATGGCCGTTCCGGACTGATCGATCGCGTCAGGGCGTCGAATGTGACGGAAGCCATGGCCGAAGATGCGTTGATCGAATTTCTGAGGCAATACGTGCCGAAAGGAAAGTCTCCGATGTGCGGTAACACGATTTGTCAGGATCGCCGTTTCATGGCAAAGACAATGCCGAAACTGGAATCTTATTTCCACTATCGCAATCTGGATGTCTCCACACTGAAAGAAATCGCAAGGCGCTGGAAACCCGAACTGGTGGACGGCTTCAAAAAAATGCAGAAACATACCGCTTTGGCCGATATTCTGGAATCCATTGAGGAATTGCGTTATTACCGGGAACACTTTATCCGGATTTGATACGTATCATGAACTGTTTGACTGAAAAAACTGGTGTGTCCCCTGTTGATGGGGATGAATTGCGTGAGCTGATCAGTCATCAGGAAAAGATACGCGAAAACGAACGAAAACGTATCGCACGCGAAATTCATGATGAACTGGGACAGCATTTGCTGGCCCTGCGTATCGAGGTATCCTTGCTGAAACAGGATGTTTTCAACGATGCCGGAGAACGCGCAAAACGCATAGATGAGATACTGGCGCATATCGACTTGACGGTCAAAAGTGTCCGGACGCTGATCAACGATTTGCGACCTGCTGTACTGGATCTGGGACTGGTCGCTTCACTGGAGTGGCAGGCACGGGATTTTTCACGTGCCAACGGAGTGACCTGCATTTTTCATACGGATGATGACAAGCTTGAGCTGGATGACAGACATGCCACTGTATTGTTCAGGGTGTTGCAGGAAGCGTTGACCAATATCGTCAAACATGCCAGAGCCGACAGGGTGGAAATCGGATTGCGACGTGTCGGTGACAATCTGGAACTGACGGTTGCTGACAATGGAGTCGGCATGCCGAAGGTGCGCAATCGCAAGGTCAAGTCTTACGGATTGGCCGGTATCCGGGAACGGATCGGCATGCTGGGCGGCGAATTCAGGATCAGGACCGGCGATACCGGTACGACACTGGTGTTCGTCATTCCATACCGGGATAAAAACGTCAGGACGACGTAGTGTTTCATGGTCCGGTATCGTCGATCAGCGGTGCCAGCAATTCGAGAGTACGTCTTGTTGCACCATGCTGTCTTTGTGCGAATGCGCGTGCGCATTCTCCCATGTCTTGCCGTCGGATGTCGTCCAGGAGTAATGCATTGGCTTGTTGCATCATTTCATGTGCCGAATGGATGCGGATGGCTGCGTTGTCTGTGATGGCATCGGCCGTTATCGCCTCGAAATTGAAGGTGTGCGGGCCAACCAGTACCGGTTTGCCGACAGCGCAGGCTTCGATCAGGTTTTGACCTCCCAGTTTTTCGAGACTTCCTCCGATGAAGGCGAGATCGCAAGCTGCATAGTACATGAACATTTCTCCCATGGAATCGCCCAGCAGGATACGCACGTCCGAAGAAACGGTGCATTGCGACATATTGCCCAGTGCCGATCGTCTGGTCATGGCGATGCCGCGGTTTTCGATCATGCGCGCGACATCGTCGAAACGCTGTGGATGTCGCGGAACCAGCAGCAGTAGGGCATTTCCGGCCAGTTCTTCGATTGCGTCGAGAATCTGTATTTCTTCTCCGTCACGTGTACTGGCGCACATCAGTACGGGCCGGTTGCCGATCGAACGACGCAGGCGGAGTCCTTTTTCCAGTGTGCCGGGAGGTGGTGTGATGTCGAACTTGACGCTGCCGGTCACTGCGATATGCGTGCTGCCGAATTGGGCCAGCCGGTTAGCGTCGGTTTGTGTCTGTGCGGCGACAACGGAAAATCCGTTTGCCGCTTCCTGCATGATGGAACGGAGTTTCATGCCCTTTTTCAGGGAACGTTCCGACAATCTGGCATTGACCAGTGCCAGCGGGACATGATGCCTGACACATTGCCGGATGAGATTGGGCCATATTTCGGTTTCAAGCAAAATACACATGCATGGACGGTAATGCTCGATGATACGACGCATCATGGTGTTGGTATCGTAAGGCAGATATGCCTGAATCAGACGGCCTGCCTGTTTTTCGGCGCAAAACAGTTCTTCTCCGGTGGCACGGCCTGCCGGTGTCATGTGCGTCAACAGGATATCCGATGCCGGAAAACGGGTCATCAGTGCCTTGACGAGCGGTTCGGCCGCACGTGTTTCGCCGACCGATACAGCATGTACCCAGATCCGTTGTGACGCGGCAGGTACCGGTGGATAGAAACCGAGACGCTCGGCGATATGATGCCGGTAACCCGGTTCCTTGCGCCCGCGCCAGTAAAGCCTGAACAGGGCAAGCGGCAGGATCAGCCACCACAGGATGGAATACAGAAGTCTCATGGCATCATTTCGGAATTGGACAGGCAGTATTATCCTTGAAATCGGAGAAGGTATGGTATGCGGCGAGGATGGCATACAAAAAATTTTCACCGGTTACCCGATTGATTTTTACAAAGTACAATATGGCTATGGTCGGTATCCGGCGGGAAACAGGCGGCCGGATATCGTACGGGGCTGGCCGGACAGAACGCCGGAAGGCGGCTGTCTGCATACCTGACGACGGGCAAGTTTATCGGGGTCGCTATGGAACTTCGTATTGCAACTTACAATATTCACAAAGGGGCATCGATCGATCACCGGCCAATCATTCAGGAACTGAAACGGTCCATCCGCTCGTTGAGCGCGGATGTCATTTTCCTGCAAGAGGTACAGGGACGCCACGATCTGATGACAAACCGCTATGCCCTGTTATGGCAGGATCGGGGGCAACATGCGTATCTGGCGGGCAACTCCCTGTATTGCGCCTATGGCAAGAATGCCGTCTATGAGCATGGGCATCATGGCAATGCATTGTTGAGCGCCTATCCGATCGTCTCGCAGTTCAATACCGATGTATCGGATCACGCACTGGAGTCGAGGGGTATTCTGCATTGCGTTTTGCAGACGCCGGAGACGAAAGTATATTGCTATGTCATTCATCTGGGATTGTTTAACGGCAGCCGGATCAGACAGACACATGCGCTGATCGACACGGTTCGGCGTTCCGCACCGGAAGATGCACCGGTCATCATCGCCGGTGATTTCAACGACTGGAACAACAATTTGTCCGACTTGTTGCGAAAAGCCTTGCGTGTCAAGGAAGTCTTCGACGAAATGGGCGAGCAGGAAGAAGGGAAGAAAACGTTTTTTCCGCGTCTCACCGGCAAGGTACCCAAACCGTTGCCGGCAAGAACCTTTCCGGCATTGTTTCCCTTTTTTCGTCTGGACAGGATTTATGTCCGTGGATTCAGGGTCGATTCGGCACGTGTCATGCAGGGCGCGCCATGGACGGCACTGTCGGATCATGCGCCGCTGGTCGCGTCTTTGCGGACAGAATGAAGGATGGACGGCGTCCATTACAATACATCACGCAATCATCTGGTTCTGTTGCAGAACGGGGATGATTTTTTCCCGTCACTGGTCGGTGCGATCAATGATGCGGTTTCCGAAATTTATCTTGAAACGTACATCTTTTTTCCCGATGAAGTCGGCAGGCGCGTCATCGACGCCATGAAACGTGCGGTATCCAGAGGTGTTCAGGTACATGTCATCATCGACTGGCTGGGTACAGGGCCGCGAGTGTGCCGGCTGCTGACAAGGGAGTTCAGTCAGTCCGGTATCCAGTATCACATCTTCAACAGCTGGTTCAGGCGCGGGTTCGTCCGGTTGCACCGGAAACTGTGTGTTGTCGATCGGGACATCGCATTTGTCGGTGGCATCAATATTCTGAGCGACTGGCGTTACGACTATAACCGGAAACAGATGTTATCGTCGCCAAGACAGGACTTTGCTGTACGGGTGGACGGTATGCTGTCGATGCTGATTTACCAGGAAGCGATCCGGTTGTGGGAGCAAACCGGAAAACTGACCTTGTGGGAGCGTTTCGACCGGTATCGCACGTTTTACCGGCGGCACAGGCATGTCCGCACGCGCATGGTGTTGTCCAGCTTTATCGTACGGGACAATTTCAGAAACAGACGAACCATCCAGAAAGCCTATCTCAAGGCCATGGGAATGGCCCGACGGCAGATTTTGCTGGTTACGCCCTATTTCGCACCCGGGCGGCGTTTCAGGAATGCGCTGGCTTCCGCGGCATCGCGTGGTGTGGAAGTGATTCTGTTGATCGGAAGCGGGGAATTCTGGGTGCAGGATTCGGTGGCGCAGGCTTTTTATCCAAAGCTGCTTTCCAGCGGAGTCAAGGTGTATGAGTACAGGAAAACCCAGTTGCATGGCAAGGTGGCGGTCATTGATGACCGGTGGGCTACCGTAGGATCGAGCAACTGTGACGGCCTGAGTCTGTTTCTCAATCATGAAGCCAATATCGTCGTTCGTGACGAGGAGTTTGCCGGCGAACTGAAAAGACGGATAGAGACAGCAATTATGGAAGCCGAACCTGTGGGCGAGCGCAGCTTCATGAATCGTCCATGGTACCGGCGCTTCTGGTACGGGACAGCCTTTCTGATTTATCGTTTTGTCATGCGGGTGATTACCTGGGGAGATTACAACTGATCCGGACAAAGGCTATCCTGTTTCGGATGTTCCCTGTAAAATGCGCCGTGAAGAAGCAGGCCAGACAGTCGCCGGTTTCCGGATTCATGCCGGGAACGGGAGGAAGGTCCGGACACCACAGGACAGGGTGACGGTTAACGGCCGTCCGTCGAAAACCGCAAGGCATAAGACGAGGAACAGGGCCACAGAGACGAGCGTATTAGGTTACGGTGAAACGCGGCAACCTCCACCTGGTGCAATTCCAAATAGGCACGCATTGATGTGGTCCGCGGAGCGTGTGGGTAGGAAGCTTGAGCGCCGGAGTAATCCGGCGCCTAGATGAATGACTGTCATAGTGCCTCGGCACCGTAACAGAATCCGGCCTATCGGCCTGCTTTTTCCATTTCTTTTTCTTCCTTTCAAAATGGTCAGAATGCCATCTGACCGTTTTTCATGATTTTCCTGTTTTTATCCCCTGTAAAGTGCAAAACGCTTTTGCGTTGTATCTGTCGATGTGCAAGTGCAAAGCGTTTGATTTTGTATAAATACATGTATTTGTATCATGTTGCGCATTCAATATGCGCGATAAGTCGTTAATTTATTTGAAAATTTATTTGTGTTGCGTGATTTGTTCGCTTCTCTAAGTCGTTGACTTCATTGAAAAAACCGGGATTTGTTAACAAAAAATCACTTGACCATGCATGGAGCATCTAATAAAGTGGGTAAAAGTGTGGAATTGTGTTTGTTTGTGGGATAAATTTTCGAATTTCCGATAAATATTTCAAACCGGCAAGAAGGATATTGCAGTGTTTCAGGGGTCTTCATCTGTCAGTCTGGATGCCAAGGGAAGGATGGTTGTCCCGGTAAAGCATCGTGACGTACTCGCACTTCAGTGCGAGGGACGGATGACGCTGACGCGCCATCCTCATGGCTGCCTGTTGCTGTTTCCCCGGCCGGTTTGGGAAAGTCATCGTGAAAAAATCGCGGCATGGCCGATGTCGGCACGTGTGTGGCAGCGTATTTTCCTTGGCAGTGCATCGGACGTGGAAATGGATTCCGCCGGACGTATTCTGATTCCGCCGGAATTGCGAAAAGCGGCCGGTTTGTCCCGCGATGTGATGTTGCTGGGAATGGGCAGCCATTTTGAGGTATGGGATGCCGTGAAGTTGCAGGAAAACGAAGCCGAGGCGATTGCGGCCGGTATGCCGGAAGCCTTGCAGGATTTTTCGTTTTGATATGTCGGAGTGAACGGAATTGCCTGAACTGACTCATGATCCGGTATTGCTCAACGAGGCTGTCGATGCACTCGATATTCGCGGAAATCGTGCGGATGGCATTTATCTGGACGGTACATTCGGAAGAGGCGGACACAGCAGGCTGATTCTGGAAAAACTGGGACGAAAAGGAAAACTGATCGCATTCGACAAGGATCCGGAAGCCGTTGCCGTTGCAAGGCGTATCGATGACCCGAGGTTCGAGATCGTACACGGCAGCTTTGCCGGACTGGATATCGTCCTGGCGGAAAAGGGAATCGACACGATAGACGGTGTCTTGCTGGATCTGGGTATTTCGTCGCCTCAGGTTGAAGATGCCGGGCGAGGGTTCAGCTTTTTGCATGACGGTCCGCTGGATATGCGAATGGATCCGTCACGAGGCATGTCGGCGCGGGAATGGCTCGCTGTCGAGCGTGAGGAAAAAATTGCGGAGGTGATTCATCAGTATGGGGAAGAACGGTTTGCTTTTCAGATTGCAAAGGAGATTGTTGCTGGCCGGGCCAGGCAGCCCATTGATCGTACGAAGCAACTTGCAGAGATCGTGGCAAGGGCAGTCAAGACTTTTGAAAAGGGCAAAAATCCGGCAACCCGTACCTTTCAGGCTATACGGATTTACATCAACCGAGAGCTTGAGGAGCTGGAAATAGGACTGGAAAAGGCTTGGCAGCATCTGGCGACGGGCGGAAGAATGGCGGTGATCAGTTTCCATTCGCTGGAAGACAGGATCGTCAAAAGATTTTTCGCGGAGAAGTCGGTGGTGCAGATGCCGGATCGGCGTGTGCCGGTGCGTGCCAGTGAATTGCCACAGCCGGAAATGAAACGGCTCGGCAAGGTGAAGCCTTCCGTGGCAGAGATACATGACAATGCCAGGGCGCGTTCCGCCATTTTGCGTATCGCATCGCGTATTGCACGGGCAAGGGGGGAATGAACATGCGTATTAGGCTGCCCTTTGTACTGGCGTTGTTGCTGGGATTGTCCGCGCTGGCACTGGTCAATTCACAGTATCAGGCACGCAAGCTCTTTATCGAGCTGGAATTCGCGCAGATGCAGACACGCCAGCTGGAAATCGAATGGTCGCAATTGCAGCTGAAACAGTCCACCCTGAGCAAGCATGCAAGAATCGAGGAAAAGGCTGTCAACGAATTGAACATGACCCGGGTTACGCCGGCCAACACGCATTTTCTGAAGGTGACGGCGCCATGATGAGCAAGATGAAATTTCTGAAAAATCCGCGTGTGGCCGCTGCCAAGGGGGTATCGTTTTCCGCGAATCCGGAATTGAAGGTCAGTCTGTCGCCTTTCCGTTCTCGTCTGGTTCTTTTTCTGCTGTTTCTGGCGTTTGTCGGTCTGATCGCCCGTGCCTTGTGGTTGCAGGGGATATCGACCGATTTTCTGCAGCGTCAGGGTGAATCAAGATATGCGCGAACACTGGAATTGCCGGCCACCCGCGGGAAAATTCTGGACAGGAACGGTCATGTGCTGGCTTCCAGCGTACCGGTCAAGGCGATATGGGCCATTCCGGAAGATGTGCTGACACAGCCGAAAGAAAAGATTTCCAGACTGGCGTCGTTGCTGGGCATGAGTGAGAAGGCCTTGTATGCCAGACTGGATTCCGACCGCAGTTTCGTTTACCTGAAACGTCAGGTGGACAACGAAGTGGCCGATGAAATCATCAAACTCGGAATCACAGGTATCCAGACAAGGAAAGAATACAAGCGCTTTTACCCTGAGGGCGAAGTGATGGCTCACGTCGTCGGTTTTACCAATGTCGAGGATGCCGGTCAGGAAGGTATCGAGCTGGCTTCCCAGAACGTACTGGCCGGGGTCAATGGCAGTCGACGGGTCATCAAGGATCGCCTGGGCCATATCGTGGAAGACATTCGTGCGGTACGCGAACCTGTCGACGGCAAGGATCTGGTGCTGTCCATCGACAGCAAATTGCAATATATCGCATACAAATACCTGAGCGAAGCGATCGAAAAACACAAGGCAAAGGCCGGTAGCGTGCTGGTGCTCGATACCCGGACAGGGGAGGTGCTGGCGATGGTCAACATGCCCAGTTTCAATCCGAACGATCGTCGGCACCTGACAGGGTCGCAGCTCAGAAATCGTGTCATGACGGATACATTCGAACCGGGTTCCATCATGAAACCGTTTACGGTCGCACTGGCGCTGGAAAAAGGAAAAGTCAGACCGACGACGATGATTCCGACGGGGACGGGACGAATGACGATCGGGACGGCGACGATCGGGGATACACATTCCAACGGGACGATTTCCGTCGCGCAGGTTATCGAAAAGTCATCCAATATCGGTACGGCCAAGATCGCCTTGCAGATGCAGCCGCAGGAAATGTGGGAGATGTTCACTTCCGTCGGTTTCGGACAGCAGCCGAGATACGGTTTCCCGGGGGCGGTGGCCGGTCGGGTACGTCCTTACAAGTCGTGGCGTCCGATCGAACAGGCGACCATGAGTTACGGGCACGGTATTTCGGTTTCGCTTTTCCAGATGGCGCAGTCCTACATGATTTTCGCACGGGACGGCGACATGATTCCGCTCACGTTCTTCAAGCGAGACGATATGCCGGCCGGCCGTCAGATCATTTCGGAAAAAACGGCGCGTGAAATGCGCCAGATGCTGGAAATGGTGACGGGAAACGAAGGAACTGCACGCCGTGCACAGGTTGCAGGGTATCGCGTGGCAGGTAAAACCGGCACGGCCTACAAGATCGAAAACGGACGGTATGTCCGCAAGTATGTCGGTTCGTTTGTCGGATTTGCGCCGGCTTCTGATCCGCGCGTCATCATCGCCGTCATGATCGATGAACCGACTGTGGGTCATTACGGCGGTTCCGCAGCCGCGCCGGTTTTTTCGTCGGTGGCGGCAGATGTATTGCGTGCGATGAATATTTCACCCGATGCGCAGGTGGATGCACTGTTGTCGACGGATAAAGTGGCGAGGGTTGACTGATGAAAAATACATCGCCGGAAATGATGCATATTGTGGAATGGCTCCGTACGACATGTCCGGATGGCCAGCTCTATTCCGATTCACGCGAGATCGGGCGTGATGCCGGCAGTGCCGTGTTTTTCGCTTATGAAGGTGATTCGGCAGACGGTCGCCATTACATCGCATCCGCTATTGAAAAGGGTGCGTCGGCCGTCGTGTACGAACAATCCGGTTTTGAATGGAATTCCCAATGGCAGGTACCGCATCTGGCGGTTGCCGGTCTCAAGGACAATGCAGGGCCGATCGCTGCGGCTTATTACGGTTTTCCGGCGAAGTCCATGCTGGTGATCGCGGCAACCGGTACGAATGGAAAAACGTCCTGTACCCAGTGGATCGGACAGTCCATTTCTGCAACTGGAAAGAAAACGGCTGTGGTCGGTACATTGGGGATTACGGTTTTTGAAAACGGCAACGGCGGTCAGCCCAGGGCTACGGGGTATACGACACCGGATCAGGTACAGTTGCAGCGCAATCTGGCCGTGCTCCGTGATCAGGGGGTTGCCTGTGTCGCCATGGAAGCGTCTTCCATCGGTATTGATCAGGGGCGGCTCAACGGATTGGGTATCGATATTGCGCTGTTTACGAATTTCACGCGTGACCATCTTGATTATCACCATGATATGGCATCGTACAAGGCCGCCAAACGCAGGTTGTTCGACTGGCCGGGATTGCGTCATGCCGTCGTGAACCTGGATGACCCGATGGGGGCGGAACTGGCGGATTCGCTCAAAGGGAAGATGGCGGTGACCGCCTATTCACGCGTACGTGATACTGGTGCAGAAGTCCCCTTGATCGTGGCGACCGATATCAGAAACCGTGCGCAGGGAACCGAGTTCAGGGTGGAGTCTCCGATGGGATCGGCACGGGTCAAAACACAGTTGATCGGGCTGTTCAATGTCAGCAATGTGCTGGGTGTACTCGGCGTTTTGCTGGCTGCGGATATTCCATGGGATACGGCAATACGCGCTCTCGGCCAGTTGTTGCCGCCTCCCGGAAGAATGCAACAGATGGGCGGAAAGGAAAGACCGCTGGTTGTGATCGATTTTGCGCATACACCGGACGCCATGGCCAAGGGACTGGAAACTTTGCGTCGGGTCGCAGACGATCGTCACGGAAAACTGTGGTGTGTGTTCGGTTGCGGCGGTGACAGGGATCATGGCAAACGTCCGCAAATGGGCAGTGTGTCCGAATCGGCGGATTTCGTCATCGTGACCAGTGACAATCCGCGGAGCGAGGAGCCCGGACGGATTATCGAAGAGATTGTGGCCGGCATGAAAAAAAGGCCGCAAATTTATGAAGACAGGGCGACAGCCATTTTGCAGGCGGTACGACAGGCATCGAAAAACGATGTGATCTTTCTCGCCGGCAAAGGGCATGAAGCCTATCAGGAAATCAGGGGAGTGAAATTGCCTTTTGCAGATGCCGATCATGTGGCGCTGGCGCTGGCTTCACGGATTCAGAACATGAAGGTGGCGGTATGAAAGCGACGTTGTCGCAAATCGGACAGTGGATATCGGACAGCCATATCACGGCTGATGCCGTGATCGATGGTGTATCGACGGACAGCCGCCAGGTGGCGCCAGGAAGTCTTTTCGTCGCCCTGAAAGGGGAGCGTTTTGATGCGCACCGTTTTCTTGGCGATGTTGCGGCGGCAGGCAAGGTTGCGGCTGTGATGGTTGAACAGGTACCGGAAGGTTATCCGTTGCCTGCGCTGGTCGTGCACGATACCCGGCAAGCCATGGGCGAGATGGCCGCTTGCTGGAGACGGCAGTTCGATATTCCCGTGATCGGGGTGACTGGAAGCAATGGCAAAACGACGGTCAAGGAAATGATCGCGTCCATTTTGCGCAGTGCTTTCGGAGAAGATGGCTATCTGGCGACGGCTGGCAATTTCAACAACGATATCGGCGTGCCGCTGACGGTTTTCCGGCTGGCACGTTCGCATCGTGCCGCAGTGATCGAACTGGGCATGAATCATGTCGGCGAGATCGCTGTGCTGGCGGCTATCGCGCAGCCGACCGTCGGCCTGGTCAATAACGCACAGCGTGAACATCAGGAATTCATGCAAAGTGTCGAAGCGGTGGCGCGGGAAAACGGAACGGTGATACAAACGTTGCCGCCTGAAGGTGTGGCGGTTTTCCCGGTGGGCGATACTTATTCGGCATTGTGGACTTCGCTGGCCGGAGAGCGCGCCATCATCACGTTCGGGTTCGGTGATGGTGCCGATGTATCGGCGCGAGTCGTCGCAACATGTGACAAGACTCGGGTGGCGATGCAGCTTGCCGGCGAAACCGTGGATGTGAAGCTGGCGACAAGCGGGCGGCACAATGTCTTGAATGCCACAGCTGCCGCGGCCTGCTGTCTGGCGGCAGGTATCGACAGATCAGCGATCGTACGTGGGCTGGAAGCATTTGTTCCGGTGCATGGCCGGCTTGAAAGGAAAACGGCGTTCAATGGCGCGCAGCTGATCGACGATACATACAACGCCAATCCGGATTCGGTGCGTGCGGCTATCGATGTGCTTTCGGATATGTCAGGCAAAAGTGTTCTCGTGCTGGGCGACATGGGTGAGGTCGGAGATAACGGCACGCGGTTTCATGCCGAAATCGGGGAGTATGCCAGGACGCGCGGTATCGGGCATTTTTTCACGTTCGGGAATATGGCACGTTCGGCTGCCGAAGCATACGGAAAAGCCGCACGGCACTTTACGGAGATCGATGCGATGAATCATGTGCTGAGAGAGATGCTCGCTCCGGAAATGACTGTGCTGGTCAAGGGGTCGCGTTTCATGAAAATGGAAAGAGTGGTGGAACAGTTGATGGAAAAGGAAGGTCGTTGACATGCTGCTTTGGCTGGCACAATTTTTTCAACAGGATGCAGGATGGCTGCGAATCGTCAGCTATATCTCTTTTCGTGCCGTCGCAGCGACCCTGACAGCGCTTGCGATCGGTCTGGCTGCCGGTCCATCGGTAATTCGTCTGCTGACCCGTCTGAAGGTCGGGCAAGCTGTCCGTACGGATGGCCCACAGACGCATCTGGTCAAGTCGGGTACGCCGACCATGGGCGGTTTGCTGATTCTGATCGCGATTGCGATCGCGATGCTGTTGTGGTGCGATCTTTCCAACCGGTTCGTCTGGATCGTGATGGTGGTGACGATGGGGTTCGGGGTCATCGGCTGGGTCGATGATTACCGGAAGGTGGTGTACAAGAATCCGAACGGCATGTCTTCGCGTGAAAAATATTTCTGGCAATCGATGATCGGGATGTCGGCTGCCGTTTATCTGGCGTTTGCCGTATCGGGACAATCCAACTATGAAGTCTGGCATTTGTTCATTGAATGGGTTTCATCAGGCTTCAGTATGGATCTTCCGCCGAAAGCGGATTTCATCATTCCGTTTTTCAAGACGATCAGCTATCCGCTGGGTGTCTGGGGATTTATTGCGTTGACGTATTTCGTCATAGTCGGTACGAGCAATGCCGTCAATCTGACGGACGGTCTGGATGGTCTGACGATCATGCCGACGATCATGGTCGGGACGGCCCTCGGCGTGTTCGCTTATCTGACCGGGCATACCGTGTATTCGCGTTACTTGTTCATTCCCTATATTCCGGGTACGGGAGAATTGCTGGTTTTCTGCGGTGCGATGGCGGGAGCGGGGCTGGCGTTTTTGTGGTTCAACGCCTACCCGGCCCAGATGTTCATGGGCGATGTCGGTGCACTTGCGTTGGGTGGCGCACTCGGAACCATTGCCGTGATCGTGCGGCAGGAAATCGTTTTGTTCGTGATGGGGGGTATTTTTGTGGCCGAAACCATTTCGGTCATGTTGCAGGTCACGTATTTCAAATATACCAAAAAGAAATACGGGGTCGGCAAGCGCATATTTCTGATGGCGCCGTTGCACCATCATTTTGAACAAAAAGGGTGGAAGGAAACACAGGTCGTGGTCCGTTTCTGGATCATCACCATGATTCTGGTTTTGATCGGTTTGTCGACATTGAAGATTAGATGATATGAACTGGGAAGGTAAAAAAATACTCGTTTTGGGACTGGGTGAGTCCGGTCTGGCGATGGCGCGCTGGAGCGCGTATTGCGGGGCGGGTGTTTGCGTTGCCGATACACGCGAAAATCCCGGCAGACTGGCCAGTCTGCGTCGGGATGTTCCCGATGCGCGATTTGTGGCCGGCCCGTTCGGCACTGCCGGTGTCGATACATTCGATATCATTGCCGTCAGTCCGGGTTTGCGTCCGGATGTCGAACTGAAGGAAATATTGCCTTTTGCACGCGAGCACGGCATTCCGGTGTGGAGCGAAATCGAGATGTTCGCGCAGGCTTTGCGTGGACTGGAAAAGGAACGTCAATACAGGCCTGCGCTGATCGCTGTGACCGGAACGAACGGAAAAACGACGGTGACGAGCCTGACGGGACATATGTGCCGCCGTGCCGGAAAAACGGTACGTCTGGCAGGCAATATCAGTCCGGCTGCACTGGATGTATTGCTGGAAGTGATCTTAAAAGACCAGTTGCCGGATGTATGGGTGCTTGAGTTGTCGAGTTTCCAGCTGTTTACGACATACAGTCTGGAGCCGGATGCGGCAACGGTGCTGAATTTGACGCAGGATCATCTGGACTGGCATGGCAGTATGCAAGCATATGGTGCGGCCAAGGAACGGATTTTCGGTCGAAAAACCGTTCGTGTGCTTAATCGCCAGGATGAAGCGGTCATGGGTATGACGGCGCCGTCAGCGCCGGTCGTGACTTTCGGAACCGACGAGCCGACGGAGCCGGGCGCTTTCGGTTTGCATACGGATCGCGGTATACAGTGGCTGTCAGTGAAAACGGCGCTTGATGAAAACATCGCCGGCAAAGGCAGGAAAAAAGCGGTGTCGCCCGAATATGTCATCCAGCATCTGATGCCGGTCGATGATTTGCTGATTCGCGGACAACACAATGCAAGCAATGCGCTGGCTGCGCTGGCCTTGTGTCGCGCGATCCATTTGCCGTTCGCGCCTCTGCTGCAGGCGTTGCGCGATTATCCTGGCGAACCGCACCGTGTCGAAACGGTGGCCACGGTAAAAGGGGTGACCTATATCGACGACAGCAAGGGAACCAATGTCGGTGCGACGGTGGCGGCCGTGAAAGGATTGGGCGAAAGCAATATTTCCGATGGCCGGAAAATCATCCTGATTGCGGGCGGTCTCGGCAAGGATCAGGATTTTTCTCCGCTGGCACCGGTCGTTAGCCGTTATGTCGGTGCCGTCATGCTGATCGGCAAGGACGCCTCGCATATACGCGAGGCACTGGCCGGTACCGGTGTGGAACTCATTGATTGCGATTCGCTGGAACAGGCGGTTTCACGTGGTGCCGAACATGCCGGAAACGGGGATATCGTCCTGTTGTCGCCGGCTTGCGCCAGCATGGATATGTTTCGTGATTATGCACACCGTTCCGAGGTGTTTGTCTCGGAAGTGTACAGATTGCGTGACGCCGCCGGGGAGGTACGGTCATGAACTTCCAGTCGGTGAAACGTTTTTTCGATGGCGTGATACGGCCGCAGGAAAATCGTGCGGGTGAAGCCAAGAGCGCCCGTATGATGAAGATCGACCAGTATCTCATTTTCGCGGTGCTGGCGTTGTTGTTTCTCGGGCTGACCATGGTGTATTCAGCGTCCATCGCGCTGCCGGATTCGCCGAAATATGCCAATTACCTGAATGAGCATTTCTTTATACGGCAGTCGATTTTCATTGCACTGGGACTGTTTGCCGGATTGATGGTGTTCCGCGTCCGGATAGATACCTGGCAGAAATATGCGCCGATACTGTTTTTGATCACACTGGTATTGCTGGTGCTGGTGCTGATACCCGGTATCGGCAAGGGCGTCAACGGTGCAAGACGCTGGTTGTCTTTCCGTGTGTTCAATTTGCAGCCTTCCGAGTTGATGAAGCTGTTTATCGTCATGTATGCGGCGGATTATACGGTCAGAAAACAGAATTTCATGCACAAGCTGACCAAGGGTTTTTTCCCGATGGCGCTTGCTTTGGGGCTGATCGGCTTGCTGTTGCTGCTGGAACCCGATCTGGGGGCGCTTGGCGTCATTATCTGCATTGCGATGGGTATTTTGTTTCTGGGTGGGTTCAACGGTATCTGGTTCGGAGGCATCGCCGCGACACTGGTGGGGATATTCAGTATGGTCATCGTGATGTCGCCATGGCGAAGGGAACGTATTTTCGCGTATCTCAACCCATGGGATGAAGCCAATGCACTGGGCAAGGGGTACCAGCTTTCCCATTCGCTGATCGCTTTCGGTCGTGGGGAGATTTTCGGTGTCGGTCTGGGCGGAAGCGTGGAAAAACTGCATTACCTGCCGGAAGCGCATACCGACTTTTTGATGGCGGTCGTGGGCGAGGAACTGGGATTCGTCGGTGTGGTTGTTGTTGTCGCCATCTTTTACTGGATTGTCAAACGTGCCTTTGAAATCGGACGCCAGTCTATCGCCATGGACAGGATTTTCGCGGGATTGCTGGCACAGGGTATCGGTATCTGGATCGGTGTGCAGACGTTTATCAATATGGGCGTCAATCTCGGTTTGTTGCCGACGAAAGGGTTGACCTTGCCGTTGATGAGTTATGGCGGCTCCGGGGTTGTCATCAACTGTATGGCGATGGCGATTCTGTTGCGTGTCGATTATGAAAACAGAAAGATCATGAGAGGGGGCAGGATATGAGCGAGCGCCGCAAACTCATGATTATGGCGGCCGGTACCGGAGGGCATATTTTTCCGGGACTGGCGATTGCGCAAACCATGCAGGCACAAGGCTGGGATGTGACATGGCTTGGAACGCTGCACGGGATGGAAGGCAATATCGTACCGGCACATGGTATCGAGATGGATCGTATCGATTTTGCCGGATTGAGGGGCAAGGGACTGATGCACATGCTCAAGGGTGGTGTACATCTGATGACGGGTTTTCTGGCATGTCTTGGCATCATGAAACAGCGCAAGCCGGATCTGGTGGTCGGTATGGGGGGATATGTCACCGTGCCGGGCGGAATGGCGGCCAGAATGCTGGGGATTCCCGTCGTGCTGGTCAATGCGGATGCCAGATTGCTGTTGTCCAACAAGACACTGGCGTCTTCGGCGAAACGGATTCTTTTCGGTTTTCCAGGGAATTATGGGGAACTGGCTTCGAAGTCGGTATGCACCGGCAATCCGGTTCGTCAGGAGATCAAGACATTGCCTGCGCCGGAACATCGTTACGGACAGCGTGAAGGTGCACTGAAAATACTGGTTGTGGGGGGCAGTCTGGGAGCGAAGGCGTTGAACGATTGTATTCCCGCGGCCATGGCCTTGTTGCCGTTTGAATCACGGCCGCAGCTGGTTCACCAGACGGGCAGACAGCATGTGGCTTCGGTCAGGCAACAGTATCGAAAGGCACAGGTACATGCGGAAGTGGTCGATTTTATCGATGATATGGCGGCGCGGTATGCCGATGCCGATCTGGTGATCTGCCGTGCGGGAGCGATTACGGTAACGGAACTGACGGCGGCCGGTGTGGCAAGCGTTCTGGTTCCCCTGATTGCTTCGACGACGTCGCACCAGCGGGACAATGCCTTGTTCATGAGTGGTGAAGGTGCGGCGATCCATCTTCCGCAGGCGGATATGACGCCAGAATCGCTGGCGCGGATTATCGGTGAAATGACGCGGGAAAAATGTCTGGAAATGGCGAAAAAAGCGTATGCACTGGGCAAACGGGACGCCAACGAACGGATTGCGGATGTGCTGGTCAGGACAGCTAACGGTAAATAGACGGATGGTATGAAACATAAAGTCAAACGGATACATTTCATCGGAATCGGCGGCAGTGGCATGAGCGGAATTGCCGAGGTACTGCTCAATCTGGGGTACGAAATTACCGGTTCCGATCTGGCAAGCAATGCATCGACGCGGCATCTGGCTGCATTGGGGGCGCGTGTCATGCAGGGGCACGCTGCGGAAAATATCGAAAATGCCGATGCCGTTGTCGTTTCCAGTGCGATCAAGGATGACAATCCGGAAGTGCTGGCGGCACGCAAGCGGAATATTCCGATCGTTCCGAGAGCGGTTATGCTCGCCGAACTGATGAGACTCAAGCGAGGTATCGCCATTGCCGGAACGCACGGAAAAACCACGACGACCAGTCTGGTGGCCAGCGTGCTGGCCGAAGGTGGTTTCGATCCGACGTTCGTGATCGGCGGACGTTTGAACAGTGCCGGTGCCAATGCAGGGCTGGGAGCGGGTGACTATATTGTCGCGGAAGCGGACGAATCGGATGCGTCGTTCCTGAATCTGAATCCGGTGATCGAGGTGATTACCAATATCGATGCCGATCATATGGATACCTATGATCATGATTTCGCCAAGCTCAAGCAGGCTTTCATCGCGTTTACGCAGCGCCTGCCGTTTTACGGGCGTGTCATGTTGTGCATCGATGACAAGAATGTACGCGAGATCAGGCCGTTCATTTCCAAACCGGTGACGACATACGGGTTTCATGAAGAGGCGGATGTGCGTGCGATCGACGCGCGTGCCGAAGGTACCATGATGACGTTTACCGCACTCCAGCAAGGACACCCGCCTGTCGCCATCAGACTGAACCAGCCGGGTATGCACAATGTCCAGAATGCATGTGCCGTGATCGCCATCGCACGTGAACTGGGTATCGACGATGCCGCCACGCAGCGTGCGATGGAACAGTTTACCGGGGTCAACCGGCGCTTTACCCGACTGGGAAAAGTCAGGTTGCCCAAGAAGAATACGGGCGCGACGGTCGAAGTGGAACTGGTCGATGATTACGGGCATCATCCGGCCGAGATGGCGGCTACGATCGCGGCGGCCAGAGCCGCCTATCCCGGGAGACGGCTGGTGCTGGCTTTTCAGCCGCACCGCTATACCAGAACGCGGGATTTGTTCGAGGATTTCGTGAAAGTGCTTTCCAGTGTCGATGTGTTGTTGCTGGCCGAGGTGTATCCGGCCGGCGAACAGCCGATTGTGGCTGCCGACGGCAGGACACTGGCACGTACGATCCGGGTCGCCGGCAAGGTCGATCCGGTATTCGTGGCGGATATCGCCGATATGCCGGCCGTTATTCTCAATGTCGTCGAGGAGGGGGATGTCGTGATGACGATGGGCGCCGGTTCGATCAGTGGCGTTCCGGGAAAACTTGTGGAAAAGGTTCAGATTTGACGTATGGATAAAGTGATGAAAACAGAGGCACCGGAGCAATTGGGCAAAGTGGGAGTTTTGTATGGCGGAAAGTCGGCCGAAAGGGATGTTTCGCTGGTTTCCGGCAAAGCGGTTTGCGAGGCACTGGCAAGCCGTGGTGTTGACGCCCATCTTTTCGACACGGGGGTCCGCAGTCCGGCCGAATTGCAAAAGGAAAATTTCGACCGTGTGTTCATCGCGCTGCATGGCCGTTATGGCGAAGATGGGTGCATGCAAGGCATGCTGGAAGAAATGCGGATTCCGTACACCGGTTCCGGTGTGATGGCGTCCGCCATTGCCATGGACAAGATCATGACGAAGCGGTTGTGGCTGGCGCAGGGATTGCCGACGCCACGTTACAGGGTACTGGATGCCGATACCGATTTCGATGCGGTAGTCAGTTATCTGGGATTGCCGCTGATCGTCAAACCGGCACACGAAGGATCGACACTGGGACTGACGAAAGTCACCGATGCGGCACAAATGGCGGATGCCTACGCGCAGGCAGCGAAATATGATCGTTCGGTACTGGCCGAGGAATTTATCAGTGGTATGGAACTGACATGCACGGTTCTGGAACTGGATGGCAAGGCCGAAGCGCTGCCGCTGATCCGGATCGTCGCACCCGGTGCCAATTACGACTATCACAACAAGTATTTCAGTGACGAAACACAGTATCTGTGTCCGTGCGGACTGGATGAAAAGATCGAGCGGCAAATACAGCAATATGCCTTGCAAAGTTACAAGGCGCTGGGCTGTCGCGGATGGGGGCGTATCGATGTGATTTTGCGGAATGGTGACAATGCCCCGTTTTTGCTGGAACTGAATTCGTCGCCCGGCATGACAGGACATTCGCTGGTACCGATGGCGGCACGTCAGGCCGGACTGGGATATGAGGATTTGTGTCTGACGCTGCTGCGTTCGGCGACGCTGGACCATAGAGAACACGAGGGAAATTGAACACGCTATGTGGCATAACGTCCGGATATTGAATGCGATATCGAATACCTGTATGGCCATCTTCATATTGGCGGTGGTCACGGGGGCGATCGGCTGGCTGATACAAAAGCCGGTCTATGCGCTTCAGACGATCAGGGTTCAGTCTGCCGGTGGCGAGACATTGCGGCATGTCAATGCGCTTACGGTCAGAAATATCGCGTTACCCAATATACGGGGCAATTTCTTTACGGTCGATCTCGATGAGGTCCGTGGTGCCTTCGAGGCGGTGCCATGGGTAAGAAAGGCCAGTGTCCGGAGGGAATGGCCGGACAAGCTGGTCGTGTCACTGGAGGAATACCAGCCGCTCGGCGTCTGGGGAAGCGAAGGCAGGCTGCTTTCGACGAAAGGAGATCTGTTTACCGTCAATATGGCCGAAGCGGAAGAAGATTACGACCTGCTGCAGTTTTCCGGACCGGAAGGCAGTGAAAAGGAAGTGCTGGCGCATTATATGGAATTTTGCCAGCGGTTCGCCGCTATCGATCTGTCGCCCAAGGAGGTCAGGCTTTCGGATCGTTATGCATGGTCGGTCAGACTGGATAATGGTATGCGGGTCGAATTCGGCCGTGAAGAAGGACAGGACACGATGGATGTGTTGATGGACCGGCTGTTGCATGTGTATCCGCAACTGGCGGATATGACGGATGATCATATCGAGAATATCGATATGCGTTATCCGAATGGTTTGGCATTGAAAGTCAGGAATGCACTTCCTGCATCGAATACTCAAAGAAGTAGTGTGGCGCTATGACGAAAGATTTGAAAAATTTGATTGTCGGACTGGATATCGGGACCTCGAAAGTGGTCGCTGTCGTTGCCGAGGTATTGCCTGACGGAAGACATGAGGTGATCGGACTGGGACAGCATGAATCGAAAGGTCTGAAAAAAGGGGTGGTGGTCAATATCGAAGCGACTATCGCATCGATTCAGGCCGCGCTGGAAGAAGCCGAACTGATGGCCGATTGCAAGATACGCACGGTCTATACCGGTATCGCAGGAAGTCATATCCGCAGTTTCAATTCACGCGGTATGGTGGCGATCAAGGACAAGGAAGTAACCGCTGCCGATGTGGCGCGCGTCATTGAAACGGCACGTGCAGTCAATATCCCGACGGATCAGCAATTCCTGCATACGGTTTCGCAGGAATTTGTGGTGGACAACCAGGAAGGGGTTCGTGAACCGATCGGTATGAGCGGTATCCGGCTGGAAGTCAAGGTACATATCGTGACCGGTGCGGTTTCCGCTGTCCAGAATATCGTCAAGTGTATCCGGCGATGCGGTCTTGAAGTGTCCGATCTGATATTGCAGCCGCTGGCATCGGCCGATGCGGTTCTGACCGAGGATGAAAAAGAACTCGGTGTCGTTTTGATCGATATCGGAGGTGGTACGACGGATATCGCCGTATTCACCGAAGGGGCGATACGGCATACGGCAGTGATTCCGATTGCCGGCGACCAGATCACCAACGATATTGCCATGGCCTTGCGCACGCCGACGCTGGAAGCGGAAGAAATCAAGATACGTCATGGTGTGGCCAAACAGATATTGGTCGATTCGTCGGAAACGATCGAGGTGCCCGGGCTGGGCGATCGTGGTCCGCGCACCCTGTCGCGCCAGATGCTGGCGGCCGTGATCGAGCCGCGTGTGGAAGAATTGTTTGCACTGGCCTTGCAGGTCGTGCGCGAATCCGAATTCGAGGAAGTGCTGTCTTCGGGTGTCGTATTGACTGGCGGTACCGCACTGATGCCGGGTATTGCAGAACTGGCCGAGGAGATTTTCCTGAAACCGGTCAGGATAGGGGTGCCGCAATATAACGGTCAACTGGCCGATGTGGTGAAAAGTCCGCGGTATTCGACGGCACACGGTCTTCTGGCGGAGGCCAAAAAGCAGTATCTGCGAGGTAATGTGGTGAATCGCCAGCAGGGATCGACCAAGGCGATCCTGCAGCGGATGAAAGAATGGTTTATGGGGAATTTCTGATCGTTACAGAAATTGATGGTTTGATTGCAAGCAGTTTTTAGGTGGAGCTGTCACACATGGTGTGGGAGTGGACAGATAAGAACGGCATTTTGACAGGAGTGGAAAATGGAATTTGATATGGTCGACAAAGCTACGCCGGGTACGATTATCAAGGTAGTCGGTGTAGGTGGGGCAGGCGGTAATGCCGTTCAGCATATGATCAACAATGGCGTAACCGGTGTTGAATTCATTGCAGCCAATACGGATGCGCAGGCGCTGGCACGTTCGGATGCGGACAATATCATCCAGATCGGTGACTCCGGTCTGGGAGCGGGTATGCGTCCGGATATCGGGCGTCAGCTGGCAGAACAGTCGCGCGACCGGATCGAGGATGCCCTGCGCGGTGCGCATATGGTGTTTATCGCGGCCGGCATGGGGGGCGGTACGGGAACGGGAGCCGCTCCGATTGTGGCGGAAATCGCCAAATCGCTCGGTGCATTGACCGTTGCCGTTGTATCCAAGCCGTTTTCCTATGAAGGCCAGAAGTGTATGGAAATCGCGGAAGAGGGGCTGGAAGCATTGTCCGAACACGTCGATTCCCTGATCGTCATTCTGAATGAAAAACTGGAAGAAATTTATGAAGACGACAGCATGGTCGAATGGTTGCAGCATGCCGACGATGTGCTGAACAATGCCGTTGCCGGTATTGCGGAAATCATCAATGTCAGCGGCCATATCAACGTCGACTTCAATGACGTGAAAACGATCATGGGCGAACAGGGCAAGGCCATGATGGGTACCGCTGTCGCGTCTGGTGTGGATCGCGCAAGAATCGCTGCTGAACAGGCGGTTGCTTCTCCGTTGCTTGACGGTATCGACCTGTCCGGTGCCCGTGGTGTTCTGGTCAATGTAACGGCAAGCCGTTCGCTCAAGGGCAAGGAAACCAAGGAAGTGATGGCGGCCGTTCGTGCATTCGCTGCACCGGATGCCACGATTGCACTGGGTATCGCCTATGACGATGCCATGGGCGAAGATATCCGTGTGACGGTTGTTGCAACCGGTCTGGGCAGAAACAAACGGCCGGTTCGTCTGGTACAGCCGCCGCAGCTGAGAACCGGTACCAATAACGAAGTGGTGATGCAGGCAGGCGGCGATGCCGTCGGAGGACAGGATGTATCGCAGTCTTTCGAAACCCTGCAGACGCCTGCCGTATGGCGCCACGGCCGTGAATCGGCCAGCGATACGGTCAAGGCACTTGAAAAGAACGGAATGGAAACATACGACATTCCGGCCTTTTTGCGTCGTCAGGCCGACTGATTCGTAAAAAAGCAGGTGCACCCTGTGACGGGCTGCGCCTGCTTTTCCGAATTGTTACAAATGTAAAAAGACTGTGGCGCGATTCTGAAAGTGGATATCCTAGCAACAGGATGTATAAATTTTCCTGTGCCGACACGAATTTTCATGTCGGGTTACAATAATCCGGACTGGCAGACGACCATTGACAAGCAGGTAGTGTAAATCATGCTGAAACAACGTACCATTCAACGTCCGACTCGTACCGTCGGAATCGGACTGCATTCGGGATACAAGGTCGAACTGGTGTTGCGCCCCGCAGCACCGGATACGGGTATCGTATTCCATCGTACCGACCTGAATCCTGAAGTGTCGATTCCGGTCAGTGCGCAGGCGATCGGCGAAACCATGCTGGCCTCCACGCTGGTGAAAGACGGGGTACGTATTTCCACGATCGAACACCTGATGTCGGCGTGCGCGGGACTGGGTATCGACAATTTGCATGTCGAAGTGAATGCGGAAGAAATTCCCATCATGGACGGTTCTGCCTCTTCGTTCGTTTTTTTGCTGCAACAGGCAGGATTGCAGGAACAGGAAGCACCCAAAAAATATATCCGTGTCAAGAAAAAAGTGGAAATCCGGGAAGGAGAAGGCGCTGCCCTGAAATGGGCGCGGCTCGAACCTTATAACGGTTTCAAGCTGGATTTTTTCATTGAATTCAATCACCCTGCCATCGATTCGACACACCAGCATGCTGTGGTGGATCTCAGTCGCGTTTCCTATGTGCGCGATGTCTCGCGTGCCCGTACATTCGGTTTCGTCAGGGATGTCGAAACGTTGCGCGGAATGGGGTTGGCCAGAGGCGGATCGCTCGAGAACGCGATCGTTATGGATGAATACCGGATTCTGAATGCACAGGCGCTCCGTTACGATGATGAATTCGTAAGGCACAAGATTCTCGATGCCATCGGCGATTTGTACAACATCGGTTATCCGCTGCTGGCTTCCTATACGGCGCACAAATCGGGACATGCACTGAACAACCAGCTGATACGCGCTTTGCTGGCACAACCCGATGCCTATGAGATCGTGACTTTTACCACACAGGAAGAAGCGCCGAATTCATTGTTCGAACAGTCGACACTGGAGTGGATGCCCGCCTGAGGGAATGGCGGCAGGTATTTCACGCTATGCCGGGCGGTGACGTTCAAGCAGTTGTCTTAACGACTGGTACAGCGGCGAGCGGTCGCCGTCGGCTTCCAGTTTGCCATACAGTTCAAGAAAAGAAGAATAGGCTGTTTCCGGCATGTCGTTCTTCCGGAAAGATTGCGGAGCGGCAGGCGTGTGGTGAGGCAACAGGATTTTCAGGCGGATGGCGCTGACTGGCCAATTTTTTGCGCCGAGTCCGTTTTTCAGTACGGGTATCTGTTGCCGCAATCTGGCGGCGATAGCCTGATTGGGCACTCCGATATGCAATGTACCGTTTTCCAGCCGCATGACCTGGCATCCGTAAAAGAAAGCAGGAAGGATGCGTGCACAGTCTTTCTGTATGGCGGAAAGTTCCTGTGCCGTTTGCATCAATGATGCTATTTTGCCGTGCGAACCGAGATAGTCCATTGCAGTCGCAGGCTGTTTTTTTGTTTTCATGCGGTCTGATCGAAAGGGGCTGTACGACGTATTTCAGTTGCCAGTATAACGGATCGTACAGACCGTGCAGCCTGAATAGGCATGGCAAAACAACAGTGTGAATGACGGCGACGGCCAATCCGGACAGGCTTTGTCCAAAACGGGGCCAAGATACGCAAGTTCCGCGATTGACGGAAAATGGCGTGCTAAAATGTGCCGTAACCAAGTGTGCGCTGATATATTATCAGGGCCTATGCCAATGCAGTCGATGATACTGCCTAATTTCAAGAATGTAACATGTCCATATTGACGACTCTTTTTGGCAGCCGCAATTCGCGGCTGCTGAAGCAATACGGTAAAACCGTAGCCAAAATCAATGCGTTCGAGCCGGTTCTGGAAAAAATGACCGATGCCGAACTGAAAGCGAAAACCCCGGAGTTCAAGGAACGCCTTGCAGGCGGCGAGTCTCTCGACAGCATTTTGCCGGAGGCATTTGCGGTTTGCCGCGAGGCCAGCAAGCGTGTACTCAGGATGCGGCCATATGATGTGCAGCTGATCGGCGGTATGGCGCTGCATTACGGCAAGATCGCCGAAATGGCGACCGGTGAGGGTAAGACACTGGTCGCGACGCTGCCGGCCTATCTGAACGGTCTGACCGGCAAGGGCGTGCATGTCGTGACGGTCAATGATTATCTGGCACAACGTGACGCGGAATGGATGTCCCGTCTTTATGGATGGCTGGGTTTGAGCACAGGGGTCAATCTGGCGACGATGGATCATGCCGCCAAGCAGGCTGCCTATGCTGCGGATATTACCTACGGTACCAATAACGAATTCGGCTTCGATTATCTGCGTGACAATATGGTTTACGATGTGGCGGATCGTGTGCAGCGTGGTCTGGTATATGCCATCGTGGACGAAGTGGACTCCATTCTGATCGACGAAGCCAGAACACCGCTGATCATTTCAGGCCAGTCGGAAAACAATAACGACCTGTATTACAAGCTCAATGCCATTCCGAAGATGCTGACCCTGCAGATCGGTGAGGAAACGCGGGACGGCAAAGGCAAGATCGAGGTTCCCGGCGACTATACCAAGGATGAGAAAACCAATCAGGTTTATCTGACGGATGCCGGGTACGAAAAAGCCGAAAAAATCCTGACCAGCATGGGACTGTTGCCGGAAGGCGCATCGCTTTATGACGCGGGCAACATCATTCTGGTGCATCATCTGTATGCCGCATTGCGGGCCAATGTCCTGTTCCATCGCGATCAGCATTACGTGGTGCAGGATGGACAAGTCATTATCGTGGACGAGTTCACTGGCCGGCTGATGGAAGGCCGCCGCTGGTCGGATGGTCTGCATCAGGCTGTCGAAGCCAAGGAAGGCGTCAAGATCCAGAATGAAAACCAGACGCTGGCGTCGATTACTTTCCAGAACTACTTCCGCATGTACGAAAAACTGTCCGGCATGACAGGTACCGCAGATACGGAAGCTTACGAATTCCAGGAAATTTATGGCCTGGAAACGGTCGTCATTCCACCGAACAAACCGAACCAGCGGCAGGACAGGCAGGATCAGGTGTACAAGACGGCCAACGAAAAATATGCCGCCATGCTCAAGGATATCAAGGAGTGTTATGAACGTGGCCAGCCGGTGCTTGTCGGTACGACTTCCATCGAAAATTCGGAATTGCTCTCGGGTATTCTGACCAAGGCCGGTTTGCCGCACAATGTCCTGAACGCCAAGCAGCATGCACGTGAAGCGGAAATCGTGGCGCAGGCCGGGCGTCCGAAGATGATCACCATCGCTACCAATATGGCAGGTCGCGGTACCGATATCGTTCTGGGTGGCAATGTCGAGAAACAGATCGAGTTCATCGAGGCGGATGAATCATTGCCGGAAGAACAGAAAACGGCGCAGATCACGAAATTGCGCAATGAATGGCAGTCATTGCATGACTTCGTGGTGGCACAGGGCGGCTTGCATATTATCGGTACCGAACGGCATGAATCCCGTCGTGTCGATAACCAGTTGCGTGGTCGTGCCGCACGTCAGGGCGATCCGGGTTCTTCACGCTTTTATTTGTCGCTGGATGATCCGCTGTTGCGTATTTTCGCGGGCGACAAGATGCGATCGATCATGGAACGTCTGAAAATGCCGGAAGGCGAACCGATCGAATCCGGTATCGTGACCCGTTCCATCGAATCGGCGCAACGCAAGGTCGAGGGCCGCAACTTCGATATGCGCAAACAGCTTCTGGAATATGACGATGTCGCCAACGACCAGCGCAAGGTGATTTACCAGCAACGTAACGAATTGCTGGAGCAGAAGGATTTGACCGAACTGATTACGTCGTTGCGTCATGGTACGTTTACCGATCTGTTCAGGGCGTATGTTCCGGAAGAGTCGGTCGAGGAACAATGGGATATCGACGGACTTGAAAAGGAATTGCAGAATCAGTGGAAGCTGGATATTCCGCTGAAACAGATGCTGGAAGAATCGAAGACGCTCACAGACGAAGATATGCTGGCGCATATTCTCGAAACGGTCGATGCGATGTATCAGGCGAAAATCGATCTGGTCGGCAAGGAAGCGTTTACCGAATACGAGCGCAGTGTCGTGTTGCAAAGCATGGATACCTACTGGCGTGAACATCTGGCGGCACTGGATTATCTGCGTCAGGGCATCCATTTGCGTGGCTACGCACAGAAGAATCCGAAGCAGGAATACAAGCGTGAAGCTTTCCAGTTGTTCAGCCAGATGCTGGACATGATCCGCAATGACGTGACGAGGGTGCTGGTGCTGGTGCGGATTCGTACTCGTGAGGAAGTGGAAATGGCCGCTGCGCAGCAGGCCGAATCGCAAGTAACGGATATGGATTATCATCGTCCTGAACCGGATGGTGGCATGGCTTCCGAAGAGAATGATGAAAGCGGTGCGGGCAATACGGCGGCACCGAAAACAGTGGTCAATGCGGTGCCCAAGGTGGGCCGTAACGAGCCTTGTCCGTGCGGTAGCGGCAAGAAATACAAACATTGTCATGGCCGTCTGGACTAGACGGAACATGCGAAAGAAAAGTGGATCGTTAACCTGAAGTGGGTAGGATAATATGGCTGTCAATCTGTCTGTTCCGGTCGCCTCGGAACTGAAACCTGTTGCCGGACTGGAACTGGGTTATACCTGTGCCAATATCAAGAAAGAAAACCGCAAGGATCTGCTGGTCATGCGGTTGTGCGACTCGGCGACGGTGGCCGGTGTATTTACCAAGAACCGTTTTTGTGCCGCGCCTGTCCGGATTTGCCAGTCCAATCTGGAAAACGTGCGGAAAACCGGCAAGAAAATCCGTGCGTTGATGGTCAATACGGGTAATGCCAATGCCGGTACCGGTGAAACCGGTTATCGCGATGCATTGCAAACCAGTGCCGCTCTGGCGGAACTGATGGGGTGCGATGCCGAACAGGTATTGCCGTTTTCGACCGGTGTCATTCTCGAGCCATTGCCCGTGGACCGGATTCTGGCAGGTTTGCCTGCCGCAGTGAAAGACCTGAAATCGGATAACTGGCTCAATGCCGCCGAAGCGATCATGACGACAGATACGATTCCGAAAGCAGCGTCTCGTGTCGTCGAAATCGGCGGCAAGAGGGTGACACTGACCGGTATTTGCAAGGGGGCCGGCATGATTCATCCGAATATGGCGACGATGCTTGGATTTATGGCGACCGATGCAGCCGTTCCGCAGGATGTTCTGGAAGCCATGCTCAAATCGGCGGTTGACAAGTCGTTCAACTGCATTACAGTCGATGGCGATACTTCGACGAACGACTCGCTGATTCTGATGGCGACAGCTCAGGTGGATGTCGGTATTACGGATACGCATTCCGCTGCCTATGGCGCGCTGCTGGAAGCCGTGACCGATCTGGCGCAGGAATTGTCGCAGAAGATCATCCGTGACGGCGAAGGCGCTTCCAAGTTCATCACGATTACCGTCGAGGAAGGCAAGACGGAAGAAGAATGCCGGCAAATTGCTTATTCCGTCGCCCATTCACCACTGGTCAAAACCGCCTTTTTCGCATCCGATCCGAATCTGGGCAGAATTCTCGCGGCTATCGGCTATGCCGGTGTTGAGGATCTGGATGTCGGCAAGCTGAATCTGTATCTGGATGATGTCTGGGTCGCCAGAAACGGTGGAAGAAATCCGGATTATCTGGAAGAAGACGGGCAGCGTGTCATGAAGCAGAAAGAGATTCTGGTCAGGATCACGCTGGCAAGAGGCAATGCTTCCGCGACCGTCTGGACGTGCGATTTGTCGCATGATTATGTTTCCATCAACGCCGATTACCGATCCTGATGACATCACTCGAACAATTTCTGACACGTGCGGAATCGCTTCTGGCACGTATTGAGCAGTTGTTGCCCGCACAAGGAACGACAGCGATCGACTGGCAATCTCCGACAGCCGCTTTCCGCTGGCGTCGCAAGAACGGTCGTGGCATGCTGACGCCGATCGCCCATATTTCGCCCATTTCATTGCCCGACCTGTTTTTCGTCGAACGCCAGAAAGCATTGCTGGAACAGAATACCCGCCAGTTCCTGCAAGGGAAACCGGCCAACAATGTCTTGTTGACCGGCGCAAGAGGAACGGGCAAATCTTCGCTGGTCAAGGCATGTCTGAATGAATTTTCGGAACAGGGGCTGAGGCTGATCGAGGTGGACAAGAACGATTTGATTGATCTGGATGAAATTTCCGATCTGATCGCGTCACGTCCGGAGCATTTCATTCTGTATTGCGACGATTTGTCGTTCGACGAAGGCGACAGCAGTTACAAGGCTTTGAAAGTGGCGCTCGATGGCAGTGTGGCGGCGCAGCCTGACAATATCCTGATTTATGCTACATCGAACAGACGGCATTTGCTGCCGGAAAAAATGTCCGACAATGACGGGTACAGCCGCAATGACGATGGTGATTTGCATCCGAGTGAAACAGTCGAGGAAAAAATCTCGTTTTCCGACCGGTTCGGCCTCTGGTTGTCGTTTTATCCGTACAGTCAGGATGAATATCTGTTCATCACCGCGCACTGGTTGCGTGCTTTCGGTTGTTCGGAACAACAGATCGTGCAGGCCGAACCGGAAGCTTTGCAATGGGCGCTGCATCGCGGTTCGCGTTCCGGGCGGACGGCATGGCAGTTCGCGCGTGATTATGCCGGACGGGTGTTGTAGGAAGGATCGTTGAAATTCGCAAACGGCAGAAACGTTTGCCTTCGATTGAAAACGGGTTCCTATCACCAAAAAACCCCTTGTCTTTTGTGGGACAAGGGGTTTTTTGTCGTGCGGATCAAAGCGAATCCAGTTTGGATAACTGGTCTTTGAGTTTGTCCAGAACGGACGAGAAACCGGCAAGCCGTTCGCGTTCTGTCGCAACGACCTTTTCAGGTGCCTTCGCAACGAAATTTTCATTGGACAGTTTGGCGTTGATTTTGGCGATATCGTTTTCGACCTTGGCGATTTCTTTCGAGAGTCGTTCACGTTCCGCCGCCACGTCGATTTCGACTTTCAGCATGAGGCGGACGTCACCGACGATGGATACCGGTGCAGGTGATTTCGGCAATGTGTCTTCGATCGAAACTTCCGACAGTTTGCCCAGCGCTTTCAGATGCGGGATGAAAGCGCCCAGTTCGCCAGCATGCTGTTTGGCTGATTCCATGAAAAGTGGAACCCGTTTTGCGGGAGACAGTTGCATTTCGCCACGCAGATTGCGACAGGCATCGACCAGTGCCTTGCATTGCGCCATCCACCGGTCGGCTGTTTCATCCATTTTCGCGGTATCGGGTACAGGATAGGATTGCAACATCAGGGTATCGCCGTCGGATACGGCGATTCCTGCCAGCGGTGCGACTTTTTGCCAGAGCTCTTCGGTAATGAACGGGATGACCGGATGAGCAAGTCGCAAGGTCTTTTCCAGAATGGACAAAAGGGTATGGCGTGTCGCACGCTGTTGTGCGGCATCGCCTTCCTGAATCTGGACTTTGGCCATTTCGACATACCAGTCGCAATATTCGTCCCAGACAAACCGGTAAATGGCCGAGGCGATATTGTCGAAACGGTATTCGGCAAAGCCTTTTTCCACTTCGGCGGCAGCGCGCTGGAATTCGGATTCGATCCAGCGATCGGCCAGCGAGAAGTTCATGTCGCCGCCGGAAAATCCGCAATCCGAGCCTTCCGTGTTCATCAGGACGAAACGGGTGGCGTTCCAGAGTTTGTTGCAGAAATTGCGGTAACCTTCGCAACGGTTCAGATCGAAATTGATGTTTCTGCCCAGCGAAGCATAGCTGGCCATGGTGAAGCGGAGGGCGTCGGTACCGAAGGCCGGAATGCCTTTCCCGAATTCCTTGCGGGTCGCCTTGGCGATGGAGTCGGCCTGTTTCGGATTCATCAGTCCGAACGTGCGCTGTTTGACGAGCGAATCCACGTCGATGCCGTCGATCAGGTCGATCGGGTTCAGGGTGTTGCCTTTTGATTTGGACATTTTCTGGCCGTTGGCATCGCGGACCAGACCATGCACATAGACGGTTCTGAAGGGAACCTTGCCGGTGAAGTGCAGGGTCATCATCACCATTCTGGCGACCCAGAAGAAAATGATATCGAAACCGGTGACCAGTACGGACGATGGCAGGAACATCCGGTATTCCGGTGTGTTTTCAGGCCAGCCGACGGTCGAGAAAGGAACGAGCGCCGACGAGAACCAGGTGTCGAGTACGTCAGGGTCGCGGTGGATGGGTTTGCCACCGGCCTTGGCACGTGCCTCGTCCTCCGTACGGGCGACATAGATATTGCCGTCCTCGTCGTACCATGCCGGAATCTGGTGGCCCCACCAGAGTTGCCGGGAAATACACCAGTCCTGAATGTTGTTCAGCCACTGGTTGTAGGTATTGGTCCAGTTTTCCGGCATGAAACGGATTTCACCGTTGGCGACTTTTTCGAGCGCCACTTCGGCCAGTGACTTGCCGGGGAAGAATGTATTTTCCGGCGCCGGTTTGCTCATGGCGACGAACCATTGGTCGGTGAGCATCGGTTCGATCACGACGCCGGTTCTGTCGCCGCGCGGTACCATCAGCTTGTGCGGCTGGATGGATTCGAGCAGTCCTTGTTCCTGAAGGTCTGCGACAATCGCTTTGCGGGCAACGAAACGGTCCATGCCACGGTATTTTTCCGGTGCGTTGTCATTGATTTTTGCGTCGAGCGTGAAAATATTGATCGGTTCCAGACGGTGACGGCTGCCGACTGCATAGTCATTGAAGTCGTGTGCGGGTGTGATCTTGACGCAACCGGTTCCGAATTCACGATCGACATAATCATCGGCGATGACCGGAATCAGACGGTCGGTCAGTGGCAGACGCAGCATTTTGCCGATAAGAGCCGCATAGCGTTCATCTTGCGGATTGACGGCAACGGCCACGTCGCCGAGCATGGTTTCCGGTCGTGTGGTGGCGACTGTCAGTGAACCTGTACCATCGGCGAACGGGTAGCGGATATGCCACATCGAACCGTTTTCTTCTTCCGAAATGACTTCCAGGTCGGATACGGCGGTACCCAAAACAGGGTCCCAGTTGACCAGTCGTTTGCCGCGGTAGATCAGGCCTTCTTCATACAGACGGACGAAAACTTCGGTGACCGTTTTCGAACGGGTCGCGTCCATGGTGAAGTATTCGCGATCCCAGTCCGGAGAGGTACCCATGCGTCGCATCTGGCCCGTGATGGTCGAACCGGATTTTTCTTTCCATTCCCAGACTTTTTCCAGAAATTTTTCGCGGCCGAGATCGTGCCGGGATATTTTCTGCGCATCAAGCTGGCGTTCGACGACGATCTGGGTGGCGATACCTGCATGGTCGGTTCCGGGAATCCAGGCCGTATTGAACCCGCGCATGCGGTGGTAACGTACCAGCCCGTCCATGATGGTCTGGTTGAAAGCATGTCCCATGTGCAGGGTGCCTGTGACATTGGGCGGCGGGAGCTGGATGGCGAAAGAGGGTTTGTTTTCGTCGAGCGAAGCGCGGAAATATCCACGTTTTTCCCATTCTTCGCGCCAGTGTTTTTCAGTTTCGGCTGGGTCGAAAGACTTGGCTAATTCCATGATCTGATGTCAGTTTTGCTAAAATCCAATAAAGCGTCTATTATAATGGACGATAACGGGGACGAACTCGAAAGATGACGTTATAATGGCCCGAATGTAGTAAATTTCATCAGAAAGCTAGGGGTTCTGGCCGATTGGCCGGGCGAGATACACCCTCTGAACCTGATCTGGGTAATGCCAGCGAAGGGAAGCGAAAAGAATGCATGCGATAGCCGCAGAACTGTCTTGAGGTTCCTTGAGCTGGATTTATGAAGTAAATGCTTGAGGAACCGATAAATGAACGCCAATCCAAAATTCCTGTCCGCGACCGCCAAGGTCGATGAGGCAGCTGTCCAGCCATTTCCGAATTCACGAAAAGTCTATGTTCAGGGTTCGCGTCCTGATATTCGTGTCCCGATGCGTGAAATCACGTTGTCCGACACCTCGATCCTGTTCGGCAATGAAAAAAATCCGCCGATTTACGTTTACGATACGTCGGGCCCCTATACCGATCCGGATGCGAAAATCGATATCCGTTCCGGTTTGCCGGCCATTCGTGCGAACTGGATTCTGGAACGTGACGATACGGAAGAACTGGATGGTCCGACTTCCGAATACGGCCGTGCACGCCTGAACGACAAAAGTCTGGACGAATTGCGTTTCAATCTGACCCGCAAACCCCGTCGTGCCAAAAAGGGCGCGAAAATCACCCAGATGGAATATGCACGTCGCGGCATCATCACACCTGAAATGGAATTCGTCGCCATCCGCGAAAACATGCGCAGAAAGGAATATCTGGAAAGCCTGAAAGCGTCCGGTCCGACCGGCGAGAAGATGGCGAAAATGATGATGCGCCAGCATCCGGGACAGGCCTTCGGCGCCAGCATTCCCGAAGAAATCACGCCGGAATTCGTACGTGACGAAATCGCACGCGGCAGGGCGATTATTCCTGCCAACATCAACCACCCGGAAGTCGAACCGATGATCATCGGACGCAATTTCCTGGTCAAGATCAATGCCAATATCGGCAATTCGGCCATTACGTCGGGTATTGCGGAAGAAGTCGAAAAAATGACATGGGCGATCCGTTGGGGCGGCGACAACGTCATGGACCTTTCCACCGGCAAGCATATCCATGAAACACGCGAATGGATTGTCCGCAATTCACCGGTGCCGATCGGTACGGTGCCGATGTACCAGGCGCTGGAAAAAGTCGACGGTATCGCTGAAAACCTGACCTGGGAAGTATATCGCGATACCCTGATCGAGCAGGCCGAGCAGGGTGTCGATTACTTCACGATTCATGCGGGATTGTTGTTGCGCCATATCCCGATGACGGCCGAACGCATGACGGGTATCGTATCCCGTGGCGGTTCCATCATCGCCAAATGGTGCATGACGCACAATACGGAAAACTTCCTGTATACCCATTTCGATGAAATTTGCGAAATTCTGGCACAGTATGACGTTGCGGTATCGCTGGGTGACGGGTTGCGTCCGGGTTCGATTTATGATGCCAATGACGATGCACAGCTGGGTGAACTGAAAGTGCTCGGCGAACTGACCGAAGTGGCATGGAAGCACGGCGTACAGGTGCTGATCGAAGGACCGGGACATGTTCCGATGCATATGATCAAGCGGAATATGGATGTCGAGCTGGAACAGTGCCATGAAGCGCCTTTCTATACCCTTGGGCCGTTGGTAACCGATATCGCGCCGGGATATGACCATATCACGTCGGCGATGGGTGCCGCCATGATCGGCTGGTATGGAACGTCGATGCTGTGTTACGTCACGCCGAAAGAACATCTGGGCTTGCCGGACAAGAACGATGTGAAAGAAGGTATTATCGTGTACAAGCTGGCAGCCCATGCTGCCGATCTGGCCAAGGGACATCCGGGCGCACAGATCCGCGACAATGCCATGTCCAAGGCCCGTTTCGAATTCCGCTGGGAAGACCAGTTCAATATCGGTCTGGACCCTGATCGGGCACGTGCCTATCACGACGAAACCTTGCCGAAAGATTCGGCCAAGGTCGCTCATTTCTGTTCCATGTGCGGTCCGAAATTCTGCTCCATGAAGATTTCGCAGGAAGTTCGGGAGTACGCGGCTCGTGAAGGTATTGCGATTGACGGAACGGCCGGTGAACAGCCCGTCACTTTCGTCAAGAACGGTGCAGACAGCTGATTCGGACGGTGCCTATGGAAATCAGTTTGAATGGAGAACCCCGCCTGGTCGAGGACGGGACGACGTTGCAGGGCCTGGTCGGTACGTTGCAGTTGCCGGATCGCGCCTTGGCCATCGCGGTCAACAGGAAGGTGATCACGCGTGCGAAATGGCCGGAAGTCGTTCTGCAGCCCGGTGATCGGGTGGAACTGGTGCGTGCGATCGGCGGCGGCTGATGGTATTGCGCTGAAAAGGGATAGCAGGGTTCGGGCGAACCCTGCCGGATTGTTGAAACCGGAGAAAAGGAAAAACAATGAACAAGCAGGAACAGGGTCTGACGATTGCAGGAAAGACGTATCGTTCACGTTTGCTGGTCGGTAGCGGCAAATACCGCGATCTGGAGCAGACCCGTGAAGCGACGGAGGCCAGTGGTGCTGAAATCATTACGGTAGCCATTCGGCGTGTCAATATCGGACAGGACCCGAATGCACCGAGTCTGCTGGATGTCGTTCCGCCGACGAAGTACACCATTTTGCCGAATACGGCCGGATGTTATAACGCGGAAGATGCTGTTTATACCCTTCAGCTGGCACGTGAATTGTTGAACGGTCACAAGCTGGTCAAACTCGAGGTGCTGGGCAATGAAAAAACCCTGTTCCCGAATATGCCGGAAACGCTGAAAGCCGCCGAAATTCTCGTGAAAGACGGTTTTGATGTCATGGTCTATTGCAGTGATGATCCGGTGCAGGCCAAGATGCTGGAAGATATCGGTTGTGCCGCGATCATGCCTCTGGCATCACTGATCGGTTCCGGCATGGGGATTCTCAATCCGTGGAACCTGTCGCTGATCATCGAACAGTCGAAAGTGCCGGTCATCGTGGATGCAGGCGTGGGTACGGCTTCGGATGCAGCCATTGCCATGGAGCTGGGTTGCGACGGTATTCTGATGAATACGGCGATTGCAGGTGCTCAGGATCCGATTCGTATGGCGCGCGCCATGAAGCTGGCGGTCGAAGCAGGACGCGAAGCTTTCCTGGCGGGACGTATTCCGAGGAAGTTCGCCGCTTCGCCTTCTTCTCCGATGGCGGGTCGTGTAGCCTGAACGGAACGCATGCATACGCTGTCGGTACGATAGCGTATGCATCGCATGACTGGAATGGATCGTTTCCGTGCCTGAATGGATGTAAGACATGAATACGAGAACCAAACCCTGCGTAATGGTTTTTTCCGGGCTGGATCCCAGTGGCGGTGCCGGTGTCATGGCAGATATCGAGGCGATCGGTGCAGTCGGTGCACACGCGCTTCCGGTCATTACCGCGCTGACGGTGCAAGACAACGATCGTGTCTATGCCGTCAATCCCGTGGATGCCTCCATACTGGCGCATCAGGCGCAGGTGCTGATCGAGAAGATTCCGGTCGCCGCAGTCAAGATCGGGATTGTCGGAAATCGCGAAAATGCGCTGGCGATTCGCGATGCCATCATGACGTTGCGTCGGAAACAGCCTGATCTTCCGGTGGTTCTCGATACGGTGCTGGGAAGCGGGCATGGTTTTTCGCTGGCCGACGGTGTGCCGGAATATGCGCTTTCTCCGTTGATCGGGATCGCGACGCTGGTCACCCCCAATCTGCCGGAAGCGCGCCGCCTTTATCCGCTCTCCGATGATATCGGCAAGCAAGCCGCGAATCTGATGAAACAGGGAGCGGCCAATGTGCTGGTAAAAGGCGGTCATGGCGATGATGAGCATCTGGTATTCAATGACTGGTATGGCGCGGACGGTGTGAAACAGTGGCAATGGCCACGGCTTGAAGGCGAGTTTCATGGTACGGGCTGTACGCTCGCTTCGGCGATCGCCGGTTATCTGGCACAAGGTCGTTCGATGGAAGAAGCGATACTGCATGGACAGATATGGTGCCAGCAGACATTGGCGAATGCGTTTTCTATTGCGAAAGGGCAGCGAATACCCGGCCGTGTCGGTATGGATCAGGGAAAGTGACCGCTTTTCAGGTCAAACGGAATACAGGAAGACAAAAAATAGGGAAATCGATGAAAGGTCTTTATATAGTGACTCCCGATTGGGACGATACGGCCAGGATGGTCGAAGTAACGGAAAAAGCCTTGAAGGGCGGTGCGGAAATCGTGCAGTACCGACACAAGACGGCGACTCCGGAATTGCGCAAGGAACAGGCCAAAGCATTGCAGGTGCTCTGCCGTCGTTATGGCAAGCCGTTTATTATCAATGATTATGTCGATCTTTGTCTGGAACTGGATACGGATGGCATTCATGTCGGTGGAACGGATGCTCCTGTGAAGAAGGTTCGTGCGGCCGTTGGCCCCGGCAAGATCGTCGGCGCCTCCTGTTACGGTGATATCGAACTGGCACGCAAGGCGACGCGGGATGGTGCAAGCTATGTTGCGTTCGGCGGTTTTTATCCTTCACGCGTGAAAAAATATCCGGTGACGACACCGCAGAATATCGTGTCGGACTGGAAAAAGGAAATGCCATCGATGCCGGTTTGTGTCATCGGTGGCATGAATGTGGATAATGCGACGCCGCTGGTCAATCTGGGGGCGGATATGGTAGCGGTAGTCAGTGGCGTTTATTTCCAGGAAGACCCGGAAAAGGTCGCTGGCCAGTTTGCCGCGCTGTTTGGATAACGACGATAAACGTGTTCAACGATGATTTCCACCCGGCTGTCAAAAGCCGGGTTTTTTTTATAGCAGCGGCGAGAAAAGACGTGCGATGGCTTCTGCCAGTTTCTGTATCCAGCCTGTCGTACGTTTTGGCAGGACGCGTTCCGATGAAATAAGGTCGCATTCGAATTGCCTGGACAGCATGCCGGCCAGTTTATCGCCATACGCCATCACGCAGACTTCGAAATTCAGCCGGAAACTGCGTGAATCGAAGTTGGCGGTTCCGATCAGGCTGTAATGCTGGTCGATGACGATGGTTTTTGAATGGAGCATGCGTCCCTTGTATTCCCATATCTTGACACCGGCATGCATGAGTTCGTCGAAATAGGAACGTGCCGCCGCAGTGACCAGTCGTGAATCGCTTTTTTCGGGAACCAGCAGACGGACATCGATGCCGCGCAGGGCTGCCGATGTCAATGCGAACAGGGTCGCTTCTGTCGGAACGAAATAGGGTGTGGTCAGCCATACCCGGTTTCTGGCGTTCTGGATCATGGCCAGATAGGTACGATGGATGATTTCCCAGTCGTTGTCGGGGCCAGAAGGAATGATCTGGACCGGATGCTGGCCGGATGACTGGATGGGAAAATAACCGGCGAGGTCGGGAATGTTTCTTTCGCCGCTGGCATAGACCCAGTCTTCCATAAAGATCAGTTGCAGCCAGTGAACTGCATTGCCGGTCAGTTGCAAATGGGTGTCATGGTAGGCGGAATCTTGTACACGTTCATCTTCGTCGTCAGTGATATTCAGACCGCCCGTGAAACCGACCAGTCCGTCGCAGATCACGATTTTCCGGTGGGTTCTCAGATTGACAAGCGGTTTTATCAACTGCGAAATGTGCGGTTTGTGGAAAAAGGCGAATTGCACGCCGGCTTGCAGCATGGGAGACAGGAATTTGTTTTTCAATCGCGAAGAACCGATACCATCGACGAGCAGTCTGACTTTCACGCCAGCCTGGGCTTTGGTGATCAGCAAATCACGCAGTGTCGTTCCGATTTTGTCGGGATCGAAAATGTAATATTCAAGATGGATATGATGGGTGGCGTTGGCAATGGCATCCAGTATGGCGGTGAAGGTCTGTTTTCCGTCGACCAGCAAATCCAGTGATTTTGCGGTCGTCAACGGGAAACCGGTCGTCGTCCGGATCAGGCTGGCCAGCTGCATCAGTTCGCCGGAGTGCGAGCCGGACGCCAGAATACGGTTGCGCAATTGCAGGTAATCAGAATATTCCTTCAGTGCGGTTTTGGACGGCAATCGTCTGAATTGCTGGCGTTTGAGTTTTTGCGGACCGAGAAAATGGTAAATCAGAAATCCGGCATACGGGATGAATGCCAGTGCGAGAATCCAGCTCAGCGTTGAAACGGGAGGACGTTTTTGCAGAATGATCCAGAGCGACAGGCAAATGATGTATACAAGCCATGCAACTCCGAGCCACTTCATGAAGAAGGTGCCTGATGAAAAACTGAACAGTTCGTTGTATGGAAACATGATGAAGACCGGTAAACATACCGCCTGACCGGTTCTTGCCGGAAAAACGGAGTCAGTATCATACGCTTCAAATGGCGATCTGGATAAAGAATGGCGATATTGTGCCATCGTTACGCAGTATCGGGCGGAGCATGCAGCGAAAAATGGTGTGTTGGGCAAGCATACGCCTGTTATTTACGGGATAATGTCGAAATGGACAAACTATTGGAAAATCTCAATCCGGAACAGCTTGCGGCCGTGACATTGCCGCCCCAGTCGGCCCTGATATTGGCCGGAGCGGGATCCGGCAAAACGCGTGTACTGACGACACGGATTGCATGGTTGCTGAAAACAGGGCAGGTTTCCGCAGGCGGTGTCATGGCGGTCACGTTTACCAACAAGGCAGCGCGCGAGATGATGGCGCGTCTTTCCGCGATGGCGCATGTCAATGCGAAAAACATGTGGATCGGCACATTTCATGGGTTGTGCAACCGGTTTTTGCGCAGACATTACCTTGATGCGGCGTTGCCCCAGATGTTTTCCATTCTCGATACGCAGGACCAGCTTTCGGCGATCAGACGGCTTTTGAAAGCGAACGGGGTTGATGAGGAAAATTTTCCGCCACGCGAGTTGATGCATTACATCAATGCCGCGAAGGAAAAAGGTTTGCGTGCCGCCGATGTCGATGCATACGATGATTATGACCGGCAACGGGCCGCATTGTATGAATTGTATGAACAGCAATGCCAGCGCGAAGGGGTGGTCGATTTCGCTGAATTGCTTTTGCGCAGTTGTGAGTTGCTGGAACGAAACGAACTGTTGCGAGAACATTACCGGTCGCGTTTTCTGCACATTCTGGTGGATGAATTCCAGGATACGAACGATATTCAGTACCGCTGGCTGAAACTGCTCTCGGGGGACAGGACGGCGATCTTTGCGGTGGGCGATGACGATCAGAGCATTTATGCGTTCCGTGGTGCCAATGTCGGGAATATGCTTTCTTTCCAGCATGACTTCAAGGTGAAGAACCTGATCAGGCTGGAACAGAATTACCGCTCATATGCCCATATTCTGGATGCTGCCAATACACTGATCGCACACAATACGCACCGTCTGGGCAAGAATCTGCATACGAGTGCAGGGGCCGGTGAACCGATCCGTGTATGCGAGGCGACGTCTGATCTGAACGAGGTGCAATGGATTCTGGATGAAGTCGGTCATCTGCTTGACGAGGGGTTTTCTCGAAGCGATATCGCCATTTTGTACCGCTCCAATGCCCAGTCGCGTGTACTCGAGCATGGTTTGTTCAGCGCTGGGATTCCCTATCGGGTATATGGCGGCTTGCGGTTTTTCGAGCGTGCCGAAATCAGGAATGCCGTGGCGTATCTTCAGCTGATCGACAATCCGGACAATAACACGGCTTTTCTGCGAGTGGTCAATTTCCCGACACGGGGTATCGGAACCCGTACCATCGAGCAGTTGCAGGAAATTGCGAAGTCGCAAGGGTGTTCCCTGTATGCCGCATTGCCGTATGTAACGGGCAGGGGAGGCGCCGCGCTCAATGCCTTTGCACAGCTCCTCGGGCAGATGCGTGCGGAAGTGAACGATATGCCGTTGCCGGAGCTGATACAGACCGTGCTGGAAAAAAGCGGCATCATGCAGCAGTATCGTTCGGAAAAAGAAGGCGCCGAACGTGTGGAAAATCTGGAACAGCTGATATCGGCAGCCACAGTGTTTTTGTCGGAAGAAGGGTTTTCGCTGGATGCACCTGCCTTGCGTATCGAGCATTTGCCGGACAATGACAGCAATGCGCCGCGTTTGCCACCTGTGGCCGATCAGGTGATGGACGGGGATGAGTTGCTTTCCCTTGCGATGTCGCCTTTGTCGGCTTTCCTGACGCATGCATCGCTCGAAGCGGGCGACAATCAGGCTGGTGAGGGGGAAGACGCATTGCAGCTGATGACGGTGCATTCAGCAAAAGGACTGGAATTCGGTGCGGTTTTCATTACCGGACTGGAAGAAGGGCTTTTTCCGCATGAAAACAGTCTGTCGGAAAACGGTGGTCTCGAAGAGGAGCGGCGTCTGATGTATGTAGCGATCACACGCGCACGGAAACGGCTGTATATGAGCTGTGCCCAGACACGTATGCTGCACGGACATATGCGCTATAACGTATCGTCGCGTTTTTTGAGTGAATTGCCGGAGGAGTCGCTGAAATGGCTGACGCCCGGAAAAACATCGGTGTATGCCGGATACCGGAGTGGTGCTGAAGCGTCGCCTGTCCGTCCGGATACACGAGCTACCGAGAACGGAGCCACGGCTTCCTTTGGGCGAAGCAGCCAGTGGCGGATCGGTCAAACCGTTTTACACAAGAAGTTCGGGGAGGGTGTGATCGTCAGTCTTGAGGGACAGGGCGCCAGCATTCGGGCCAATATCAATTTCGGCCGTTATGGCATGAAATTGCTGGACCTCAGTATCGCAAAGCTGGAGCGCGTGTCCTGAGTCAGGCGGAAAACAGTTCTTCCCGCGTGACGGTAGCCGTTCCGAGTTTTCCGACGACGATGCCCGCGGCACGGTTGGCGATCTGTACGGATTCGGATACGGATTTGCCGTTGCCGAGCATGGTCGCCAGCGTGGCGATGACGGTATCGCCGGCACCCGATACGTCGAACACTTCGCGTGCCACGGTCGGAATGTGCAATACCTCGGTGGCACCGTAAAGCGACATGCCTTCTTCGGAACGTGTCAGCAGGAGATATTGCAGGTTCAGCGTTTCACGCAGTTTTTGCGCCTTTTGCGTCAGTTCCGTTTCGTCTTTCCAGCTGCCGACGATTTGCCGCAGTTCGGATTTGTTCGGTGTCAGGATCGTGGCGCCACGGTATTTGGAAAAATCATCGCCTTTCGGATCGATCAGGGTGATTTTGTTTGCCTTGCGGGCATCGTCGATCATGTCGGATACGTGATCGAGTGCGCCCTTGCCGTAATCCGACAAAATGATGATGTCGTGTTCGGCCAGCAGAGCCCGGTATTGTTCACGTGCGTTTTCCAGTATTTCGTGAGTAGGTCTTTTTTCGAAATCCAGACGCAAGAGTTGTTGTTGTCTTCCGATGACGCGCAGTTTGACGGTTGTCGAAATACCGGGAGCCGAATGGAGGCAGGGGGTGATGCCGGATTGTTCCAGCAGTTTGCCGATTACGGTACCTGCTTCATCATCGCCGATTACACCCAGAAGGCTGCATGAAGCGCCCAGTGCGGCGACATTGCGTGCGACATTGGCCGCACCGCCCAGACGTTCCTCGTTTCTGCCGATCAGGACAACCGGTACAGGAGCTTCCGGCGATATCCGGTTGACATCGCCGAACCAGTAACGGTCGAGCATGACATCGCCGACGATCAATATGCTGGGATTTTTCATGTTGTTCATGTCCGGTGCGAGATATTGGTTTGAACGGAGGCAATCGGAGTTCAGGATGAAAGTTTCATTTCTTCGATCCGCCTTGGCGGATAAGTTTCCCATTGATGGCATCCCGGGCATTGCCAGTAATAATGGCGCGCCTCGAATCCGCAATGGTTGCATTGATAACGTGACAGTCTGAATGCGTATCGCTGGACGAGTGTGCGGACAAAGGACAAATCTTCGCGGATTTCAGGCGGAACGACCAGCAATTGCGCTTCCAGCAGCTTGTCCAGTCCCAGGAGTGTCGGAGTACGTCGCAGTTCATCATGGACAAGGCGGTTTGCAGCTTCGGCACCTTCCTGTTTCAGGACAGCCTTGAACAGGATTTCAAGCAGATCGATCGAGGCCGTTTCGGCCAGATAGGACTTGAGCAGACTGATACCTTCCGGTGCGCGTCCTGCCGCCTGGTAGCCTTCCATCAGGCGTTGCGCGACGAGTACGGTGTGCGGCATGCTTTGTTTTTCGACACGTCGCCATGTCGAGAGCGCTTCTTCCGGTTTGCCGAGCGCCATGAGGGCATCGCCTGTCAGTATGGTGGCACGGACACTCATGCGGTCAATGGAAAGCGCCGTATCCAGTAGCGGCAATGCTTTTTCCGGGTGAGTGTTGACGAGTTCATCTTCAGCCAGTTCGCAATAGAACTGCGCGATCTGTTTGTTTCGGTTGCCTGTCCCAGAATTTTGCAGGGCACGCGCGGCATCGATGGCCTGTTTCCATTCCTTTTCCCGCTGGAAGATTTCCAGCAGCGCACGACGTGCCTGAACGGAGTACGGGGTTTCGGTCAGTTCGCGGAAAACTTCTTCGGCACGATCGAGCAGGCCAGCCTTGAGAAAATCCTGTCCCAGTTCATAGCTGGCCTGCATACGTTGTTCCGGTGGAAGGTCGGGGCGCAACAACAGATTCTGGTGCATGCGGATGGCACGTTCCGTTTCGCCGCGTCGACGGAACAGGTTGCCCAGCGCGAAGTGCAGATCCGCCGTTTCCGGATCCAGACGGACGATTTCGATAAATGCGTCGATTGCCTTGTCGGGTTGCTCGTTCAGCAGGAAATTCAGCCCCTTGAAATAGCCTTTTGGCAGGCTGCGCGATTCTGAAAGCAGTTGTTTGATGTCGATACGTGCGGCAATCCATCCCAGTCCGAAGAATAGCGGGATGCTTAGCAGCCACCAGATTTCAAATTCCATACACTATCTAAAAATAAACTAGTCGGTTTGTGTTTCAGACGGTTTGCCGTCGGAAACCGTATTGCCGGAAGTCGGTTCGGTACCGGTTTTTTTCTGCGCTTCCTGTACTTGCATGATTTCGTTGAATTTCTTTTTCTGTCTGGACAACTCGAGCCGGCTTCTGAATACCGTGGGAATCATCGCGAGCAGACCGAGGACGGCGCCTGCCAGAAAGAAACACAGCACAATCAGTACCAGCGGTCCGCGCAGTTCATATCCCCAGAAAAAGTATAAGGCTGTTTCCTGGGTATTTTTCAGGGCCAGTATGAAAAAAAATATGAAAAGGACCGCAGCGATTATACGGGAGAGCCATTTCATGATTCAGTCCTTGTGACGGTTTTCATAAAGCGCATATTGCTGCGAAGGTATGATTGTACGTGAAAAAGGGCATCCGAAGATGCCCTTTTGGATTGAGAAAGCTTAATCGAAACAAGCGCTGTCAGTCCGCTTTTGCTGCTGAATCGACACGTTGCCGCAATTCCTTTCCGGGCTTGAAATGCGGTACCCGCTTGGCTTCTACGTGTACCTTTTCGCCGGAACGTGGATTACGACCGATTCTTGGCGGACGGACGCTCAGTGCAAAACTGCCGAAACCGCGAATTTCGATGCGCTGACCGCCCGCCAGGGCGTCTGCCATGGCATCCAGTATGGTTTTCACGGTCAGTTCAGCGTCTTTGGCCAACAGTTGTGGATAGCTGTTTGCCAAAGAAATGATCAATTCGGATTTGGTCATTGTGCACTCGTGATTATTGCTTGTTGTCGAATTTTGCTTTGAGCAAGGCGCCCAGACTGGTCATGCCGGAAGCAGCGCTCGAATCGTTCTGGATCTTCTGCATGGCTTCCTGGGTTTCCATCTGGTCTTTTGCCTTGATCGACAGCTGCAGCGAACGGGACTTGCGATCGATGTTGATGATCATGACTTCGACCTGATCGCCGACTTTCAGATGGGAACCGGCATCTTCCACACGGTCGCGGGAGATTTCCGAAGCGCGCAGATAACCTTCGACGTCATCGTTGAGCTGGATGACTGCACCTTTCGGTTCTACCGACTTGACCGTACCGGTCACGACGGAACCCTTGTCGTTCATGGCGATGTAGTTGTTGAACGGATCGCCTTCGAGCTGTTTGACGCCCAGCGAAACACGTTCGCGTTCGACGTCGATGGCCAGAACGACTGCTTCGAGTTCATCACCCTTCTTGAAGTTGTGGACAGCTGTTTCGCCAGGTTCCGTCCAGGACAGGTCGGAGAGGTGAACCAGACCGTCGATATTGCCAGGCAGGCCGATGAATACGCCGAAGTCGGTGATGGACTTGATGGCACCGCTGACCTTGTCGCCTTTCTTGTGGGTGTCGGCGAATTCTTCCCACGGGTTCGGTTTGCACTGTTTCATGCCCAGGCTGATACGGCGACGTTCTTCGTCGATTTCCAGTACCATGACTTCGACTTCGTCGCCCAGCTTGACGACCTTGTTCGGTGCGACGTTCTTGTTGGTCCAGTCCATTTCGGATACGTGTACCAGACCTTCGATGCCCTGTTCGACTTCAACGAAAGCACCGTAATCGGTCAGGTTGGTGACCTTGCCGAACAGGCGGGTACCCTGCGGATAACGGCGGGAAAGTCCGGTCCATGGATCGTCTCCGAGCTGTTTGACGCCCAGCGAAACGCGGTTCTTTTCCTGGTCGTATTTCAGAACCTTGGCGGTGATTTCCTGGCCGACCGTCAGCATTTCGGACGGATGGCGAACACGACGCCATGCCAGATCGGTGATGTGCAGCAGACCGTCGATGCCGCCGAGATCGATGAATGCACCGTAATCGGTGATGTTCTTGACAATACCGTTGACGATGGTGCCTTCTTTCAGGGTTTCCATCAGTTTCTGGCGTTCTTCGCCCATGGAGGCTTCGACGACGGCACGGCGGGACAGAACGACATTGTTGCGCTTGCGATCAAGCTTGATGACCTTGAATTCCAGGGTCTTGCCTTCATAAGGCGTGGTGTCCTTGACAGGACGGGTATCCACCAGGGAACCCGGCAGGAAAGCGCGGATACCGTTGGTCAGTACGGTCAGACCGCCCTTGACCTTGCCGTTGACGGTACCGGTGACGATTTCGCCCGATTCCATGGCTTTTTCCAGTGCCAGCCAGGAGGCGAGGCGTTTGGCCTTGTCACGGGACAGGATGGTGTCGCCATAACCGTTTTCAAGCGATTCGATGGCAACGGAGACATAGTCACCGACCTTGACTTCCAGTTCGCCGACGTCGTTTTTGAATTCGTCGATAGGAATAAAGGATTCGGATTTCAGTCCGGCATTGACGACGACGAAATTGTGGTCGATGCGGACGACTTCGGCCGAGATGACTTCGCCGGAGCGCATGTCATGACGGGCAAGAGATTCTTCAAATAAAGCGGCAAAACTTTCCATTCCGGAATCCTGGGTAGATGCAGCAGTAGGCATATATAAGTTGTGAAAAGCCGGTCATTCCCTGTGGAACGAACCGGGTCAGGTTGTCAAATACCCGCAAAGGCCTTGCACCTTGACGGGGCCAAAGAGGTGGGAACCTCAACTGCGCGATCGGATGGTACGGGCAAACAGATCCAGTACACGTTCGACCGTTTCCTGGATATTCAGGGTCGATGTATCGAGCGTGATGGCGTCAGGTGCAGCGACAAGCGGTGCAGTCTGACGTTGGGTGTCGCGTTTGTCCCGTTCGATCAAATCATTGCGCAGATTGTCAATGTTAGCAGGAATTCCTTTTTCCAACAACTGCTTATATCGTCTTTCCGCACGGATATCGACACTGGCGGTCAGAAATATCTTGAGATCGGCTTCAGGGAAAATGACAGTTCCCATGTCCCGTCCGTCCGCCACCAGACCGGGCGCTTTTCTAAAGCCGGTTTGCAAATCGGTCAGTGCTTGTCTTACCGCAGGAATGGCGGCGATTTTCGAAGCCATATTGCCGATGGTTTCCGAGCGGATGGCATCGGTGACATCTTCATCGCCGAGAAAAATGTGTTCTTTTTCGAAACGGCAGGGCAGGTTGCGGGCCATTTCGGCGATTTGACCTGTATCATCCGGATTGATGCCGGAACGTATGACGGATAAGGCGGTCAGACGATACAATGCTCCGGAATCGAGGTAATGAAAGTGGAGTTTTTCGGCGACGATTCGTGCAACGGTTCCTTTTCCGGATGCGGTCGGGCCGTCGATGGTGATGATGGAAATGTTCATGGATGGGTTTGACACGGCGTGATGTACCAGATGAAATGGAAAACTCGTCTTTCGGCGCCAGCGATAGCGATATGTTATCCGGATTGAACAAAATATTCCGGATAATATCCGGACGGCGTTAGAATTTGGGGTAAAAATGCTACACAAGAGCGTGCCAGCGCGCAACCAGCCGTTTTTGCCGGGTGTCAATGTTTATTCTATTGGTGACCTTTGAATATGATTTCAGAATTTGATGTATTGTCGGAAAAAATCAGTCAGCTGGCCAGTCTGACTCAGGCCTTGAGACGTGAGAATGCCGATCTGCGTTTGAAGAATGCGGAATTGACGATGGAAAACCAGCAGCTTTCGGAACGGATGGAGGGAGCGCGGCAGCGTGTGTCTTCGCTGATCCAAACCTTGCCGGCCGTAGAAAATGCAGAAGGAGTGTCCAATGATACAAATTGATGTGACCATTATGGGGCAGTCCTATCGTCTGGCATGCCATGATGACGAAAAGGACAAGTTGAAAGAAGCTGTGGCGTATCTTGACAAGAAAATGTGCGCGATTCGCGATACCGGAAAGATCAAGGGTAACGACAGGATCGCGATCATGGCGTCGCTGTCTATCGCGGCGGAACTGTTGGCGATCAAGTCGCCGAGCGGTCCGCTATCCGGGATGTCCATGGCGGAAATCAAGCAGAAGATAGATGCCATGAACAGTGTGCTGGATCAGGCGCTGGTCCCGCAGGACGATCTTTTCTGAAGGGCGCGATTTTTCGAAAATCGGCGGTTGACAGATACTCTTATTCAGGTAGACTAAAACTACCCTGCGGTGTTCGTGATTGTCATATATTCTTTGAACCATTTCTGAGCACAGGTTGCGGAATCTTGACGGATGGGCGTGATCATCGCTCGTTCGATGAACCCGAAATCCGACTTACCGTGACCACCTTGAACCTTCGGTTCAAGATGCCGACATAGCGGCACAGGCGGGGTTCCCTTTCTGACGGGCTGCATGTCGTTGCATGCAGCCTTTTCGTTTTTCAGTAGCCGGCGACGCGATCGACACATGCGGTCAGTTTTTCGCCTCGTTCGAAGGCGGCGATCATCTGTGCGATTTGCATGACTGTTTCCTGGCAAAAGGTCAGTCCGGCGATGTGGGGTGTGATGGTGATGTCGTCGTGATTCCAGAACGGATGTTCCGGAGGAAGCGGTTCACTGGAGGTGACATCCAGCGTGGCGGCACGTATCCGGCCTTCTGCCATGGCGCAAAGCAGGTCATCATCGACGAGATGTTCGCCACGTCCCAGATTGATGAGGCATGCGCCATGTCCGAGATGGCGGAAATTTGCCAGATTGAGGATGCCGGCCGTTTCAGGTGTCAGTGGCAATACGCAGATGAGCAGGTGCAGGCCATCCAGAAATCCGGCGAGCTGATCGTTGCCGTAATAGCCGGTGACGCCATCGATTTCTTTTCTGGTGCGGCTCCAGCCGCGAAGCGGAAAGCGAAACGGCATGAGTGATCGTGCAATGGCTGTTCCCATGACGCCCATTCCCATGATGCCGACGGTGAAATGCTCACGCACGTGGGGTGTTAGCATGTCCCAGACTTTCATGCGTGCCTGTCGTTCATATTCGTCGAATCGGCGGAAATAACGCAGCGTGGCGTACGTGGCATATTCCGCCATCTGGATGGCCATACCGGCGTCTTCCAGTCTGAAAACCGGTACGTTTTCCGGAATGAGATGACTTTGCGACAGGAGAGCATCGACACCGGCCGCCAGATTGAAGACGGCCTTGAGACCACGCCGGTTACGCAACAGCTCATCGGGCGGATGCCAGACGAGTGCATAGTCAGCCGGTGCGTCATCGCCTTTATGCCACAGACGAATATCGGCATGTGGCATTGCTGCCGCCAGGGCAGGCAGCCATTCATCCGGATTTTCGCCTTCGTTATAGTACAGAATGCGTATGGTCATGTTTTTCGGTTCCGGGCATTCTTGCCTTGATCTCGGTGGACTCATGGGTTTTCAGCCCCAGACGTGCCAGAAGGGCACGGTCTTCGTTGGCTTCGGAATTGTCGGTCGTCAGCAGTTTTTCGCCGTAGAAGATGGAGTTTGCGCCAGCCAGGAAGCAAAGTGTCTGGATGGCTTCGCCCAGTTCGTGCCGGCCTGCCGACATTCGTACGCGCGCTTGTGGCATGACGATACGGGTGACGGCGATTGTCCGGACGAATTCCAGCGGATCGAGCGGTTCGACGTTGAATAACGGTGTACCCTTGATCGGAACCAGATGATTGATCGGTACGGCTTCCGGGTACGGATTCAGGTTGGCCAGCTGCGAAATCAGTTCGGCGCGCTGTTGCCGGGATTCACCCATCCCGATGATCCCTCCGCAACAGACCTTGATGCCTGCCTTGCGGACGCGGCCAAGTGTGTCCAGACGGTCCTGATAAGTGCGGGTGGATATGATGTTGGCATAATGGCTGGGTGCGGTATCCAGATTATGGTTGTAATAGTCCAGTCCCGCTTCCTTGAGTTTTTGAGCCTGTTCTTCCTTGAGCATGCCAAGCGTCATGCAGGTTTCCAGTCCGAGCGCCTTGACGGCACGGACGATTTCCAGATATTTGTCGAAATCGCGGTCGTTGGGAGAACGTCCGGATGCTCCCATGCAAAACCGTGTCGCACCGTTTTCTTTGGCTTTACGTGCCGCGGCCAGTACGGTATCCAGACTGAGCATCTTGCTTGGGGTTACTTCTGTTTTGTGATGGATGGATTGCGAGCAGTAACCGCAGTCTTCGGTACAAGCGCCGGTTTTCAGTGAAATCAGTGTCGCCAGTTCGATGTCTCCGTCGGGAAAGTTGGCACGATGGACTTCTTGCGCACGGAACATCAGCTCGTGAAACGGGAGTTCATACAGTTCCAGAATGTCTTTTACTGGCCATGTTTCCGGTTCGGAAGCGGGAGATGCGGGGGTGCGTGGATAAAACGTAATCGGTTGTGACATAACACTCTTTCTTTGTATCGGTTTTACAAGGGCCAGTCTGGCAGGTGATGAAAGTCCAGATAGCTGTCTGCCTGCGCGAATGACTCGAGATAAGGCATTGTTCCCAGTCTCGGTGCACCAATAAGCGCTTCGAGTGTCTGGATGTTTTCGTCGCCGTAAGGCATGAAAGGTTCTATCCGGTTGGCGATCCATCCTGCCAGTTTCAGGCCGCGAGCACGGATCGCTTCGGCCGTGAGCAGGGCATGGTTGATGCAGCCGAGTTTCAGGCCGACGATCAGAATGACAGGAAGGTTCAATTGTACCGCGAGATCGGCGCTTGACGTGTCTTGTGTGAATGGTACACAAAATCCTCCGACACCTTCGACGATGACGGCATCTGCCTGTTCGCACAGTGTACGGTAGCAGGAGAGGATGTGCTGCAAGTCGATGACTTGTCCATCCAGTTTGGCCGACAGGTGTGGTGCGATCGGCGTTTTCAGCAGAAAAGGCGAGACCAGTGAGACAGGCAGGGTCATGTTGGATGCCGACATGAGCGCATCCACATCTTCGTTGTGCCAGACACCATCGACTTGCGAGGCGCCTGCGGCGACCGGTTTCATCGGCGCGACACGCAATCCTTTTCCGGCAAGAGCGCGGATCAGGGTGCAAGACAGGGTGGTTTTTCCGATTTCCGTATCTGTTCCGGTAATGAAATACGATAGCGGATTCATGATGGTATAACCTCTTTCAGTACGGCAGTCACCCCGGCGGCCAGCAGTTCGATATCGCTGTCGCCGATGATATAGGGCGGCATCAGGTAAACGGTGTTGCCGATCGGGCGTATCAACAGTTCATGTTTGAGCGCGGTTTCGAAAAAACGTCCCGCAAAGGTCGTTTGTTCTTCTGGCGTCATCGTGACATCAAATGCCCAGATCATGCCAAGGTGGCGGAAATGCCGGATGGCCGGATGGCTTTTCAGGGGAGTGAGTGCCTGGTCGAGTTTGCCAGCGATGATCCGGTTATGGTTGATGACATCGTTGTGCCTGAAAAGTTCAAGAACTGCCAGTGCGGCGCGGCATGCCAGCGGATTACCCGTATAGGAATGGGAGTGCAAAAATCCGCGCGTGATGTCGCTGTCGTAAAAAGCGCGGAATACGGTGTCGGTCGTCATGACAAGAGAAAGCGGCAGATAACCGCCGGTAATGCCTTTGGACAGACAGAGCATATCCGGCCAGATGCCTGCCTGTTCGCAGGCAAAGAAACTGCCGGTCCTGCCGAAACCGACAGCGATTTCGTCCGCGATCAGATGGACATGATAACGGTTGCACAAGGCACGGACGCGCCTCATGTATTCCGGGGAATACATGACGAATCCGGCTGCGCACTGGATGAGCGGTTCGACGATGACGGCGGCGATCCGGTCGGCGTTTTGCTGCAAAAGCATTTCCAGTCTGGCTGCTGCCGCAATCGCGACATCTTCCGCCGTTTGCCCCGTGGCTGCCTTGCGATTGTCAGGCGACGCGATGATATGGGCGTTTCTGATCAGTGGGGCATAAGCGTCCCTGAACAGGGTGACATCCGTGACGGACAAGGCACCGATGGTTTCACCGTGATAGCTGTTTTCCAGACAGACGAATTCCTGTTTCTGTGGCTTTCCCGCGTTTTTCCAGTAATGGAAACTCATCTTGAGTGCGATTTCGACAGCCGATGCGCCATCGGAACCATAAAAACAGTGTCCCAGTGTATGGGATGTCAGGGCCGAGAGTTTTTCCGACAGCTCGATGACCGGTTCATGGGTACAACCGGCCAGCATGGCATGTTCCAGCGTGTCGAGCTGTTTTTTGAGTGCCTGGTTGATGAAGGGATTGCTGTGCCCGAACAGGTTTGTCCACCACGAACTGATGGCATCGAAATAGCGGTTGCCGTCCTGATCGTACAACCAGACGCCCTTGCCGCTTTTCAGTGCCACGAGCGGGCGGGTTTCATGATGCTGCATCTGGGTGCAGGGATGCCAGACACTTGCCAGACTGCGTTTGATCCAGTCTGATGAACGGGAATGCGTAGAGTTCACTTGAACGGATGGAATCTAAAGGTTAAAAATAGGTGCCGTCGAAATAGTACCATTGCGCATCCTTGCGGATGAAGCGGCTGATTTCATGCAGTTTTTGCATGCGTCCGTTTTGCTTGTATTGCGCAATGAATTCCACGGTCGCACGGTCTTCGTGTTCCTGATGACCGATGATTTTCAGACCGACCCATTTGAGGTGCGAATTTTTTTCGATGATGGTTCCTGACGGGCGGTTTTCCTCGGCCCAGGTCTCACGAAGATAGTCTTCGTTTTCCGTTACATAGGCACTGTACCGGGAACGCATGAGTGACAATGCATCTCCTGCGGTCGCTTCTCCCGTCAGATAAGGTTTGCAGCATGTCTCGAATGACGGATTACCGCATGGGCACGGTTGTGGTGCGGACGTTTTCTTTTTCGACATGTCGTTTTATTTCATTCCGCAGAACTCGAAATCGACTTCCGGTTTTTTGCCGGAGACGATGTCGGCGATGGCACGTCCGGAACCGCAACCCATCGTCCAGCCCAGTGTGCCGTGCCCCGTATTCAGAAAGAGGTTGCCGTACGGTGTCTTGCCGATATAAGGAATGTTGGAAGGTGTCATCGGACGCAGCCCGGTCCAGAAATGCGGCTGGCTGAAGTCGCATGCTTCCGGGAAAAGTTCCGATGTACGCCGTACCAGTGCCTGACAGCGTGCTTCGTTGAGTTGGCGGCCATAACTGTTCATTTCGGCTGTCCCCCCCACACGAAGCCGGTTGCCCAGCCGGGAGAATACGAGTTTGTGTCCGGCATCGATCAGCGATATGTAAGGTGCCTTGTCGGGATCGATGACAGGGAATGTCGCAGAGTACCCCTTGGCGGGATAGATCATCAGATGGATGTCGAGCGGTTTGAGGAATGGTGCCGAAAAACTGCCCAGTGAGATGACGAAAGCATCGGCATGGAATACCTCGAATTCGCCGGTCGGTGAAATCGTTTCCACCGCGACGATACGTGCGGCTGCGCCGGTACCGGCAGTCAGAAGCCGTGTAGCTGTCGTATTGAAGCGGAAATCGACGCCTTTTTCGGCAGCTTTTTGCGAAAGCGCGACAGTGAATTCGCGCGAGTCACCGTGTTCATCGTCAGGCGTGAAATCACCACCGACCAGTTTGTCCCTGACCGGTGAAAGTGCCGGTTCGAGCTGTATCACTTCGTCAGGTGTGATCGTATTGCGTGGGCATCCGAGCGAGGTCATCAGTTTCGCGCCGGCTTTCGAGGCTTCGTAGTCAGCCTTGTCGGTGTAAAAGTGCATGATGCCGCGGCACAGGTGAGTATATTCGATACCGGCTTCTTCACGGAGTGCACGCAAGGTGCGTTTGCTGAAATCGGCCATGGCAACGCACTGGCGTGTATTGTGTGCCGTCCGTTTCGGGGTACATTCCAGCAGGAAACGTGCGCCCCATTCCCACTGAAGCTGTTCGGCGCGGAAACGGTAGAGAAGCGGTGCATCGTCCTTGCCCAGCCATTTCAGGATTTTCGAGGGGGCGGAAGGATTGGCCCAGGGTTCCGAATGGGAAACAGAAATTTGCGAGCCGTTGCCGAAAGTGGTTTCCTGTGCAGCTCCCGGACGGCGTTCGATGACAGTGACTTCGTGTCCGGCCTGGCGCAAAAACCAGGCGGCGGCCGTTCCCGTTATACCCGATCCTAATACGATGACTTTCACAATTTGCCTCTTTGTCGATCTGTTTGGGTTCCGTCAGTTTGTGGAACCGTTTTTTCCCGTTATTTTAAGATGATTGCTTTCGGAAAAAAATTCTTTTTGCCTCAACCGGTGCAGCTCATCGGTCACGGCATGGGTGACGACGACATCCAGGGTGCTTTGCAGGTCGTTCTTGATTTCGGAAACCAGCGTACCGGTCATTTTGCCGATACTGTCGGTCAGGTTTTGCCGGATGGTTTCTTCAAGAATGAACTGGATGCGGTCTTCGATCCGTTGCAGGATGCGATCCGACAGGCGTTGTTCCAGTTCGTTCCATGCCGTTTCGTTTTGCAGGGCGTCGGCCAGATCGGGCAGATCGGAAAGAATATCGGTCAGTACCGGATAGTCGTCGGCGACGAATGATGCATTGCCGGTATCACGGTTTTCCTGAACCGGGTGCGGCAGACGGCCGGCAGATGGGGAGTCGTTCTGATTATTCATTATTGTGCTGTTTCATGATGCAGGGTATATCCCTGTTCTCGGTAATGGATATATCGTTGCCGTCCGGCCTGTGTGTCGTCAGGATCTGACGATACCAGTTCGATGATACGGTCAAACCGTGCGAAGCAGGCAGGAACGACAGGGGACAAGTTGACCAGAATATCGTAATGCGGCATATCGGCGTGATCGTCTGATGCCAGAATGACGGGGGAATACGGTGACTGGCGGTCGCCGATCATGGCATGCGGCAGAAAATCGGATTCGGAAAATGTCCAGAGCGCATCGTCCAGTCGGTTCAACAGGACTCTGTCCGTTGAAAATAGGATGATTCTGCTACCGGGTGCGCTGGACAACGCCTTGCGCACCAGACGGCAGGTATAACCGATCTTGTCGGCGATGTGTGTACGAAATTCGATTCTGGTCATGTCACATGCAGTCTGTGCAATGGCTCGAAATGGATCCGGAAAGCGGGCTTCATTATGAAACGATTTCTGGCGCTTAGCAAAGATTTTGACAGCCTGCTTTTCCGGGAAATGTACGGGTCAGAGATATTTTCTTTTGACGGGACATGCAGGGACGGCAGGTTGTGCCGTCCCTGGAGTGGTCAGCAAGCCGAAGCGGTTTGCGCAACGAGCCCGTTATGCCGCAACAAGGCGTCGATGGATGGAGGACGGCCCCTGAAAGCGATGAACGATTCAAGCGCAGGACGTGAACCGCCGACCGAGAGGATTTCTTCGAGCAGTCGCGCCCCCATGGCAGGGGAGAGCAGATCGTTTCCTTGTGCCAGCGATTCCTCGAAAGCACTGTAAACATCGGCCGAGAGAACTTCCGCCCATTTGTAGCTGTAATAGCCTGCGGCATAACCGCCGGCGAAGATGTGGCTGAACGATTGCAGGAAACGGTTGAACGACGGCGGAATGACGACGGCATACCGTCGACGGATGTCATCCAGAACGTCTTGTGGTGTGCGCGAACCATCCGGATCGTAATCGTAATGCAGATGCATGTCGGCAAGCGAGAATTCGACCTGGCGCAGCATTTGCAGGCCGGACTGGTAGTTTCTGGCGGCCAACATTTTGTCGAACAGGGTTTTCGGCAAGGGTTTTCCGGTGTCGATGTGCGAGCTCATGTGAGAAACCACTTGCCATTCCCAGCAGAAATTTTCCATGAATTGTGAAGGCAGTTCGACAGCGTCCCATTCGACGCCTGAAATGCCGGATACGCCCAGTTCATCGACACGGGTCAGCAGGTGATGCATGCCGTGACCGAATTCGTGGAACAGCGTCATGACTTCATCATGCGTGAAAAGCGCAGGTTGCCGTTTGCCGTCTTTTTCAAGTGGCGAGGAGAAATTGCATGTCAGATAGGCGACCGGTGTCTGGATGCCATGTATTGTGACGCGGCGGCTTCGTGCGTCGTCCATCCATGCACCGCCCCGCTTGCCAGGGCGGGCGTACAAGTCCATATAGAACTGTCCGATCAGTTTGCCGTTTTTTTCGATACGGAAAAACTTGACGTCCGGATGCCATACCGGAGCCTTGTCGGGAAGGATGGAAACCGAATACAGGGTCTGGACGACACGGAAAAGACCGGCCAGCACTTCCGGTTCCGGGAAATACTGTTTGACCTCCTGTACAGAAAAGGCATAGCGTTCCTGACGCATTTTTTCGGAGACATAGGCCAGATCCCATGCCTGCAAGTCGTTAATGCCGAGTTTTTCGTGTGCGAAACGTTTCAGTTCGGCAAGGTCTTTTTCGGCATAGGGGCGTGCTTTCGTGGCCAGATCTTCCAGAAAGGAAATGACTTCGCCAGGAGACCGTGCCATTTTCGGAACCAGCGAGACTTCGGCGTAGTTCGGGTATCCCAAAAGCAGTGCTTCTTCCTTGCGCAGCTGTAACAGCTCGCGGATGATGCCGGTGTTGTCCCACTCCGGTTTTGCGCCAAATTCCGATGCACGGGTCGCATTCGCGCGATACATCTTTTCGCGGATGGCACGGTTGTCAGCATATTGCATGACCGGATAGAACGACGGGAAATGCAGTGTGAACTTGTAGCCGGTCTTGTTTTCAGCCTGTGCGGCAGCACGTGCTGCCAGCAGAATGTCTTCGGGCAATCCTTTCAGTTCGGATGCATCCTCGACGAGCAGTTCGAAGTCATTGGTGGCATCCAGTATATTTTCCGAAAAGCGTGTCGAGAGGGACGCCGTTTTTTCCTGGATTTGCGCGAAGCGTTTTTTCTTTTCGTCCGGCAATTCGGCGCCGCCCAGACGGAAGTCGCGCAGCGTGTTTTCGATGACGCGGCGGCGTGCAGGACTCAGCGAGTCGAACGAGGCGGCATTGGCAAGCGCCTTGTATTTTTCGAACAGTGCCTGATTCTGTGAAAGGGATGTCCAGAATTCGGTGATACGCGGAATGTTTTCGTTGTAGGCGGCACGCAGTTCGGGGGTGTCCACGACGGCGCTCAGATGGCCGACAATGCCCCAGGCGCGACTGAGCTGTTCGGTGCAGTCGTCAAGTGGTGTGACGAAATTGTCCCAGGTGATTTCAGCCATGGGTGCTTCCAGTTTAGCGACAACGGATTTGCAGCGATCAAGCAGGGTTCCGATAGCCGGCGTGACATGTTCCGGACGGATAGCGTCGAACAGTGGAAGACCTTCGAAATTCAGCAGTGGATTGGACATCGGGTACTCCTTCAGGATGAGATCGGTTCAAATGAAAAAGGTACGCAATTGCGTACCTTCCCGAGCGGCTGGCCGGTTATTGTTTTTGCCGGCTTTGCAGTTTTTTCTCGGCCGCTTCGATGGCGTTTTCCAGAAGCATGGTGATGGTCATCGGACCGACGCCACCCGGAACCGGAGTGATGTAACCGGCAACTTCCTTGACATTCGGGAAATCGACATCGCTCCAGAGTTTGCCGTTTTCATCGCGTTCCACACCGACGTCGATCACGACTGCGCCCGGTTTGACCATATCGGCCTTGATGATGTTGCGCTGGCCGGTGGCAGCGATCAGGATATCGGCCAGTCGTGTGTGGTGGCCCAGATCACGGGTTTTGGAATTGCAGATGGTAATCGTCGCACCGGCCTGAAGCAGCAGCATGGACATCGGTTTGCCGACGATATTGGATGCCCCGACGATGACGGCATGGGCGCCGCGGATCGGATAATTGATGGATTCCAGCATTTTCATGACGCCGTGAGGGGTACAAGGCTTGATTCTCGGCTGGCCGGTCATCAGCATGCCGGTATTGAAGACGCTGAAGCAGTCCATGTCCTTGGCTGGATCGATCGCTTCGATTACCTTGCGCGGGTCGATATGATCCGGCAGCGGCAACTGGACCAGAATACCATGAACGGTCGGATCGGCGTTCAGCACACGGATACGTTCAAGCAACTGTTCTTCGGTAAAGCTGGCGTCGTATTTTTCGAGAATGGAACGGATGCCGTTCGCCTTGCAGGCACGTTCCTTGTTCAGTACGTAAACCATGGAGGCCGGACTGTCTCCGACCAGAATAACGGCCAGTCCCGGCGTTTCGCCGGCAGCCGTCAGTTTGGCGGCGCGTTCGGCGATATCCTTGCGAATTTCCCTGGCCAGATCGTTTCCGTTGATAATTTGGGCAGTCATGTTCTCTGATGAATAAAAAAACCGTTAAAAAAGCATTATACGATGATAATTTTCGAACGTTTCTTGCACTTGACAGCAAGTAAACCCTATACGCTACACGAAAATACGTATTTTATGAAGGGGTTGCACGGTTTTTGTTTGGTATCTGTGTAAGCGATCACTTTTTCTCTGTGTCCGGGCAGGCGTGACGGATTTATGGTTTATCATTTTTTCAAAGGCTTGCTTTTTTCGGTTTTCGTTCCGTTTCTCGACACAGGGAGGAGTTTATGGCGAATCAGCAGGATGATGTTTTCATTCACTACCAGGATCCGGATGAGCAGGAAACATCGGAATGGATAGAAGCACTGCATTCCGTGATCGAAAACGAAGGGCCGGAAAGGGCGCATTATCTGATGGAGCGCATGGCCGATGTCGCCAGGCAAAAGGGCATCAATCTTCCCTTTTCCAGCAATACGGCCTATATCAATACTATTCCCCCCGATCGTGAACAACGCTCTCCCGGCAATATGGCCTATGAGGCACGGTTGAGAGCATGGATGCGATGGAACGCCATGGCCATGGTGGTCAGGGCGAACCGTGATGGCGACAATCTGGGTGGACATATCGCTTCGTTCACGTCGGTCGCCACCATGTTCGGTACCGGATTCAACCATTTCTGGCGTGCACCGACCAAAGAGTTCGACGGTGATCTGGTGTATTTTCAGGGGCATTCCTCACCGGGGATTTACGCACGTGCCTTTATCGAGGGACGATTGTCGGAAAAACAGCTGGAGCATTTCCGGCGTGAAGTCGGCGGCAATGGCTTGTCGTCGTATCCGCATCCCAGGCTGATGCCCGGTTTCTGGCAGTTCCCGACGGTTTCCATGGGATTGGGGCCGCTGATGGCCATTTATCAGGCACGTTTCCTGAAATATCTGCATGCGCGAGGTATTTCGGATACGACGGGACGCAAGGTCTGGGTATTCTGCGGCGACGGCGAAATGGATGAGCCGGAAGCGAAAGGTGCGATCAGTCTTGCCTCGCGTGAATCGCTCGACAATCTGATTATGGTGGTCAACTGCAATTTGCAGCGTCTTGACGGACCGGTTCGCGGAAACGGCAAAATCATTCAGGAACTGGAAGCGGATTTCAGAGGGGCCGGCTGGAATGTCATCAAGGTGATCTGGGGCAGCGACTGGGATGAATTGCTCGCGCGTGACCGCGACAATGTCCTCAAAAGAGTCATGATGGAAACGGTCGACGGGGAATACCAGAGTTACAAGGCAAAAGACGGTGCCTATGTCCGGCAACACTTTTTCGGCAAGGATCCGAGATTGCTGGAAATGGTCAAAAACATGTCGGACGATGAATTGTGGCGTCTGTCACGTGGCGGACACGATCCGCAAAAAGTATATGCCGCGTACAAGGCTGCCCAGGAGCATACCGGACAGCCGACGATCATTTTGTGCCAGACGGTCAAGGGGTATGGGATGGGAGATGCAGGCGAGGCATTGAATATCGCCCATCAGGTCAAGAAACTCGATGACCGTACTATCCGGACATTGCGTGATCGTGCTGGTGTGCCGATTCCCGATGAACGGCTCGACGAGATACCGTTTTACCAGCCTCCGGAAGATGCGCCGGAAATGGTTTATCTCCATGAACGACGCAAGGCATTGGGCGGTTATCTGCCGCATCGTCGCCAGAAGGCCGATGAACGGTTGCCGGTTCCACCGTTGTCTGCATTCGATGCGCTGCTGGAGCCGACACACCCGGGACGTTCGATTTCCACGACACAGGCATATGTCCGTGCGCTCGGTATTTTGCTCAGGACGCAGGAAACCGGACGGCGGATCGTGCCGATCATGGTCGATGAATCCAGAACGTTCGGTATGGAAGGCTTGTTCCGGCAAATCGGTATTTACAATCCGAAAGGTCAGTTGTACGAACCGGTCGATTCGGATGAAGTCATGTATTACCGCGAGGACAAATCGGGACAGATTTTGCAGGAAGGGATTACCGAAGCGGGCGGTATGGGATCATGGATCGCAGCGGCGACATCATACTCTTCGAACAACCGCATCATGTTGCCGTTTTATACCTATTACTCCATGTTCGGTTTCCAGCGAACCGGCGATCTGATGTGGGCAGCTGCCGACATGATGGCCAGAGGTTTCCTGATCGGTGGGACGGCAGGGCGGACGACACTCAACGGGGAAGGCTTGCAGCATGAGGATGGGCAGAACCATGTATTTGCCGCCACCATCCCGAATTGCATGCCCTACGATCCGGGGTTTGCGCATGAAGTGGCCGTCATCATACAGGATGGTGTCAGGCGTATGGTCGGCGAACAGGAAGACGTTTTTTACTATATTTCCGTCATGAACGAATCGTATCCGCAACCCGGCATGAAACCCGGACAGGAAGACGGCATCATCAAGGGAATGTATCTGTTGCAGGAAGGCGAGAAAGCATTGCGGCATCGTGTGCAGTTGCTGGGTTCCGGTGCGATCACGCATGAAATGCTTTCCGCGGTCGAATTGCTCAGGGATGACTGGAACGTCGCGGCCGATATCTGGTCCGTCACTTCGTTTACGATGGTGGCGCGCGAAGGCAATGAAATCACTCGCTGGAACATGATGCATCCGGAAGAAACACAGAAAGTACCCTATGCCACGGAATGTCTGGCGAAAACTTCCGGGCCGATCGTTGCCGCCACGGATTATGTCAGGCTGTTTGCGGAACAGATACGGGCATATATACCGGAAGGCCGTTCCTATACTGTGCTGGGCACGGACGGTTTCGGCAGGTCGGATACACGTGCCAACTTGCGGCGCTTTTTCGAGATTGACCGGTATTACGTCACCGTCGCCGCATTGGATGCCTTGTCCAAGGCGGGTGATATTCCGGCTGAAACGGTGACACAAGCCATCGGCAAATACGGTCTTGACAGCGAAAAACCGAATCCGATCATCATGTAAACGGTATGGCATGCGCATGAGGTCGAACGAGGCTGGATGTTGATGCATACAAACCGGAAAGGATACGAAAAATGAAGACAGTGGAAGTGCGTGTGCCGGATATCGGCGACTTCAGGGATGTGGAAGTTATTGAACTGATGGTTGCCGCGGGAGAGAAGATCGCACGTGACCAGTCGCTGGTGCTGGTGGAATCCGACAAGGCGAGTATGGAAATTCCGTCGCCGCAGGCAGGTATCGTCCGGGAAATGAAAGTCAGGCTGGGCGACCGTATATCGGAGGGTTCGTTATTGCTGTTGCTCGACGTGGAAGACGATGGAGAAGCGGCGGCCGATGTCGGTGATGTGCCGGATAACGGGAAAAAGGCGGGGATGGAAATGCAATGGCGGGAAGACGCCGTTTCCGTGGTATCTCCTCTTTCACAGGACAACGGACTGCGACATGCGGTGGACGATACGAAAGCCGCGCGTGCGCAAGGTGCTCTTCCGCATGCTTCTCCCTCAGTCAGAAAATATGCACGCGAGCTGGGTGTGGATTTGCGACATGTACGCGGAACGGGACCGAAAGAACGCATTATGAAGACGGATGTTCAGGGATATGTCCGTGCCTTGCTCAATCGTGAGGGGTCGCCAAACCGTTTCGACAATGTCATGAATTTGCCGCCTTGGCCATCGCTGGATTTCAGCCAGTATGGCGAAACGGAACTGCAGCCGTTGTCGCGTATCAAAAAGATCAGCGGTCCCAATTTGCATCGTAACTGGGTCATGATTCCCCATGTAACGCAGTATGAACAGGCGGATGTGACCGAGCTGGAAGCCTTCAGGAAATCAGTCAATGGCAGATACCGTCAGGAAGATATCCAGCTGACGGTGCTGGCTTTCGTGGTCAAGGCTTGTGTGGCAGCGCTGAAAAAATATCCGGAATTCAATGCTTCGCTGGATGCGACCGGCGAAAATCTGATTTTGAAGCGTTATTACCATATCGGTTTCGCCACCGATACCGCACAAGGTCTGGTGGTTCCGGTCATCCGCGATGCCGACAGGAAAGGAGTGATACAGATCGCCCGTGAAATGACACAGCTTTCGTCGCTTGCACGGGAAGGTAAACTCAATCCGTCCGATATGCAAGGTGCCAGCTTTACCATTACATCGCTGGGCAGTATCGGCGGAACGTATTTCACCCCGTTGATAAATGCGCCTGAAGTGGCGATTGTCGGGTTGTCGCGTATTACGACACAGCCGGTTTGGGATGGCGAGCAGTTCCGGCCACGGCTGATACTGCCACTGTCATTGTCATACGACCATCGCGTGATCGATGGTGTACAGGGTGTACGGTTTGCGACGTATCTGGCGAAGGTGCTTTCCGATATGAAAGAAACCCTGTTATAGCGAGTTGATGGAGTACCGGAAAGGATACGGAAAATGAAGACAGTGGAAGTACGTGTGCCGGATATCGGCGACTTCAGGGATGTGGAAGTCATCGAACTGATGGTTGCCGCGGGAGAGAAGATCGCACGTGACCAGTCGCTGGTGCTGGTGGAATCCGACAAGGCGAGTATGGAAATTCCGTCGCCGCAGGCAGGTATCGTCCGGGAAATGAAAGTCAGGCTGGGCGACCGTATATCGGAGGGTTCGTTATTGCTGTTGCTGGATGTGGAGGATGCCGGAAAGACAATAGCCGTTTCCGCAAATACGGCCACGGAAAAAGTTATGTCGATCGAATGCGATACGCTGGTGCTCGGCGCGGGACCTGGCGGGTACACGGCAGCTTTTCGTGCAGCCGATCTCGGGCAGAAAGTCGTACTGGTCGAACGTTATCCGGTATTGGGCGGAGTATGTCTGAATGTCGGTTGCATTCCGTCGAAAGCATTGTTGCATGCTGCCGGTGTCATCACCGGTGCGCAGGGGATGGCGGCTTGCGGCATCCGTTTCGGCAAACCGGAAATCGATATTGCGAAGTTGCGGCAATGGAAACAGCGAGTGGTCGATCAATTGACCGAAGGACTGTCAGGGCTTGCGGTTGCAAGGAAAATAACGGTCTTGCATGGTGTCGGGACATTTTCGGGCGCGCATGGCATGACGGTATCGGGCTCGCAGGGCAAGTGGCAAGTGAAGTTTTCGAACGCCATCATCGCTGCCGGTTCGTCTGCCGTGAAGTTGCCGGGATTTCCGTACGGCCATCCGGCACTGGTCGATTCCACCGGCGCGTTGCGGCTGGACGATATTCCGCAGCGTATGCTGGTGATCGGTGGCGGCATTATCGGACTGGAAATGGCCTGTGTTTACGATGCACTGGGTTCGCGAGTCACGGTCGCGGAACTTTCCGGCGACTTGATCGCATCGGCTGATCCGGATATGGTACGCCCCTTGCAGGAACGGATAGGCAAGCGTTATGAAGCGATCCTGACGAATACGCGGGTCAAGAAACTGGAAGTATCCGGACATCAGCTCAGGGCGACGTTCGAAGGAAAAAACGCACCGGCGGAACCGCAGGTCTTCGACCGGGTACTGGTGGCCGTCGGTCGGGTACCGAACGGCAAGGCAGTGGGAGCGGAAGCGGCAGGTGTCAAGGTGGATGATCGCGGTTTCATTGCCGTCAACCGGCGACAGCAAACGAATGTTTCCCATATTTATGCCATCGGGGATATTTGCGGAGAACCCATGCTGGCGCACAAGGCCAGTTATGAAGGGCGGGTGGCCGCTGAAGCGATCGCGGGACTCAAGACGGAGTACGATGCCATGACGGTACCTTCGGTAGCCTATACCGATCCGGAGGTGGCATGGATGGGGCTGACTGAACGCGAGGCACGCAGCCTGGGAATTGATTATGAAAAGTCCGTATTTCCCTGGAGTGCTTCCGGGCGTGCGTTGGCGATGGGGAGGCAGGACGGGCGAACCAAGCTGTTATGGAACAAGACAACAGGGCGTTTGCTGGGCGCGGCAGTGACCGGTGTACATGCCGGCGAGCTGCTTTCGGAAATGACACTGGCGCTGGAAATGGGAGCCGATCTGGACGATATCGCGCTGACAATCCATCCGCATCCGTCGCTGTCGGAAACAGTCATGATGGCGGCGGAAGCAGGGCTTGGAACGATTACGGATCTTTTCATTCCGAAACGAAAAGGGGGATGACGTTCACATTGTGCCTGGTGTGTCGAGCGATGCCAGATCGGTTTCATCGAGAAAGCGCCAGTGTCCGACGGGAAGGGATACATCCAGCGAAAATCCGCCGATGGCGGCGCGATGCAGGTTCTCTACCCGGTTACCCGCAGCGGCGATCATCCGTTTGACCTGATGGTATTTGCCTTCCGCGATGACCAGCGTGACCTGACGGTGCGTATTCGCCTGACAATGCAGCGCGCGGGTGACAATGTTTTCGTCGCGCAGCGTCACGCCGTTTTTCAGTCGGGAAATCAGTCCGTCGTCCACAGGGTGGACGGTCGTGACATGATAGGTCTTGGGGATGTTTTTGCGTGGTGACGTGTACCGGTGGATGAAATTGCCGTCGTCAGACAGGAGCAGCAGGCCGGTGGTATCCTGATCAAGCCTGCCCACGCATTGCAGGCCTCTCCGGATGAACGGTTGCGGTAACAGGGAAAACACGCTTGGATGGTGTTGCGGCTGGTGCGAGCATTCATAACCGGCGGGTTTGTGCAGCGCCAGATACAGTTTGTCCCGGTATGTCCAGTTTCGATCTTCCAGAGAAAATACCAGACCGGTCGTTTCAAAAGAGGCGTTCGGGTCGGTGCATGGTTTGCCATGAATCGAAACCCGATGATCCAGTATCAGGGCACGGCAGTATTTTCGGCTGCCGAACCCTTGGCTTTGCAATATTTTTTCCAGTGTCATGTACATCTGGACAGTGTACAGGAATTTGCGCTGCCGGGCCTGAAAAACGGCGTGGTACCATTCGCCGGGGTGATATGCAAGAAAAAACCCCGCGTGAAGCGGGGCTTTTCCGGCTTGATCCAATGACTGGGATTACAGGGACTGGATGTTGGATGCCTGTTTGCCTTTAGGGCCCTGGGTAACTTCAAACTGAACCTTCTGGCCTTCCTTCAGGGTTTTGAAGCCACTCATGTTAATTGCGGAAAAGTGAGCGAATAAATCTTCGCCTCCGTCTTCCGGGGTAATAAAGCCGAAGCCTTTAGAATCGTTAAACCACTTGACTGTACCAGTTGCCATAAAAAAGGGTCTTTCTATAAATGCATTTACTCACGAAACCATCGGATAAAATGGAATTTGATCCGAACCAGTCCTTTTGTTTTTTTTATCGCTGACAAAAGCGGGACCAAGCCCTTATCAACAGAACCATTGTTGGCGTAAAGATAGGCAAAGTCAAGCGATTTTCCCAAAAAAAACAGGTTTTTTGAGGGGGGCCAAAATTCGGGATGCAAACGGCTGACCGGTGGCATGCCGGCTGCATGAAATAGCAAAAACACGTATCATCGAACCTGTGCTTGCGCATGCGCACAGGAAAATATTATTGAGTCATATAAAGTTGAAACGATGGTGACACGACAGGGAAACGAAACGCTTCTCGAAAGGGAAGAAACGGTTCTGAAACCGCCACCGATGTACAAGGTGATCCTGTTGAATGACGATTTTACGCCGATGGACTTCGTGATTTTCATATTGCAGGAATATTTTCACAAGGATACACAAATGGCGACGCGGATCATGCTCAAGGTGCATCACGAAGGAAAAGGTGTATGCGGCATTTTTCCGCGGGATATCGCCAGTACGAAAGTAAAACAGGTTATCCGGCATGCACGCCAGGAAGGACACCCGTTGCAGTGCACAATGGAGGAAGCATGATTGCGCAGGAATTGGAAGTCAGTTTGCATACCGCCTTTGTCGAGGCGCGTCAGGCGCGGTATGAATTCATTACCGTCGAGCATTTGCTGCTGGCATTGCTGGACAATCCGTCCGCATCGGATGTGCTCAGGGCATGCAACGCCAATCTGGATGATCTCAGGAAAATGCTGGGCGATTTCATCAGGGACAATACGCCGGTGGTTCCCGGAACGGCTGACGTGGATACCCAGCCGACACTGGGTTTCCAGCGAGTCATCCAGCGTGCCATCATGCACGTGCAATCCTCGTCCAATGGCAAAAAGGAAGTCAACGGCGCCAATGTGTTGGTCGCCATTTTCGGAGAAAAGGATTCACATGCCGTCTATTTCCTGCACCAGCAGGGAGTGACCCGTCTGGATGTGGTCAATTACATTTCGCATGGCGTGCGCAAGAATACGCAGCAGGAACCGGCCAAGCAGACGGAAGGTGCGGAGGAAACGCGTGGCGATCCCGCACAGACCAGGGAGTCGCCGCTGGAACTTTATACCCAGAATCTCAATCTCGAGGCTTCTGCCGGCAGGATTGATCCGCTGATCGGACGCGAGGAAGAAATCGACCGCGTCATTCAGGTTTTGTGCCGTCGCAGGAAGAACAATCCCTTGCTGGTCGGTGAGGCGGGTGTCGGCAAGACGGCGATAGCCGAAGGACTGGCATGGCGGATCACTCAGAAGACGGTTCCCGACGTTTTGCAGGATGCCGTGGTGTATGCGCTCGATATGGGAGCGCTGCTGGCCGGGACGAAATATCGTGGTGATTTCGAACAGCGTCTGAAAGCGGTATTGAAGCAGCTCGGGGAAAATCCGGGTGCAATTCTTTTCATTGACGAAATCCATACTATTATCGGAGCAGGTTCCGCGTCGGGTGGTACACTTGACGCTTCCAATCTGCTCAAGCCAGCCTTGTCCGGCGGACAGCTCAAATGTATCGGTGCAACCACTTTTGTCGAATTCCGCAATGTGTTCGAAAAAGACCATGCATTGGCGCGGCGTTTCCAGAAAATCGATATCAACGAGCCGACGGTGGAACAGACGGTGCAGATTCTGCGTGGCCTGAAATCCCGTTTCGAGGAACATCACAAGGTCAAATACTCCGTGGCTGCCTTGACGACGGCAGCGGAATTGTCCGCACGTTTCATCAACGACAGGCGTTTGCCGGACAAGGCGATCGATGTGATCGACGAAGCAGGTGCCGCCCAGCGGATTTTGCCGAAATCGAAACAGAAAAAAACGATCGGCAAGGCTGAAATCGAGGAAATCATCGCACGGATCGCCCGTGTTCCCGCGCAGTCCGTCAATCAGGATGATCGTGCCAAATTGCAGAATCTGGAACGTGACCTGAAAAATGTCGTATTCGGGCAGGATAAAGCGATCGAGGCATTGGCAGCCAGCATCAAGATGGCACGTGCAGGACTCGGCAAGCAGGACAAGCCGATCGGCGCATTTCTTTTTTCCGGACCGACGGGTGTCGGGAAAACCGAAGTGGCGCGCCAGCTTGCCTTTGCGCTGGGGATTGAACTGATCCGTTTCGATATGTCCGAGTACATGGAACGCCATGCCGTGAGTCGCATGATCGGTGCTCCGCCGGGATATGTCGGTTTCGATCAGGGAGGCTTGCTGACAGAGGCGATCACCCGTAAACCGCATGCCGTATTGCTGCTCGATGAAATCGAAAAAGCGCATCCGGATATTTTCAGCATCCTGTTGCAAGTGATGGATCATGGCACGCTGACCGACAATAACGGAAGGAAAGCCGATTTCCGCAATGTCATTATCATCATGACGACCAACGCGGGTGCGGAAAGCCTCCAGAAAGCGTCGATCGGGTTTACCGGAAGTCGTCAGGCGGGCGATGAAATGGCTGATATCAAACGTCTGTTCACGCCGGAATTCCGTAATCGTCTGGATGCCATTATCAGTTTCAGACCGCTTGACGAAGCCATCATCCTGCGTGTGGTGGACAAGTTCCTGATGCAGCTGGAAGAACAGTTGCATGAAAAGAAAGTCGAGGTCGTCTTTACCGATGCTTTGCGCAGGATGCTGGCGCAAAAGGGGTTCGATCCGCTGATGGGCGCACGTCCGATGTTGCGCCTGATACAGGATTTGATCCGGAGAGCGCTGGCCGATGAGTTGTTGTTCGGACGTCTCGTCGATGGCGGTGCCGTTACGGTCGATCTTGATGAAAAGGGAGAGATCAGGCTGTCATTTCCTGAAACGCCGGCACACGCGCGCGACGAACCGGAAAACAGGGTGCTGGAACTGGAATAGACGGCCGGCGTCAGCCGCTATACCAGCCAGACCAGATCCAGCAACAGGGCGGACAGGCCGTACAGCGCCAGTGCTGCCAGACGTGCCGGCGCGCGGTATGGCAGGATGTTTTTCATGCCGAGCCATAAAGAACCGGCGCTGGCAAATCCCAGTATGCACCATTCAAATGTACGGTACCAGATAGCGCAGAGACCGTATTCCTGCCAGACGGAGAAACTGATATGGCAAATTCCCGAAAACAGGCCCCAGCCCACCAGCGGAATCAGACACAGCGCCAGCGGTTTCCATGATGGCAGGTTTGCCAGCCTGCCTGCCAGACGAAGCATTCCGTAAAGAACCGTGCCGAGCAGTGTCCCACCGGCCGCGATCAGAAAAAGGCGGTACAAGGCTGCCGGACTTTCGGCCAGCCACCATGGAAAGACAGTATCGAAAGGCAGTCCGGCCGACAGGATGGTTTCCATGTACAGCCGGTACCAGAAGCTTTCCGGCCATGCAAGCGAGACGGTGCAGATACCGGCCATGCACCAGAGCAGGAGGAACAGATCGGCATTGTCGATCGAATGACTGTCGGCCGACAGGAGTTCCTGTGCAGGATGTCGCGCTGCGAGTCTGACCGCGTTGCGATAGCCGCTGCAACGGCCGCAGGCATGACAGGCAGAAGCGCTTTGCATCTGGCGGATATTGATGAGCGGGGCACAATTGATCCGTTTGGGTGTTCCGGCAAATGTTGCCCATTGTTCCTTGTCCACACGAAAGTGGAGGGGGGCCTGTTTTGCCAGCATGCCGAAAAGACCGTTGACGGGGCACAGGTACATGCACCAGATGCGTTTGCCGTTTCCGTACAGATAGCCGGTTACCAGCGCGAACACGGTCGGGATTCCCAGCAAAACCAGTGTGGTATGGAAGTGGTTCTGGAATCCGGTGGCCTGTCCGTACAGTGTGGTGAGTGCCAGCATGGTACATGGCCAACCTTTCCATCGTATCCAGCGCGGGATGGAGCGTTTTTTGCCATGCCGGCTGGCGAATTCGGTCAGCGTACCGTCCGGGCAGAAAAGGCCGCACCAGAAACGTCCGGAGAGCATGACGCTCGATATGATCAGCGGCCAGCCGATTCCCCAGAATATGACCCGGGCGACACGCGACGTATCGTGCGAAGGGGATACGAGCGGTACCAGCAGCAACAGGCCGTAGAGCAGTACCATCGTCCACTGGATGAATGCAATCAGAGCGCCATGACGTTCCAGTGCGTCTCCGAAGCGTGCCAAAAGGGATGATTTCATGTCATGGAATACCGTTTTGCCAGTGCTGTTGTTATCGGTCACTTTCTGCGATCAGTATGCCGGGGTTCTTGTCCTTGACGGAGTCTCGATGCAATAATGAACGCCATATTGTGGGTACGGTTTCGGCTTTCCGGGGCGGAAAATGCCGGTTTGCCGTATCCGGATTGATAAACGTTTATTCAGGAAAGTACTATGCCTTCACATGTTATTACCTTGCCGAATGGTATCACGATGCCGACCCTGGGTCAGGGAACATGGTTCATGGGTGAATCGTCAATGGCGAAAAAGGACGAGGTCGCCGCACTGCAACGCGGGATCGATCTGGGCATGACGCTGATCGATACGGCCGAAATGTATGCTTCGGGCGGTGCCGAAAAGGTGACGGGGGAAGCCATTGCCGGACGGCGCGACAAGGTGTTTCTGGTCAGCAAGGTATTGCCGGGCAATGCCAGCCGTCGTGGAACGATCGCGGCATTCGAACGCAGTCTCAAGCGCATGAATACGGATTATATCGATTTGTATCTGTTGCACTGGCGCGGCGGATATGGGCTGGATGAAACATTCGAAGCCATGGAAAGACTGCTGGCCGACGGCAAGATCAGGGCTTACGGCGTGTCGAACTTCGATCTGGACGACATGCAGGAAGCTGCACAGTACGATAACGGCAATATTTGCGTCAATCAGGTGCTGTATAACCTGGCATCGCGCGGAATCGAATGGGATCTGATGCCATGGATGCAGAAACGCAATATTGCTGTCATGGCGTACTCACCCCTTTACCAGACGCGTCTTCTGAAGAGCCCGGGACTCAAGCGTGTCGCGCAGGAATTGTCGATCACACCGGCACAGCTTGCGTTGGCATGGCTGCTGCATCAGGGAACGGTACCGATTCCGAAAACATCCAGTGTCAAGCGCGTCGAGGAAAACCGCAAGGCCTGGGATATCGTGCTCGATACGCAAGTGCTGGCTGAACTTGACGGTATTTTCCCGCCGCCCGATCACAAAATGCCCCTGGACGTGCTGTAATTCACGACAGCCGGGATATATCCTTGCCGTTCGCAGGGCCGTCCAGCAGGCCTTGCGCGGCGAATTGCCGGATGATGCGGATCGAATCGACGTCGGTTTCCTTGTAGGCCGAACGACGGAAGTCGTTGTACATGGCTTCCGGACCTTCGTCGAGTGCGTCATCTTCGTAGATGAAACGGACGAAGAACCGTCCCGGGAAAGGTTCGTCAATCGAGATTTCGAGACGGGATTCGATGATTTCGCCTTGCGCCGGCACATGGAAGCGCAATTTTTGCATGGGGACGAGTTCGACCCTGTCGTTGACCTTGAATTTTCCGAAATCGAGAACGCGTGTAACGACGTTTTCCGAGACTTCGGTCAGGTCGCATGCATCCATGTGTGGGATGAACAGTGTCGGTTCCCTTACTCTCAACAGCAGTCCGTACCACAGTTGTTCACGGTTGAGTCTGTCGGCTGCCGGGTTGTCAAAGTTGTTGATTTCGATCAGATGTTCGAATTTCATGTGAATAGGTATCGGTTGGTGGATGGTCGCAGAAAACCGTTTTGGCCTGTATGACGCGTCGTCGGTGCAAACTAGTCGAAATACCCGTTTTCAAGCGAAAAACCCTTGATGAATTCCGAGGCGGCAAGCCGTTTGCCGCCGGGTTTTTGCAATTCGTGAATACGGATGGCGCCTTGCCCGCATGCCACGACAATGCCGTTTTCATCTGCAGACAGGATTTTGCCGGCTTTCATACCGGCAGGGCAATCGGTGGCGGTCGCGTTCCATATTTTGACCGGAACATCGCCATATCGCGCCAGACAGCCCGGAAACGGGTTGAATGCGCGGATTTTGTTTGCGATAGCTGTGCAAGGCTGGCTGAAATCCAGCGCAGCTTCTTCCTTGCGGATTTTCGCTGCATAAATCGCGTCATTGTCCTGTTGTGGCGTAAAGCTGGCGCGTCCCTGTTCGATATCCTGCAATGCCGACAGAATCAGTTGGCCTCCCATTTTTGCCAGCCGGTCGTGTAAAACGGATGCAGTGCAGTCTTGCGTGATCGGCAGTGAGGCACTGACCAGAACGGGGCCTGTATCGAGACCTTCTTCCATTTGCATGATGGATACGCCGGTCAGGCTGTCGCCGGCTTCGATGGCGCGCTGGATCGGCGCTGCACCACGCCAGCGCGGGAGCAGCGATGCATGGATGTTCAGACAGCCGTGTCTGGGCAGCGACAGGAAGTCTTTGGGCAGGATGAGGCCGTAGGCGACCACGACCATGACATCGGGAGCGATTTGCGCGATGCGTTCATGGACTTTTTTGGCTTCGTCGCCGTGCCGGCCGTCCAGACGCAGGGATAGCGGTTGTTCGACAGGTAGTCCATGTGCCAGTGCCAGTTTCTTGACGGCTGAAGGCTGCAATTTCATGCCGCGTCCGGCGGGTCGGTCCGGTTGGGTCAGAACCAGTTCGATCCGGTGGCCGGCACGGATGAGCGCGTCCAGTGCCACTGCGGCGAATTCCGGTGTGCCGGCAAATACTGTTTTCATCGTTTTTTCCCCTGATGTTGCCCTTTTGTCCCGGATGTCGTTTTTTTCTGCTCGCGTTCTTCCTTGAGCAGTTTTTTCTTGATGCGGTTGCGTTTCATCGGCGAGAGATAATCAACGAATACGCGTCCCTTGAGATGGTCGATTTCATGCTGGATGCAGACGGCGAGCAATCCTTCTGCATCGGTTTCGAAGCTGTTGCCGTCCGTATCGAAGGCGCGTACCCTGACTTGTGCCGGACGCTCGATTTCATCGTAAATGCCGGGCAGGGAGAGACAGCCTTCCTCGAACCGTTTTTTTTCTTCGCTGGCGCCGATGATTTCCGGGTTAATGAACACGCGCAGTTCATCCCGTTTTTCCGATACATCGATGACGACGATCTGTCTGTGGACATTGATTTGTGGTGCTGCCAGACCGACGCCGGGAGCCTCGTACATGGTTTGTGCCATATCCTGAACCAGAGCCTTCAGGTCGGCATCGAACCGGGTGACAGGACTGGAAGGCTTCAAAAGACGGGGATCGGGGTAGCGCAGAATCGGTAAACGGGCCATGAGTCTAGTCGGGAACAACTGTCGGTCCGGAAATCTTGTCAGCAGAAAATTTTCTGTGCAGAATCCGGGTGGAATGGTTATTTTGCATATTGCCGTTTCCTTTCGGGATATGGGCATATGCGCCAAAACCAAAAGTTTAGCATAGCCGTTTTGTCTGTGCTTTACATGACGCCGTTTTGTCCGGGGAGGTCTGTTTCCCGGAATGGAAAAGCAAGCGTGAATAAACAGTCAATCTACGATAAAGAAGAACTGGCGGCATGGATACGCCTTGTCATGACGCCGGGAATCGGCATACGGACTGCGCACAAGTTGTTGAGCGCTTATGGTTTGCCGCAACATGTTTTCGGGACATCGTACCGTGAATTGCAGCGTATCGTCTCTCCACAGATAGCGGATGCCGTATATGCGCCGGTTTCGCCGGCGATCTCTCGCCAGATCGAACTGACTGAAAAATGGCTGGAAGAACCAGGCAATACGATTTTGACCTTGTCAGACAGCGCTTATCCGGGGACGCTTCTGGAAATACCCGATCCGCCGCTGATGCTCTATGTCAAGGGAAAAAGCGAATTGCTTTCCGCGCCATCGGTGGCTATCGTCGGCAGTCGCAATGCCACGACACAGGGGCGCATTGATGCAGGCGAGTTCGCCGCGTCGCTCAGTGACGCAGGACTGACCATCGTGTCAGGTCTGGCGTTGGGTATCGATGCTGCAGCGCATCGCGGTGGCCTGAAAGGAAAGGGATCCACCGTCGCGGTTATTGGTACGGGCGCCGATATGGTTTATCCCGCCAGAAACAGGGAACTGGCTCACGAGATCGCGCGGGAAGGCTGTATCGTCAGCGAATTTCCGCTCGGTACAAAACCGCTGGCTTCCAATTTTCCCAGACGTAATCGCGTCATCAGTGGCTTGTCGGCCGGTATTGTCGTGGTCGAGGCGGCCGCCAGATCAGGATCGCTGATTACAGCACAAATGGCACTCGAACAGGGACGCGAGGTATTTGCCGTCCCGGGTTCCATTCATTCGCCGCTATCGCGTGGTTGCCACGAACTGATACGACAGGGTGCGAAACTGGTCGAGACATCACGCGATATTCTGGAAGAACTGAAGTATTACGATGGCGCGAATCGGAAGGATACCTGTATTCAGGCATCCGGAGGGTCTTCACTGCAGGAAGATATTCTTGCCGAGATGGGATTCGATCCTGTCGATGCCGATACCCTGTGCGAGCGTTGCCAGCTGGATGCGGCGACATTGAATGTCGCGCTGTTCGATCTGGAAATGGCAGGAAATATTGAGTGTCTTCCGGGCGGCTTTTACCGTCGATTGTCCAAGCCCGATACGTGACGGTTACGCCGCGAAATTGTACACGGTGCGGAAAGATGCGCGTTTATCGGGCACGCTGTTGGAGAAAAAATGAAATTTGCCATTTTTCTTTCCTGGCATTGAATCGCCCGCTTGCAGTGTGCACCCTTCTCACATTATCATTTTCCGCTCTGTTTGCGGATGTTCCTGTGCATGATCCGGGAATCCGGCTGAATTTCATTATCCATTTACGCGTTTCGTTTGTATGACCAAAACACTCATCATCGCCGAAAAACCGTCTGTCGCGAATGACATTGCGAAAAGCCTCGGCGGATTTACCAAAGAGGGTGACTATTTCGAGTCGGATCAGTATGTCCTGACTTCGGCAGTCGGGCACCTTCTGGAGATCAAGGCGCCTGAAGAGTATGAGGTCAAGCGCGGAAAGTGGAGTTTCGCCAATTTGCCCGTCATTCCGCCGCATTTTGCACTCGAACCGATTGCGAAAACCGAGTCGCGGCTCAAATTGCTGGGTAAACTGATCCGGCGCAAGGATGTTTCGACAATCGTCAATGCATGTGATGCGGGACGTGAAGGCGAACTGATTTTCAGGTTGATCGCGCAATATACCAAGGCGAAACAGCCGATCAAACGGCTGTGGTTGCAATCCATGACGCCGTCGGCGATACGTGATGGCTTCATGCATTTGCGCGATGACGAGGAAATGCTGCCTTTGGCCAGAGCGGCCAGAAGCCGTTCCGAAGCGGACTGGCTGATCGGAATCAACGGCACGAGAGCCATGACGGCTTTCAATTCAAAAGAGGGCGGTTTTTTTCTGACGACGGTGGGACGTGTCCAGACACCGACCCTGTCGATCGTGGTGCAGCGCGAAGAAAAAATCAAGAATTTCGTTGCGCGGGACTATTGGGAAGTTCGTGCGGAATTTTCCTGCGCGCAAGGGGTCTATGAAGGACGGTGGACCGACAGGCATTTCAGGAAGGACGAAAACGATCCCGAAAAGAGAGCGGAACGTTTGTGGAGCCGTGCCGATGCCGATGCCATTGTTTCGGCGTGTGCAGGACAAAACGGAACGGTGACAGAGGAATCGAAACCGACGACGTCCATGTCGCCGGCATTGTTCGATCTGACCAGTCTGCAACGTGAAGCCAATGCACGTTTCGGATTTTCTGCCAAGAATACGCTGGCGCTGGCACAGGCATTGTACGAAAGACACAAGGTGCTGACATATCCGCGAACGGATTCACGTCATTTGCCTGAAGATTATCTGCAAACGAGCATGCAGACGCTGGAAAGTCTGGCCGGGCGTGCCGACTATCAGCCTTATGCGTCGCAGATTCTGGAAAAACATTGGGTCAAACCGAACAAGCGGATTTTCGACAACACGAAGATATCCGACCACTTCGCCATTATTCCGACGACGCAGTTGCCAAGAAACCTGTCGGAGCCTGAACAGAAATTGTACGATCTGGTCGCGCGCCGGTTCATGGCCGTGTTTTTCCCGGCAGCCGAATTTCTGGTCACGACACGGTTTACCGAAGTAGCCGGACATTGTTTCAGGAGCGAGGGACGTATCATGACCCGACCGGGCTGGCTCGCCGTTTACGGCAAGGAAGTTCCGGTATCGGGACGACAGGGTGAGAACGATCGTCTGCTGGTTCCGGTCTCTCCTGGAGAAACCGTGATGACCGACAAGGTCACTGTCGATGCATTGGCCACGAAACCACCGGCACGCTATACCGAAGCGACGTTGCTTTCCGCCATGGAAGGGGCAGGGAAACTGGTGGATGATGAATTGCGTGAAGCCATGAAAGGCAAGGGGCTGGGAACACCTGCTACCCGCGCCGCCATTATCGAAGGGTTGCTGGGAGAAAAATATCTTTTGCGTGAAGGCAGGGAACTGATTCCGACACCCAAGGCGTTCCAGTTGATGACTCTGCTCAAGGGGCTGGGCGTCAAGGAGCTGACGTTGCCGGAATTGACGGGCGAATGGGAGTTCAAGCTCGCGCAGATGGAACAGGGACAGATCAGTCGCGAAGAATTCATGGAGCAGATCGCCCAAATGGCGCAGGTGATCGTCAAACGTGCCAAGGAATATGATGAGGACACGATTCCGGGCGATTATGCGACCTTGCAAACACCTTGTCCGAAATGTGGTGGCGAAATCCGTGAAAATTATCGCCGGTTTGCTTGTACGCAGTGCGATTTCTCCATCAGCAAGACACCGGGAAGCCGACAGTTTTCCATACCGGAAGTCGAAGAACTGATCAGGAACGGACAGATCGGTCCCCTGCAAGGATTCCGTTCGAAAATGGGGCGTCCGTTCGCCGCTATCCTGAAGATCGTTCCGGATACTGAAAAAGACAATTTCAAACTGGAATTCGATTTCGGGCAACCCAAAGAGGAGGAAAATGCGGAAGTTCCGGATTTTTCCGGAAAGACACCGCTTGGCCAGTGCCCGAAATGTCATGGCAAGGTTTATGAATCCGGTTTGTCGTATGTATGTGAAAATGCTGTCGCGAAACCGAAAACCTGCGATTTCAGAAGTGGGCGCATTATTCTCCAGCAGGAAATCCTGCCTGAACAGATGACGAAATTACTGGAAAAAGGACAGACCGATTTGCTGGCAGGTTTCGTTTCACAGCGGACTCACAGGCCTTTCAAGGCATATCTTGCATTGGATAAAGATGGCAAGGTCAGTTTCAAGTTCGACGAAACGGCAGGCAAGGCGGCATCTGCACGGAAAAAAGCGGCATCTTCTGTTACTGCGAAAAAAACGGAAACCGCAAAGACGACTTCGGCACGCAAAACAGCTGGCAGGAAAAGAACCGTCAAAAAAGAAACGACAGATGGCCAGGTATGACGGATGCTGTATCGGCAGACAACAAAAAAGGAGGCGAAAGCCTCCTTTTTTGTACGAGGTTGTGCTGCCTGATCAACGGTGTCCCAGTACAGGATGCGGCTGATACGGTTTTTCCAGTTCGGCGATATCTTCGTCGGAAAGCTTGACGGAGACGGCTGAGAGTGCCTCGTCGAGCTGGTACAGCTTGGATGCGCCGATAATCGGGGCGGTTACGCCTTTGTGCAGTAACCATGAATAGGCCACTTGCGCATTGGAAAGACCGAGTCGTTTGGCGACACGCGAGAGCGCATTGACGACATCGAAGTCCGCGTCGGAGTAGAAGACGCGCAATGCCATTTCGTCCGTTTTGGCACGTGACGTGGCGGAATTGTTTTTCGAGGTGTCGCGATCGTCCGGTTTGCGGTTGCCTGCCAGAAAACCGCGAGCCAGCGGACTCCATGGAATCAGGCCAACGCCCTGATCCTTGCAGAGCGGAATCATTTCGCGTTCCTCTTCGCGGTAGGCCAGATTGTAATGATTTTGCATGGAGATGAAGCGAGACCAGTTATGCTCGCGGGCGATCTGTTGTGCCTTGGCAAATTGCCAGGCCCACATGCTGGATGCGCCGATATAGCGTACTTTGCCGGAACGGACGAGATCGTTCAAGGCCTCCATCGTTTCCTCGATCGGAGTCGATGGATCCCAGCGGTGTATCTGGTAGAGATCGATATAGTCGGTTCCCAGCCGTTTCAGCGATGCATCCACAGCGGCGAAGATATGTTTTCTGGACAAACCGCTGGTGTTCGGCGGAATGGCCGATGCATTGGCGGAAGCCGCATCTGCCGTAATATCGTCAGAAACATGGAAATAAACTTTCGTGGCGATGATGATTTCATCACGTTTGGCGTATTCTTTCAGCAGTTTGCCGGTCAGGACTTCGGACAGACCGTTGGAATACAGATTGGCCGTATCGAAAAAATTGATGCCCGCTTCAATGGCGCGCTTGATGAACGGACGCGAAGCCGCGCGATCCAGAACCCATGGCCGCCATTTGGGTGAGCCGTAAGTCATCATCCCCAGACAGATCCGGGATACTTTCAATCCACTTGATCCAAGATTGACGTACTCCATCAGTAGATCCTTTCGTTAATGGTGTTTTTTTGATGTCTTGACCGGCTCGACACCCAGCTGCTTGAGCTTTCGGTAGAGATGGGTTCGTTCCAGTCCTGTTTTTTCGGCGACGCGGGTCATGCTGCCGCCTTCCTGTGCCAGATGATGTTCGAAGTAGAGGCGTTCGAACATGTCACGTGCCTCGCGCAATGGCAGGTCGAATGAAAGCATGGAGGCATCGATGGTATTGGACGGCGCAGCGACATTGACTTGCGCTGGTATCGGCATGGTACCGGTGACGGGCGCGACCGTACGTGTATCCCCCATCACCGTATTGTGCTGTGCCATCGTGACGGGAGTCGGCCTGTTTTTTTCCTGATTGCGTGCCAGACCCTGCTGGACAGCCTGAAGCAGTTTCTGGAGCGCGATCGGCTTTTCGAGAAAATTCATGGCGCCGATGCGTGTGGCCTCGACAGCGGTATCGATGGTGGCGTGACCGGACATCATGATGACCGGCATGGTCAGATAACCGTCACGTTGCCATTCCTTGAGCAGGGTAACGCCATCGGTATCGGGCATCCAGATGTCCAGCAGAACCAGATCGGGTGTTTCTGCGGCACGTGCCTCACGTGCCTGTTGTGCGTTTTCAGCGGTTTGTACGACGTGCCCTTCATCGGAAAGAATTTCCGACAACAGTTCACGTATTCCCATTTCATCGTCGACGACCAGAATATTTGCCATATTTTAAATCTTGAATATTGTTGTTCCGTTTCCGCTCCGGGGGGCTAGGCTTGCCGGTTTTCCGGGGAAGCCAGTTGCAGGAACAGAATCGAAACTTTTGCTCCATTTGTATCGGTTCGATTTTGCACGTCAATACGACCACCGTGTTCCTCAACAATTTTTTTGACCACAGCCATGCCAAGGCCTGTGCCGCGTTCTTTTGTCGTGATGTAAGGTTCGAAGATGCGTGCCAGTATTTTTTGTGAGAACCCGGGTCCATTATCCATGACAGAAAGTCGGACTGCAATGCAGATTTTGCCCGAAGCATTCTGGTAGTGGACTTTTTCGGTGATTAATTCGATGCTAGGCGTATAGTGTTCACGATTTTGCACTTCACTGATCGCATCCTGCGCATTCTGGAGCAAGTTGTGGATGACCTGACGTAACTGGGTTTCATCGCCCATGATATCGGGCAGTTGTGCATCCAGGCGCGTATGGACGATTTCATGGGAATCATCTCCAGCATAAAGATGGACGATATCTTCGGCTAGTGCATTCAAATTCAGTGGTTTGAGGAAAGCAGGTGGTGTTCTGGCGAAATTCCGGAAATCGTTGACCATCTGTTTCATGGAAGTGACCTGGTTGACGATCGTGTCGGTGCTCTTTTTCAGAATGGCGGCATCCTGCTCGGACAGTCTGTCGTGCAGTTTCATTTGCAAGCGTTCTGCCGAAAGCTGGATCGGCGTCAGCGGATTCTTGATTTCATGCGCCAGTCTGCGTGCCACTTCGCCCCACGCGATGGATCGTTGTGCGGAAATGACTTCCGTAATGTCATCGAAAACGACGATGTAGCGGTTTTCATGGTTGACCAGATGGGACGAGCCACGTGCCAGCAAGGTGATGTCCGATTCGTTCGGTTTGTCAGGATCATGCGCGATTTCGATTTGCTGTTGCCAGTGGAAATCCGTGGAGTGATCGTTGGCGGCAGCCTGTGCGGAAAATTCGGAGAAAGCTTTTGTGATGGTGCCCGAAAAGTCGGCCAGTCCGCTGATTTCGGACAACTTTCTGCCGACCAGCGGTGTCAGATCGTGCCGCAGAATCCGTGCGACCGGTGCATTGCATCCGACGAGCCTGAATTCGTGGTCGAGAACAATCACGCCCGCAGACATGTTGGCCAGTACCGATTCAAGATAAACCTTCGCAGCTTCCAGATCGGCACGGCTTTTTTCAGCCTGAGCGCGTGCTTCGGCAAGCTGGTGGGTCATGGCATTGAAGGATTGGGTCAGTGTTCCCAGTTCATCGTTGCTGGAGACGATGGGGCGTGGCGAAAGATTGCCTTCCGAAACCGCTTTCGTTCCTTGTGCCAGCAGCAACAGGGGGCGTGCCAGATTGGAGGCGATCTGGAAGGCGCTGGCGATCGCGCCGAAAATGGCCAGCAACAGTGTCAGCGACAGTGTGACGATATAAATTTTCCGCAATCCGGAGCGTGACAGGGAACGGATCTGGTATTCGCTGTATGCCGCGCGCAGTGCCTCGGCGTTGTTGGCCAGATTGGCTGGCATTTTTTGCAGCAGCTGGAGGTAATAAGGATCGTTTTGCAGCGAGATCGACAGACTGTGCACCGGTATGGGAACGATGACGCGGATCATCAGATCGGCTTCCTGCTGGTCTGCTGTGGACGGATCGTCGATTTCCCCTTCGATGGCTGAATAATGCGCAGTCGTGCGCAGCTGGCGCAGTATCGACGGTGAAGGAAGATCGGGGACCAGTGCGGTATTGACGGAACCGGAGGTGGCGATCAGGTGACCACGGCCGTTGATAATGGCCGCTTCGATGCCGTCCTTGTCGTTTCTGAAGCGGGTCAGCATGAGCGTTTGTTCCGACAGAGGCTGTCCCGCGAGTTCATTGGCAAGACGGTTTGCCTGAATGGTCAGGTTTTCGCGTGAGGTATCGAGAATGGATTGCGCCAGTTTGACACCGGAATCCAGTGCGGATTCGACGCGGACATCGAACCAGGATTCGATAGATCGTGATACGAACTGGACGGAGACGACGTAGATGATGGCGCCCGGCAATATACCCATCAATGCGAAAAGCAGCACCAGACGGGTCATCAGTTTCGAGCCGAACTTGCCCCGCCGGTACCGGTTGTACAGCCGGATCAGCATCCATACGACCAGTACCAGCAGGGCGGCTGCGACCAGAATGTTCACGCCGACCAGCCAGGAATAGTTCCGATCGAAAAATTCGGAGTTTTCAGAAGCGGACGCGAGCAGGAAAAGCAGAATGCTCATCACGGCGCCGCCGACGATCCACAGATAACGTAAAACGCGGTTCACTTTTGTTTTCGGTTATGGAACATAAGAAAACCGCTTCCAGTCGGAAACAAGACGCCAGTCATGATTGTTCAGGGCGTTTATCTGGAATGGTTTGGGCAGTTGTGAAATGTCCAGCATGATGCGGACCGCAACCTGATATTCTTCGCCTGGAGAGAGATCTGACTGATCCGCGATGGACCAGCCGGGCGGATAACGGATGGCGGAAAGCGCTTCTTCCAGCGTACTGTAATTGCGCTGGATGGTTCCTGGAATGGAAATGCTGTACTGGCGTGTCAATACATTGTAGGAGATACGTGTCGTTCTGGATTTGGAGACCGGAATCTCGTTGAACCAGAAGGCGCGTGGCCGGACGACTTCGATTTCCGTTTTGAAATATAACGGGATACCATGCGAAAGCATTTCTTCCAGACTGTGATTGAAGTCGAGTGAATAGCTGGTCAGCAGACGGTAGGTATTGTCGGTGTATTCGATTCGTGCCGTTTTGATCTGGATATCATCCGAGGCGAGGGCAACAGACGATCCTGCCGTCATGACGATGAAAGCGATGAAAAACAGGAATTTTGACAGTCGGCGGATCACGGGTAGAAATGGATAATAAAATGTGCTTTCAATATGATAACCCGTTATGTTTGCTGAACAAAGCATAAAAAAGACCGTCGTGGTCTTCCCGCTCTCCGGAAATCGGCAGGAGCTGGCCGGGAGCAGGCAGCCTGACGGCTCCCGGCAGGGAAGCCAGTGAGGCAGCCTGTCGTTCGGATTCTTCAGGCCAGATGGAACAGGTGGCCAGTAGCAGTTTCCCGCCCGGTTTCAGCATGGTCCAGAGGTTTTCCAGGATTTTTCGGGAAAGCATTGCCAGTTCACGTGCATCATATGGTCTTCTCAACCAGCGAATATCGGGATGTCGCCGGATGATGCCGGATGCAGTGCAGGGAACATCGGCCAGAATGCAGTCGAAGGGGGTTTTGTCCCACCAGTCGGAGCGGGTGGCGTCTCCCTGACGGGTTTTCGCTTTCAGACCAAGACGCGCCAGATTTTCGTCGATCATGCGCAAGCGGTGCCTGTCACGGTCGAGCGCCAGCAGATCAATATCGGCCAGTTCCAGCATATGTCCTGACTTTCCCCCGGGAGCGGCACAGGCGTCCAGCACTTTCATGCCGTCTTTCAGTGCCAGCAGAGGGGCGGCCAATTGGGCGGCGGCATCCTGTACCGAAACCAGCCCGTCCATGAAGCCGGGTATTTCCTGTACAGGTACCGGATCGAGCAGTTTGATGGCAAAGGGGCCGATGGCAGCAGTTCTGAAACCGGCCGCTTCAGCAAGCCGGCAATAAGCGGCGACTGTCGTCTTGCGTATGTTGACGCGAAGAGTCAAGGGCGGCGGCATATTGCCGACGGCAAGAATGGACATCCATTGATCCGGGTATATTTTTTCTGTCCTGTCGATCCACCAGTCGGGATAATTCCAGTGAGCACTCCGGTTTTGCGCGGCTTTTTCGAGCAGGGAATTCTTTTCGCGCAGGAAGCGCCTGAGAACGGCATTGACCAGTCCTTTGGCACGTGACAAGGAGGGGTGTGATCCGGCGGCACGAACGGCCTGATCGACAATCGTATAGGATTCGTAACGTGCGGCATCATTTCCGTGCAACAGCAGGGAAAGCGCACAATGCAACAAGCCTTGAAGTAGCGGCGGTTTCGGTGGTTTGTCGGTCAGCTCTGCGCAAAGGAATGCAGTCATGCCACGCTTGCGCATGACATGATAGGAAATGTCCTGAACCGCGCCGCGGATTGTCGTGTCGGCAGCAATCGCATCCAGTGACTGGGAAAGTGCATTTGGTAATGACTGTCCGCGAGCGACACGGCAAAAAACATCGGCGGCGACCAGCAGGCGAAACGCCAGTGAATCGGGCCTCAGTGTTGCGTTTTGGGTACGGAAGTGTTTCTGATCGGTCACGCTGGCTCCTGCCGCCGCTGGATTCGAAGTTATTGCAATGTGTAGTCCTGGCCGTCCTGAACCTGTTCGGCTGCACGAATGACGGCACGCGCCTTGTTTTCCGTTTCCTGCAATTCGGACTCAGGCGATGAGTCTGCCACGATACCGGCGCCTGCTCCTACATACAGCATGCCTTTGTAAATGACACCGGTTCTGATCGCAATGGCCAGATCCATTTCGCCGCCGAAAGACAGATACCCGCAGGCTCCCCCGTAAATACCGCGTTTTACCGGTTCCATTTCGTCGATGATTTCCATGGCGCGGACTTTCGGCGCACCCGAGAGGGTACCGGCAGGGAAAGTGGCTTTCAGAACATCGAGGTTTGACAATCCGGGTTTGAGCAATCCTTCGACGTTGGAGACGATATGCTGGACATGTGAATATTTTTCGATCGCCATTTTTTCCGTGACATGGACACTGCCGATTTGTGCGATGCGTCCGATATCGTTGCGCGCCAGATCGATCAGCATGACGTGTTCGGCGATTTCCTTGGTATCGGCAAGCAGTTCTGATGCCAGTTGACGGTCTTTTTCAGGCGTGGCGCCGCGAGGGCGAGTTCCGGCCAGCGGACGTACGACAACCTTGCGTCCTTCTGGCGTATTTTCCTGGCGGACCAGAATTTCCGGTGACGAACCGATGATGTGCAAGTCATCGAAATGATAATAATAAAGATAGGGCGATGGATTCAGTGCACGCAGGGAACGGTAAAGCGATAATGGCGAATCCGTATAAGGTTTTTTCAGGCGCTGGCTCAAGACAACCTGCATGCAATCGCCGTTGGCGATATATGCTTTCGTTTTGCGGACAGCCGAAAGAAAATCTTCTTTTTTGAAATCACGGATGACATCGGTTCTGGCACTGCCGTTCATGGCCGGTGCAATGGCAGGCGCATCCAGCATGGCACGCAGTTCGCGCAAGCGCTGCCTTGCCTGCGAATAGGCTTCCGGACGGGTCGGATCGGCATAAACGATAAGATAGAGTTTGCCGGACAGGTTATCGATGACGGCCAGTTCTTCCGACAGGATCAGCTGGATATCAGGGAAACCCAGATCGTCGGCAGGAGCCGAATCACGCAGTTTCGGCTCGATATAACGGATTGTGTCGTAGCCGAAATAGCCGGCCAGTCCGCCACAGAAACGGGGCATTCCCGGTCTGACTGCGACCTTGAAGCGGGCGAGATACGATGCGATGAAATCGAGGGGGTTGCCATTGTCCGTTTCGATAATTTGGCCGTCGCGTACGATTTCGGTTTTCATGCCATGTACACGAAGTACGGTCGATGCGGGCAGGCCGATAAAGGAATAACGTCCGAAACGCTCGCCGCCGACGACGGATTCCAGCAGAAACGAATTTTTGCCGTCATGATTATGACGGGTGAGTTTCAGATAAAGCGACAGGGGCGTATCCAGATCGGCAATGGCTTCGACAATCAGCGGAATACGGTTGTAACCCTGGTTTGCCAGGGCCTTGAATTCAAGTTCAGTCATGTGTTTCTCCGGTTCGCAAAGGCGAAATGTTCAAAAAACAGGCCGCGCAATACAGCGGTACGGCCGCAAACGGTTCAGTCAGATAACGTTTGCCAGCGTCGCCACAATCCGCCGGAAATCAGTCGGGATTGGGAATAAACCGGTTTTTTGACGAGAAACATGATCGGTAAAAAATCTCAGGAAACAAGATTGGCGGCTTCCAGCAGACTGGAAACCGTAGCATCCGGGTTCATCTCTTCCACGGGCCTGCCGTAATTATAACCATAGGGCACCATGAATAGGCAACAGCCTGCCGCACGTGCCGCCTGTGCATCGTTGACCGAGTCACCGATAGCGACGGCCTGTTCCGGACGACAACCGAACTTTTTGCAAGCCATCTGCATCGGAAAGGGCGATGGTTTCTTGACCAGAAAGGTATCCGAACAATAAATCAGCTGGAAATAGGGATAAAGGCCGTTTTTTGCCAGCAGGGGTTCGGTGAAGATGGATGGCTTGTTCGTGACGCAGGCGATATGAAGATTTTTTTCTTTCATGCGTTGCAATCCTTCCACAACGCCCGGAAAAACCGTGCTGTGTTCGCCGTTGACGATACGGTAGTATTTGTAAAACAGCGTCATGGCGATGTCCATGGTTTTCTCGGCATCGATGGGGTCGAGATGGACGGTCAGGGTGCTGCGGACGAGATTCTGGGTGCCCTTGCCGACGAACATCCGGATGGACGGGACATCGACCGGCGGAAGATTCAGCTCACGGAGCATGCCGTTCAATGCGACATCCAGATCCGGAACGGAATCGATCATCGTGCCATCCAGGTCGAGAATGACGAGCCGGATATCGCGTAACGGAAATTTTTCAGTCGGTTTTTGCATAGTGTTCATTCGGTTTTCTGGGGGGTGACGGTATCCAGGCGCTCTCTCATCTGGCGGATGACGGCATGGTAGTCCGGTGCATTGAAAATGGCGGATCCCGAAACGAAGGTGTCCGCACCGGCACGTGCGACTTCGGCGATATTGTCGACCTTGATGCCGCCATCGACTTCCAGCATGATGGGTTTGCCGGAGGCATCGATCATGGCGCGCGCAGCTTCGATTTTTTTCAGGGCGTGCGGGATGAAAGATTGCCCGCCGAATCCCGGATTGACGGACATGATGAGAATCAGGTCGAGTTTGTCCATGACATGCTGCAGGTAATCCAGCGGTGTGGCGGGATTGAGAACCAGACCCGCCTTGCAGCCATTGTCGAGAATCAGTTGCAGGGTGCGGTCGATATGTTCCGATGCTTCCGGGTGGAACGAAATGATATTGGCACCGGCCCTGGCGAAGTCAGGAATGATGCGGTCGACCGGTTTGACCATCAGGTGAACGTCGATCGGCACGTCAACCAGCGGACGGATCGCCGAACAGACCATGGGGCCGATCGTCAGGTTGGGAACGTAATGGTTGTCCATGACATCGAAATGGATCATGTCGGCGCCTGCCGCGACGACATGGCGAACTTCGTTACCCAATTGCGCGAAATCGGCGGAGAGGATACTGGGGGCGATACGGTAGGTAGTCATGAGAAAAAACAGATAGATGAATGTAAATCGTTATTTTATACCGGCTGATCCGAAAAGAAATTTGGCACGTCGCAAATCGGTGATTTTGTGACATCGGATAATGGATTTTATTTGCAGAGCAAAGGGAGCGGCCATGAGTGAACGGATACTGGATGTCTCGGTGACGACCCGATATATAGATGATCAATCCGCTCCTGAACGGGGCAGTTACGTCTTTACCTATTCCGTCACGATCCGGAATACAGGACAGGTCGGTGCGCAGTTGATCGCGCGGCACTGGATCATTACCGACGCGAACAATCATATCGAGGAAGTACGAGGGCTGGGCGTCGTTGGCAGACAACCGTTGATCAAGCCCGGTGAGGAATTCGAATATACAAGCGGCACTGCGCTTGCCACACCGCAGGGTTCCATGCAGGGAGAATTTCTGTGTGTGACTGAAAGAGGAGAACAGTTTCAGGTCAAAATTCCGGAATTCGTATTGTCGTTGCCCAGAACATTGCATTAGGTGGCAGGATGTCGCCCTGTTGCGGGATGTTTGCCGGAAAAGGCTTGTGATAGTATGAAACCTTTGATGGAAAGATGCCCCTTTCAGGGCAAGCAATGCAGGTGCAGCTCATGTTTCGAAATCGTTTTGTTTCCTATTTTTCCCTTGTTTGTCTCACGATCTGGCTCGCAGCCTGTACGACAACCACGCCGGAGAAAGAGGTACAGGAGCCGGAGCGAGCACTGACTCAGGAACGGCAACCGGTTTCGTTTTCGGACTTGCCGGGATGGGAAAACGACGACATGACGACACTCTGGCCGGCTTTCAAGAATTCCTGCCGTGTACTGGGCAAAAAATCGGAATGGCGTGATGTCTGCAACGAGTCTGTTTATGTGGACGGAGAAAATCCTGCCGCTATCCGCGTTTTTTTTGAATCGAATTTCATTCCTTACCGGATTGTTGGGGAAAGCGGCGAAGAGACGGGGATGGCGACAGGGTACTATGAACCGCTTTTGACAGGCAGTCGTCACCGCAAGGGCAAATTCAAAACCGCGTTGTACCGGCAGCCGAAAGACTTGCTGGTCATCGATTTGGCAGATGCCTATCCCAAGCTCAAGGGGATGAGATTGCGAGGAAAACTGGACGGAAACCGTGTCGTTCCTTATGACACACGTGAAGAAATCGAACGTTCAGGCAAACTGGCAGGCAATGAGATCGTCTGGGTCGATGATGTCATGGATGCTTTTTTCCTGGAAATCCAGGGGTCTGGCAGGGTCTATCTGCCTGAATCTGATGAAACGATTCGCCTGGCATACGCCAACCAGAACGGACGGCCATACCGTTCCATCGGCCGTTATTTGCTGGACAAGGGTGAACTGAAACCCGGACAGGCGTCAGCGCAGCAGATCCGGCAATGGATACGCAAGCATCCGGAGCGGCTCAGGGAAGTACTGGATTCCAATCCGAGCTATGTTTTTTTCCGGGAAGAAAAAATAGCGGATCCTTCGGAAGGTCCGAAAGGGGCGCTGGGTGTTCCATTGACACCGGGACGTTCCGTCGCAGTCGACCCCAAACATATTCCGCTGGGTGCGCCTGTTTATGTGGATACTACACGTCCATACAGTTCCGAACCGATACGGCAGCTGATGGTCGCGCAGGATACGGGCGGTGCGATCAGGGGGCCGGTACGGATCGACTATTTCTGGGGGTTCGGCGCGCAGGCAGGCGAGCAGGCAGGAAAAATGAAACAAAAACTCAAACTCTGGCTGCTTCTGCCGAAACAGCCAGAATATTGAGCCAGAACTGGCAGGGTACGAATCCTAGCGGTAAACCAGAACCGGAACGTCGGAAGTCGTCAGAACTTTCTGGGTTTCGCTGCCGATAAACAGCTTGTTCAGCCCCTTGCGCCCGTTGGATGCCATGAAAATGCAGTCGCATTGGTACTGGTTGGCGGCACGGACGATTTCTTCATGGGGTTTTGTGGATTGTGCAACGACGGTTTCGCATGGAACGCCTGCGGCCTTGGCCAGTTCGGCAATGCGGTTGACACGGGATTTGGCGGAAAGCTGTTCACGTGCCATATAATCAGATTCACCGGATTTGGTCAGGGATTCGATCTGGTTGAATGACAGAGGCTCGGCAACAGAAAAACCAATGATCTCACAGCCAGGATGGTTTTTTGCAAATTCAATGGCGGCCGAAATCGCTTTTTCAGACAGTACGCTGCCGTCAGTGGGAACGAGAATCTTTCTGTACATGTTGCCTCCGTTTCTGTTGATGCAAGAGAAGGTTGCCACTAATGGCAGAGCCAGTCCATGACGTGAGTCAAGATGATATATCCGGATTGCCTTTTCAATATTTCTTGCAAACGACTGGCAATCGGCCATTGTATAAAAGGAGATAAAAATGGATGAAATCGGTAATGTACTGGACAGGATTCATGAACATATGGCGAAAGCGGACCGGATCGATCCGCAATACCGGCAGGCATTTCAGGAGTTGGACAAGAATATCCGTGCGATGAAGCGTGCGCAGAACGATAATGCTGCGACGGAACTGGCGTCTCTTGACCGGCAGGCACGCTTTCTGGCCGCACGCTTTGAAACGGAGCATCCGCAAATCGGAGCACTGATCCAGCGTTTGTCGGTGCTTTTGCAGGGGATGGGTATGTAGTCTGGATGGATGTGCCGGATGTGGCTGCATCATATCTGGGGTGAATGGACAGTTATGCACAAAATGATACGGAAAAATTTTTGAAATATTTTTTTTGCCGTATTTTTGTGCATTTCCAATTTATTGATTTTAAACAGGATTTTTTTTGCTGTCTGGATGTGCATTTTATTGGAGACCGCGTCTTTACTGGGGTGCGCGCTTGTCAATAGCCTGTTTTCCACAAAGTTATCCACAAACTTTGTGGATAGTTGAAAAAGGTGTTACAAAATCGAAGTTTAGCTTTCATATACAGGGTTTACATTAAGTAGATGTCGTGTCTTTTCGTTCAGGTCGTTCTTGATACACCTCTTGACTTTTGTTTTGATTACCGTTATCCGGCCGAACTCGCTTCCGTTCAGTCGCCGCAAATCGGGCAGTTGGTCGTGGTGCCGTTCGGACGTCGTACAGAAGTCGGACTGATCGTGAATGTAAAAGAAGACACCGATGTCGAAGAAGACAAGCTCAAAGATGTTATTACGATTTTGTCGGATATGCCGCCACTGAATGCCGAATGGTTGGCATTGTGCCGTTTCGCGGCGGGATACTATCAGCGTCCGCTGGGCGAAGTGGCATTGCCGTCCATTCCGAAAAAAATACGTACGAATGGCGGAAAAGCGCTTGAACGGGCATGGAAAGCGCTGGAAAAACAGGATATGCCGGCTTCAGGGAAAAGTCCGGTCAGGCCGCAGTTGCATCCGGCACAGCAGCAGGCGGTTGACGCCATCGTGCATTCCGACGGGTTTTCGCCTTATGTCCTTTATGGCGTGACCGGCAGCGGCAAGACGGAAATCTATTTGCATTCGATCGAGGCGTTTTTGCGGCGAAAAACAGATGCGCAGGTACTGGTCATGGTTCCCGAGATCAACCTGACGCCCCAGCTGGAAAAGTCGGTCAGGGAGCGTTTCCCGCAGGAATGCATCGTGACACTGCACAGCCGTTTGACGGAAACGGAACGGTTGCGGAACTGGCTGTCGATCCTGACTGGCAGGGCGCGTATCATTCTGGGAACACGTATGGCCGTGCTGGCACCAGCTTCCCGGTTGTGCCTGATTGTCGTGGATGAAGAACACGATCCTTCCTACAAGCAGCAGGAAGGCCTGCGTTATTCTGCAAGGGATTTGGCGGTCTGGCGTGCAAGACAGCTTGATATACCGGTTGTTCTGGGATCGGCCACGCCTTCGCTGGAAAGTTGGCAGCATATGCTGACGGGACACTATACACGGCTGGAGCTGAAAGAGCGCGCTGTCGCGGATGCGGTTTTGCCGCTTATCAGGCTGGTCGATATATCGCGGCAGCAGCTCAATGGCGGTTTGTCGGACGATCTGTTGCAAGCCATGCGACAGAGGCTGGAAAAAGGTGAACAGTCGCTGCTTTTCCTGAACCGGCGCGGGTATGCACCGGTCATGATGTGTGAAGCGTGTGGCTGGATCAGCGCATGTGACAGATGCTCCGCCTATATGGTTTATCACAAGGCGCATCGTTTGCTGCGTTGCCATCATTGTGGCTGTGAGCGCACACTTCCTCGCGTATGTCCCGATTGCGGCAATGCCGATTTGCAGGCATTGGGACATGGTACGCAACGTATCGAGGAAACGTTGTCCGGCAGTTTCCCGGATGCACGGATTCTGAGGATCGATGCGGATTCGACAAGCCGCAAGGGAAGCCTGCAACTGGCGCTGGATACCATTCATCGTGGGGATGCGGATATTATTGTCGGAACCCAGATGATCGCCAAAGGACATGATTTCAGGAATCTGACGCTGGTGGGAGTCATCAACCCGGATACCTCGTTGTTTTCGCAGGACTATCGTGCCAGTGAACGGCTGTTTTCGCTGTTGATACAAGTCGCAGGCCGTGCGGGGCGTACCATGCACAAACCGGGCGGCAACGCCAGCGAAGTATTGATACAGACACGCTATCCGGCGCATCCTCTGTATCAGGCGGCGTTGTCGCATCGTTATGAGCAATATGTGTCCGAATTGCTTGCCGAAAGGAAAAATGCCGGCTTGCCACCTTTTGGCTATCAGGCGTTGCTGACGGCTGAGGCGCGCAGTATCGACAAGGCGCTGGCGTTTTTGTCCGAAGCGGCAGAGAGCATACCGGAGCGGTATGGCGTGATTATCAACGAACCGATTCCAATGGCCATGATGCGCGTAGCCAATATGGAGCGTGCCCAGTTGCTGATAGAATCAGCGTCGCGTCAGGCCCTTCAGCGTATGCTCAAATTATGGTTGCCGGTGCTGAGAGGTAAAAAAAGCACCGTGCACTGGCAGATCGAAGTGGATCCAATGACGATCTGATGCGTGTTACAACATGGTTTCCGTGTTGCCGTTCAGACTGCTGCTTTCGCCGTTTTTTTGCCGGGAAGATACCGTATCGCCGGTATTTTTGCCTGGACGTGCGGCACGCTGTTTCGCAGGGGATTTCGCTTGTATCAGCGATGGTGCACGCTTGCCGCTGGCAACAGCCTTGAGCATTCTGTATTCCGAAAGAACCCGCGAACCGTAGCCGCCATCGTGACTCATGGCAGCTGCACCGACATAACTTTTCAGCGCGAGTTCGACGGAACCTTTCTGGCGGACATAATCACGAAGGATTCTCGCGCCGACCTTGATGTTGACGACAGGGTCCAGCGCATTCTGGATACCGCCGTGATCCTCGAATTTGTCGGCATGAACTTTGGACATGACTTGCATGAGCCCTTGTGCGCCGACAGCGCTTTCTGCATAAGGATTGAACCGCGATTCAATAGCCATGACGGCCAGAATCAGGTGAGGATCCAGCCCCAGATCGAAAGCGGTTTTGTAGGCTGTGCTCACAAACAGGTTCGACGCTGTACCGGCAATGCGGTAGCGTTTTGCGATCCATGCGGCGACGCGCTGTTTTTGCTTGAGTTCATCCAGTTTGGAATGGTGTTCGTTTTCGGCCAATGCATTGACCGGTAACAGGCCTGCGGTATCCGGAGATATCGTGCGCGATTCTGCGGCATGTGCTTCATGGATCGGCAGGGAATTGCCGACCGTTTTGAACAGATCAGGACGGATACAGCAAAGTGTCAGAATGACAAAAAACAGGCTGATGAAGAACATCCAGAATACTGGGTGGGATGTGAGGGATGTTTTTCCGGATTTTGCGGAAAACGGATGCTGGATTCTGTTTTTCAAATAATGCAAATCAAGTTGTTTAAAAAAAGAATGAAACATGAAAACCTCCCGGAAACGGGTTTCCTGCACAAGAAAGCGAAATGTTTTCCGTACAAGAGTCTCGTTTGTCCGAAAAAAGTCCGGTGATGCCTCCTGTGGCATAAACCGGATGAACTCTGTTGAGTTGCAGTTTTCTTGTAAGGTTGAGCTTCGCAACCGTTAAACTACAAATAGGTCACACGTGTGTCCAAGAGTTCCTGATGTGTCATCGATCGAATGATTCCGATCGGATATGCGACAACATCGGTTTTGTTGAATGATATAGTTGGTTTCTGAAAAAATTATTTATGTAACTGCGCGCATTGTATTTGCGGTTTTATATCAAGTCAATTATAAAGACGTCATTTTTTATTACAAAATGTAATTACACAGAAGAAAGGAATAATAAAAATTTCCTTTTGAATCATATAGTTGTTGTGCAATCTGTGAAAAAATAAAAGCGGGACATCAAGAGAAAAAATAAATGAAATATCGTGACCTGAGGGACTATATGAGCCAGTTGGCGGCGGATGGTGAATTGAAAGAAATCACCGATGCCGTATCGCCTTGTCTTGAAATGACCGAGATTTCGCGCCGGGTGCTGGAGCGGCAGGGGCCTGCATTGCTTTTCAGAAATCCGTCAGGTTATGACATGCCGGTTCTGACCAATCTTTTCGGAAGTGTGTCGCGCATTGTCAGGGCGATGGGGGGTGAAACCGTTCAGGATCTGAGGCGTACCGGACAGTTTCTGGCTTCACTGAAGGAGCCGGAACGCCCCGAAAAATTGTCTGAAATAGTCGGTATGGGAGCGATGCTGAAATCCGTTCTGGATATGCGTCCGAAAGAACGGAAGGATGCTGCCTGTCATGACATCATACTGGAGGGGAACGATGTGGATATGGGGCGGTTGCCTGTCCAGACTTGTTGGCCGGAAGATGCGGGGCCGCTCATTACCTGGGGACTGGTAGTGACGAGGGGGCCGGGCAAGAAACGGCAGAATCTTGGCGTTTATCGTCAACAGGTGATCGGTGCGAACAAAGTCATCATGCGATGGCTGCCGCATCGGGGTGGTGCGCAGGATTTCAGGGAATACCGGATGGTGAACAAGGGACGCCCTTTCCCTGTCGCCGTGGTGATTGGGGCAGATCCCGCGACCATGCTTAGTGCGGTGACGCCGATACCGGACGATTTGTCGGAATACCAGTTCGCGGGTTTGCTCCGGGGCGGGCGTACTGAACTGGTGAAAACGATCGGCAGTGATTTGTTCGTTCCGGCCAATGCGGAAATCGTGCTGGAAGGGCATATCTTGCCGGATGAAAGTCATGAAACGGGATATGAGCATGCGCTAGAAGGGCCGTTCGGCGACCATACCGGTTATTACAATGAACAGGACTGGTTCCCGGTCATGACCATCGAGCGGATCACCATGCGCCGCAATCCCGTGTATCTGTCGACCTATACAGGGCGTCCGCCTGACGAGCCTGCCATGCTGGGGCTGGCGCTCAATGAAGTGTTCGTACCGCTTTTGCAAAAACAGTTTCCGGAAATCGCCGATTTTTATTTGCCGGCCGAAACATGCAGCTACCGGTTCGCCATCGCGAAAATCCGGAAAGCCTATCCTGGCCATGCACGGCGTGTGATGTTCGGGATCTGGAGTTTTTTGCGCCAGTTCTTGTATACCAAGTTCATTATTGTCGTTGATGAAGATATCGATATTCGCAACTGGGCGGATGTGCTCTGGGCCATTTCGACACGTGTCGATCCGGTACGCGATACGCTGCTGGTTGACAATACACCGATCGATTATCTGGACTTCGCCTCGCCGGTCAGCGGATTGGGCGGCAAGATGGGGATCGATGCCACGAACAAATGGAAGGAGGAAACCTCTCGGATTTGGGGAAAACGCATTGTCATGGATGATGCCGTGCAAAAGAAGGTGGATGCGCTCTGGGAAAAGCTGGCGTTGTGACATTGTTTTTTGCGCAAACCACGGATTGCTGTACAATGCACGCAGGCGGGCCCCTGCGCATCGCGGAATGGTGAATCTGGTCAGGTCGGGAACGAAGCAGCCACAGCCAACCTCCGTGAGTGCCGCAGTCAAGGCTCGCCTTTTCTTTTGTTACGTCTTTCGTATTTCCCTGTTTTGTGCGATGCCGGAATGGTGCTGACGAACGGTGCGTGGCGGAATGTTCAGTGGGTTCCGGAAAAATGTGCCTGCGCAAGACAGGTAGGCTTGCCAGTATGGAAACCGGGAGCAATAAGGTACAATTTCCACCATGTCATATTTGGTTCTTGCACGAAAATATCGTCCGAAGGATTTCGAAAGTATCGTCGGACAGGATCACGTTGTCCGTGCCCTGACGCACGCGCTTGAAAGTGGGCGCTTGCATCATGCCTATTTGTTTACCGGTACACGTGGTATCGGTAAAACGACATTGTCCAGAATCCTGGCCAAATCGCTCAATTGCGAAAAAGGCATCACGGCATCTCCCTGTGGGACCTGCGAAGCATGCAGGGCGATCGATTCGGACCGTTTTGTCGATTATGTCGAAATGGATGCTGCATCCAACCGTGGCATCGCCGACATGCTACAGATTCTGGAACAGGCGGTTTATGCACCGACGGCTGCACGTTTCAAGGTCTACATGATCGACGAAGTGCATATGCTGACCCAGCAGGCTTTCAATGCCATGCTGAAAACGCTCGAGGAACCGCCGGAATATGTCAAATTCATTCTGGCGACGACCGATCCGCAGAAAATTCCGGTAACGGTTCTTTCCCGTTGCCTGCAATTCAATCTCAAACAAATGCCGGTGCCGCAGATCGTGACGCATCTGGAAGGTATTCTGGCGAAAGAGGGAATTGCCTGCGAAAAAACGGCGCTCCAGTTGTTGGCCAAGGGGGCTCATGGTTCCATGCGTGATGCGTTGTCGCTGACGGATCAGGCGATTGCCTATACGGCAGGTAATGTGACGGCGCAGGCGGTCCAGGACATGCTGGGCGCGCTGGATCAGACCTATCTGGTACGTTTGCTGGACTGTCTGGCAGCTCGCGACGGTGCGGGATTGCTTTCCGTCGCCGATGAAATGGCGGCGCGCAGTCTTTCTTACAATACGGCGCTCCAGGATCTGGGGACGTTGTTGCACCGGATCGCGATCATCCAGCAGGTGCCGGATTATTTGTCGGAAGAATTGCCTGACCATGCCGATTTGTCTCGCTTTGCCAATGCATTTTCTCCGGAAGAAATACAGCTTTATTACCAGATCGCGATTCACGGGCGCGATGAGCTGGGACTGGCGCCTGATGAATACGCCGGTTTTTCCATGACGCTGTTGCGAATGCTGGCGTTTTTGCCGGATGATCGGAGCGTGAACCGTCCGGCACGTAAAACGGAAAATGTTCGGGCAGCGGTGAAAAAAACGGTTGTGGCATCTGCAGACAGAACACAGTATGCCACTGTCGGTGACGCAAAAACGGATGATATGCCGCAACCGGCTGCACGGACGATGGTGAATATGCCGCGAAAGAGCGCAGCGGTTGCCGTGTCAGCGGAACTGGGGCGTGCGGCAGGTGCCTGCGTTGCGGAAACCGCCAGACCGGAAAAGGAAGTCGTGACGGCAGGCGGTCTGGCAAAGCAGGATACGGTGCCTGCGGTATCGCAATCTGAAAAAAAACGTTCTCCGGTGTGGGATGGCGATTGGCCGACGCTGGCAGCGGGGTTGCCGGTACGCGGTCTGGTTCAGCAGCTGGCACAGCAGACGGAACTGGTGCGATGGGAAGAAAAGGATGGCGGAATGCTTATCCATCTGAAATCGCCTGCCGTGACATTATGCGCGCCGAATTATGTGGGAAAACTGGCATCGGTACTCGAAGAACATTTCGGGTGTCCAGTCGCGATCACGACGGAAACCGGCAAGGTGGAAGCGACAGTCAGCCGCAATGCGGCAAGGGCGCGTGCCGAAAGGCAAAAGCAGGCTGAAGAAGCGATGAAGAACGATCCGTATATACGGAATCTGACGGATGTATTCGGCGGTCATATTGTCGAAGGATCGATTAAACCTCTTTAACGGAAAGTGACTATGAAAAACCAACTCGCTGGTCTGATGAAACAGGCGCAGGCAATGCAGCAGAACATGGAAAGAATGCAGGAAGAACTGGGCAAGACGATTGTGGAAGGACAATCGGGAGCAGGTATGGTATCCGTTCTGATGAGCTGCAAATTCTACGTTTCGCGCGTATCCATCGATCCTGCGTTGATGAGCGATGACAAGGAAATGCTGGAAGATCTGGTAACGGCTGCATTTAACGATGCTGTCCGCAAGGCGGAAGCGACGACACAGGAAAAAATGGCCAGTCTTTCTGCAGGCCTGGCCATGCCGCCGGGATTCAAGATGCCGTTCTGATAGGATGCCGTGAAACCGCTTTCGTCTCTACAGAATCTGGTACAGGCGCTGCGCCATTTGCCGGGAATCGGTCCGAAGTCTGCACAGCGGATCGCATATCATCTTTTGCAGCATGACCGTGATGGCGCTCTTGAGTTGAGCAAAGCCTTGTCCGATGCGGCAAACCGTGTCAGGCATTGTGTACGTTGCAATACCTTTACGGAAGACGAAATATGCGACATGTGTCGTGATCCCGAACGGGACGCTTCACTGCTGTGCGTAACGGAAACACCGGCTGATCAGATGATGATCGAACAAACGCTGACGTTTCGCGGTTACTATTTTGTTCTGATGGGCAGCCTTTCGCCGCTTGACGGTATCGGTCCGAAAGAAATCCGCTTCGACAAGCTGATCGAACGAGCGACAGACGGTGTGGTCAAGGAAGTCATTCTGGCGACCAGTTTCAATAATGAAGGTGAAGCGACTGCGCATTACATCGGTGAAATGCTCAAGGCACGCGGTTTGCGTGTCAGTCGTCTGGCCAGAGGCGTTCCCGTCGGAGCGGAACTCGAATATGTGGATGTCGGAACCATCGCACGAGCTTTTCTTGACAGACGTTTGACCTGATACCCTATGACGACCATAGAAGAAACAACCGGAGCGACTCCACTGATCGAATTGCGTCGATCGTTGTCGGAGTCAGCCAGAAACAGGGGCAATCTCATTTTCGGGAAATGGGAGTGTGTCAATCCGTCGGCATCCATCAAGGATCGTGTCGTCAAATCGATGATCGAGGAGGCGGAAGCGAGTGGCGCCATTCATCCGGGAGATACACTGATCGAGGCCAGCAAGGGCAATACCGGTATCGCGCTGGCGATGCAGGCGGCAGCCAGGGGATATCGCTGTATCCTGATCATGCCGGAGAATACCGCGCTCTTCAAGCAGCAAAGCATGGGGGTGTATGGCGCGGAAATCATTCTGACGCCGCAAAGCGGCGGCTTGCAGTATGCGCGGGATCTTGCGTTGCAAATGGCGTCCGAGGGGAAAGGGGTGATGCTGGACCAGTTCAGCAATCCTGCGAACCCGATGGCACATTACAGGACGACAGGGCCTGAAATCTGGGCCGCGACAAAGGGGCAGATCACACATTTTGTGTGCAGTATCGGTACGTCGGGCACTATTATGGGGGTATCGCGCTATTTGAAAGAACGTAACCGGAAAATACGGGTAATCGGTGTGGAACCGGAAGGCAATGCGCAGATTTCAGGCATGAACCGGTGGCCAGAAAACCAGCGTCCTGCGATTTATGAAAAAAAAAGGATAGACAAAATCGAGTCGGTAGGACAAGCCTGTGCAGAATATCGCGCCAGAAAACTGGCGAAAGACGAAGGGGTTTTTTGCGGGTTGTCATCGGCTTGTGCCTGCGAAGTTGCACTGAATTTGTCGGAGAGTGCCAGACACGCCACAATCGTGTTCATGATCGCAGACAGAGGGGACCGTTACTTTTCTTCGGGTTTTTTCCCGGTCTGAAGGGCATAAGTACAACACAGGCATTGTCATAAGGTCTTGTATCCTATAAAATAAAAGGCTACACAAATTTTGTATTGCGAAGTCAGCGCGTAAACAAACAACTAACAGGTTTTTAGGGAAATTTATGGCTAATACAGCTCAGGCGCGTAAACGCGCTCGTCAGGCAGTCAAGCAGAATGCGCACAATTCGAGTCAGCGTTCCGCATTGCGTACGGCAATCAAGGCTGCCAAGAAGGCAATTGCTGCCGGTGACAAGGAAGTCGCGGCTTCCGTATTTGTAAAGACTGTCTCGACCATCGACCGGATCGCAGACAAGAAACGTATCCACAAAAACAAGGCAGCTCGCCACAAGAGCCGTCTGGCAGCAGCCCTGAAGGCAATGTCTGCCGCAGCCTGAGAAATATCTCCGGTTTTTTTCGCAGTATCCAATGGCAGGCGCGTCTGGTGACAGACGCGCCTGAACTTGTTTATTGCCGATAGCGATAACCGAATTCTTTTTCGAAGCGGTCTGCGATTTCGGTAGCGGTCAATTTGTGGTTTTGCGGGCCATCATACGCGATCTTGATGGCGCCCATCAGGCTGCCGAGACGTCCGCTCGTCATCATATCCATACCGTGGGTCAATCCATAAATCAACCCGGCGCGGAATGCATCACCGCATCCGGTCGGATCGGCTTCACGTTCTGCCTTGACGCCTGGAATGATCAGATGCTCGTTGCCCTGATGGATAACGGCGCCACGTTCCGCACAAGTCACGATAAAGGCATCGACACGGGAGGTGATTTCGGCCGTCGACCAACCGCATTGCTGGGCAAGCATTTCGCCTTCGTATTCGTTGACGGCGACATAGGATGCCAGTTCGATGAAATGCCGCAATTCATTGCGGCTGAATGTCGGCAGTTGCTGCCCCGGGTCGAAAATGAACGGGATTCCCAGTCTGGCGCAATCGTTCGCATTTTGTATCATGCCTTCCTTGCCGTCCGGCGCCACAATGGCGAGCTGGATGTTTTCGCCGCTCAGATTCTCGATATGGTTTTCATGTGCCAGTGCCATCGCACCCGGATGGAAAGCGGTGATCTGGTTGTTGTTCCTGTCGGTCGTGATGAAGGCCTGCGCAGTGTAGGCGTTCTTGATCGTACGGATATGGCGACGTGAGATGTTCAGTTCGGCAAGTCTTTCCAGATAGGGGCCGCCATCCATTCCGATGGTTGCCATAATCAATGGATTATCGCCAAGAAGTTTCAGGTTGTAGGCGATATTTCCTGCACAGCCGCCGAATTCGCGCCGCATTTCCGGTACCAGAAAGCAGACATTGATGTTGTGCAACTGGTCGGCAAGGATGGATTCCGAAAAACGGTCTGGAAACGACATGAGCGTATCGTACGCCATGGATCCGCAAATTAAGGAAGTCATGTTCAATATCAGGTAAGTTTTAGTGATTTAAGGGAACGATGCGGCTGTGTATAGCCGTATCGAGCGGTTGTTCGATAAACAGCAACAACTGGATATGATTTTTTTCTCCTGCCGGCCATGTGGCAAGTGTGCGTTGTGTCTCGGCAAGATATTCACCGGGTTCGATAACTCTGCGTGAGATTATCTGGTTGTCCGTACCGGTTATTTCCACGACAAGTGCAGGCCATGGTTTCGGTGAATCGCTGTCATGAAACATGGTAATGGTTTGCGTGAATTGACCCGGAGCGTTTTCAACAGGAACCGGTTTTTCGTATTCGACATGCCAGGTATCGCCGGATACGGTGGCGTTGCCGGATGGACAGGATAGCCATTCGCATGTGGAACCGACCAGCCCTTTGGCAGGAGGCCACCATGCCACGATATTCGAAGAATAATGATAAACGATCTGTCCACACAAGACGATTGCCAGAGCGATTGAACCGGCCAGCCAGAATATGCCAGCAATGCGTGACTTGCGCTTCCTGCGATGAATGGTCTGGAAGAGGTCGTCAGCCGAGGGGTTGTCTTGCCGGCCATTATCCGTATCGCTTTCCGGAAGTGGCATTGGCGGAACTGGCGATGCAGAAGGTGGTGTGACAGGGGGTATGACTGTATCGGATGACGATGAAGACGGCTGTTTTTCGACGGACAACGGCGGCCGTAATTCATCGGAGACCTTGCCTGTATCGTGAGATGATACCTGTTTTGCCGGTTCGGTACCTGTATCCAGATCCAGACTGAGGGATTGCAGCTGTTTGTCGAAAGATTTCTTGAGCGCTTCAGTTGACGGGGGCGTGGCTGCTGGTTTCGTCGCAGAGGCGGTGTTTACCGTATTCTGCGACGAAACGGGTGTGCCTGCCATGTATGGCGCGCGTCTGGTGTTTATCGTGTGGCCATTCGGAATACGACCGGCCAGATTGTCGATACCGTTAAACAGCTCGCGGCATACACCGCAACGTACGGTTCCCGCACGCATTCTGAGCTGTTCTTCGCTGACATGGAATATGGTTTTGCAGTGTGGGCAACGTGTAGCCAGTGACATGCTTGCAATCGTTCATGAGTTAAGCCGACCGGACAGTGCGACCCAGCCTTCATGGCTGCGCCAGACAGACAAACTGATAAAGGGCGCATATGCGGCGATGACGTCGTCGGCCTGTCCTTCAAGAATACCGGACAATACCATATATCCACCCGGAGCGATATATCGCGTCAGTGTCGGGGCCAGTGTTTTCAGCGGTCCGGCCAGAATATTGGCGACGACGACATCGTATTGGCGGTTTGCCTGTGACTCAACGAAAGTGTCAGGAAGATAGCAGGTGATGTCGCAATGATTGCGTTCGGCGTTTTCGCGGGATGTCAGCACGGATTGCGGGTCGATATCCACACCGGTGATTTCGCTGGCTCCCAGTTTCGATGCGGCAATGGCAAGAATGCCGGAACCACATCCATAATCCAGAACCGTGTTGCCTGACACCAGATTTTTTTCGAGCCATTCAAGGCAAAGTCGAGTCGTGGGATGGCTGCCGGTTCCGAATGCGAGTCCGGGATCCAGCTCCAGAATGATACCGTTTTCGTCCGGTGCTTTATGCCAGCTTGGTACGATCCATATTTTTTCGCCGATGTGAATGGGGTCGAATTGCGACTGCGTCAGGCGAACCCAATCCTCTTGAGGGACTTCTCGTAGCGAATAACCGGGAATTTCCTGCATTTCGCAGGCATCTGACGCTTTCTTCAGCAATTCATCGATCGGTGCATCGGCAGGAAGCAGCGCGATCACGCGGCTTCTTTCCCATGCATAATCGTTTGAATCAGCACCTGGTTCGTCAAACAGCGGTTTTTCCTGCGGTGTTCCCTCGTCGGCATCTTCCACCGTGATGGAAAGTGAGCCTGCATCTAGCAATGCATCCGAAAAGGCATTTGTTTTTTCAAATGCCACTTCCACAACAACTTCGATCCAGTTCATGACATCCTCCGGCCGTTCATGGCCTGTCAGTGCTCATTTTCAGGAAACATTTCCGCGAGTTTCTGTTCCAGATAGTGAATGTTCGTTCCACCCTTGATGAAGCTGGGATCGTGCATCAGTTCGCGGTGCAGGTCCAGATTGGTCTGGATGCCTTCGACCACCATTTCGGTCAATGCAACCTGCATGCGGTGAATCGCCTGTTCGCGTGTCGAACCATATGCGATGATTTTGCCTATCATCGAATCATAAAACGGCGGAACCTTGTAGCCGGCATAAACGTGTGAATCCACGCGCATCCCCGGGCCGCCAGGCGCATGCCATGACGTGATTTTTCCCGGAGACGGTATGAAGGTAAACGGATCTTCGGCGTTGATGCGACATTCGATAGCGTGTCCGATCAGGCGGATATCACGCTGGCGGTAACGGAGTTTTTCACCGGCGGCGATCCGTATCTGTTCCTGTACCAGATCCAGTCCTGTAATCAGTTCGGTGACCGGATGTTCAACCTGGATGCGGGTATTCATTTCGATGAAATAGAATTCACCGTTCTCATAGAGGAATTCAAAGGTGCCTGCGCCCCGGTAACCGATTTTGCGGCAAGCTTCGGCACAACGGTCGCCGATGCGGTCGACCAGCCGGCGTGGAATATCCGGTGCCGGTGCTTCCTCGATCACTTTCTGGTGGCGTCTTTGCATGGAACAATCGCGTTCGCCCAGCCAGATGGCATTTTTGTAATCGTCTGACAATACCTGGATTTCGATATGGCGCGGATTTTCCAGGAATTTTTCCATATACACTTCCGGATTGCCGAAAGCGGCCTGAGCTTCTGTTTTGGTTGTCGTGACGGCATTGAGCAACGATGCTTCCGTATGGACCACGCGCATGCCGCGACCGCCGCCACCGCCGGCTGCCTTGATGATCACGGGAAATCCGATCTTGCGGGCAATGGATATGATTTCCTGCGGATCGTCGGACAATGCGCCATCGGACCCCGGAACGCATGGAATACCGGCCTTGATCATGGCCTGCTTCGCCGTGACCTTGTCACCCATCATACGAATGGAGTCGGAACGCGGGCCGATAAAGACGAAACCGGATTTTTCGACACGTTCGGCAAAATCGGCATTTTCGGAAAGAAAACCGTAACCCGGATGGATTGCCTCTGCGTCGGTGACCTCGGCGGCGCTGATGATGGCCGGCATGTTCAGGTAACTCAATGCAGAGGAAGCAGGTCCGATACAGACGGATTCATCCGCCAGCTTCACATACTTGGCATCACGGTCGGCTTCGGAATGAACGACGACGGTCTTGATGCCCATTTCACGGCATGCGCGCTGGATACGCAATGCGATTTCGCCACGATTGGCGATGAGGATTTTTTCAAACATAATGTGGCAGATTGCTCAGCAAATCGAAAATAAGCGGAAAAAAGAGCAGTTCGGATCAAAATGACCGCTTTTAACCGATAACAAACAAAGGCTGGCCGAATTCGACCGGTTCGCCGTTTTCGACAAGAATCTGTTTGATGACGCCGGATGTTTCTGCCTCGATTTCGTTCAGGAGTTTCATGGCTTCGATGATGCACAGCGTATCGCCCTGCTTGACGGTCGAGCCGACTTCGACATAAGGCGGATTGCCTGGAGCCGGCGCACTGTAGAATGTGCCTACCATCGGAGATTTGACGACATTGCCCTCTGGTTCTGCAGGAACCGGTGCCGCATCGGCTGCGATGACCTGTGTGGCGACGTTGACCTGCGGAACGGCTGCGGCAGGCTGTGCGATGACCTGTGGCGGCTGCACCATGACAGGCTGTCCCTGTACAGAAGACGTTTTGGCGATACGAACCTTGCTGTCACCCTCGGTGACTTCCAGTTCGGCAATATCTGAGTCGGCGACAAGGTCGATCAGCGTTTTCAGTTTACGTAAATCCATAAAAATCCCGCAAATAACAGTTAAATGATTGGAAATCAGTGCTTGAGCGCAAATTCGACGGCTATCCGGTATCCATCGGTTCCAAAACCGCATATTACACCTTTGGCAATATCGGATAGATAGGAATGATGACGGAACGGCTCACGTTGATGAATGTTCGAGATATGAACCTCGAAGAAAGGGATGTTGACACCTGCCAGAGCATCCCGCAGCGACACGCTGGTATGCGTCAGACCGCCCGGGTTGATGACGATGGCGTCGACATGATCACGTTGTGCCTGATGGATACGGTCGATCAGCGCTCCCTCATGATTGCTCTGGAAGCTGGACAGTTTTCCGCCGGCGGCCTCGACAAGCGCATGCATGTCGGAGACGATATCGTCGAGAGTCGTTCTTCCGTAAATATCAGGTTCCCGTGTACCCAGCAAATTCAGGTTCGGGCCGTTCAGAAGAAGAATGTTTTTTGCCATGATTCCTGAAACACAATCGCTTTATATTGGATTTTCAGCATTTTGCCGTCAAATAACGGAAAGAGGCAAGAAAAAACGACGGATTTCTAGAATTTGTCGGTGTTTTCACGTGCGTCGCCGTTGATGAGACGACGCAATTTATCCAGATCGGCACGTTGTGCATGCGGACCGAAAAAGCGGTCGGGTCTGCGGATGTCGTCTGCATCGTACACAGTCAGATGAATGACTTCATCGTGCCAGAGAAAGTGAATGACTTCGATGGCATGGCGTTTCCCTGGCGATTGTGGCGATTCGGAGACACTGAACTCGATACCCTCGTTCAGGAGAAAAATTTCAATGTCCTTGACGTTATCGGCAAAGATTTGCAGGTAAATATCGCTATGTTCGCCACCGGTGCCGTTAAGAACCGCGCCAGTGATATATGGATTGAAGCGTTCCAGTCGTTTCATCAGCCGTAGGGCGAGCAGGCGCAAATGCCGCAGTCTGGCCGGCTGGGTGTCGGAGAGAAAAAGTTCGTTGTATATGCGGACCTCGTTCTCGATTGTCTGGTTGTCCGGTAAAATTTCGCCCGTTATGCGTGAGTTTCCAAGAAGGAGTCTGGCCGCCTTGCGTTTGGCGGCGTCATAACTTGTTCCTTCCTCTGCTATCATGCGTGCAGCGGCAATGGCGATTTCCTGTCTGAGCTGGGCGAGATCGTTGAAACGGTAGGTCATGCTTGCGTTTCCTGTGCAAACGAAAGTGACAGATTGTCGGATAAAATCTTCATTTCAGTGAGCGAATCAGAATCATGCACATTCATATCCTCGGTATTTGCGGAACTTTTATGGGAGGAGTGGCCGTACTGGCCAAGGCGGCAGGGCATACAGTAACCGGTTGTGACGCGAATGTCTATCCGCCGATGAGTACCCAGCTCCAGGAGCAGGGAATCGAGCTCATGGAAGGCTATGACGCACGCCAGATTGATCTGAATCCGGATTTGTTTGTCATCGGCAATGTCGTATCACGTGGCAATCCGTTGATGGAGGCTATTCTGGATCGCGGGCTGCCATATGTGTCGGGTCCCCAGTGGATCGGCGAACATATATTGCGTGACCGCTGGGTGCTTGCTGTTGCAGGTACGCACGGTAAAACGACGACGACATCCATGCTGGCATGGATACTGGAAGATTGCGGCTATGCCCCGGGGTTCCTGATCGGTGGTGTTCCCGTGAATTTCGGTATTTCCGCCCGTTTGCATGGCAATGATGAATCACCGTTTTTCGTGATAGAAGCGGACGAATACGACACCGCGTTTTTCGACAAGCGCAGCAAATTCGTGCATTATCGTCCAAAAACAGTGATTTTGAACAATCTTGAGTTCGATCATGCTGATATCTTCCCTGATCTTGCAGCCATCGAGACACAATTCCATCATCTGGTCAGGACAGTGGCCGGCAATGGTCGTCTGATCGTCAATGCGCGTGAAGCGGCGTTGAAACGGGTGATCGATCGTGGGTGCTGGAGCGAACTGGAATGGTTCGGCGGCACCGGTACGGATGGCTGGACGCTTTCGGATACGGAAAATGACGGATTCGATGTGTGGCTCGATGGCGTTCGTCAGGGAACAGTCCGCTGGGAATTGACCGGCGAACATAACCGGCTCAATGCGCTGGCCGCGATTGCAGCCGCAAGGCACGTCGGTATCCGGCCGGATCTGGCGATAGATGCCTTGTCGCGATTCAGGAATGTCAAAAGACGTATGGAATGCCGTGGTATCGTCGGCGGTATTGCCGTATATGATGATTTTGCGCATCATCCGACTGCTATCGAAACGACAATAGCGGGCCTGAGAAAAAAAATCGGCAGAAGTGCAGATACCCGTATTCTGGCGGTGCTGGAACCGCGTTCCAATACCATGAAGCTGGGGGTCATGAAGCAAAAGTTGCCCGGCAGTCTTGCGGATGCCGACCTGGTATTTTGTTATGGCGAGCGCTCGGGCAAAAATGCACTGGGATGGGATTTGCGGGAAACGCTGGCGCCGCTGGGAGAAAAAGCGCGTGCATTTGATGATCTGGACAGTCTGGCAGACAGTGTGGCTGCATTGGCACGATCAGGCGATCATATCCTTGTTATGAGCAATGGCGGGTTCGGCGGCATTCATCAGAAAATTCTCGACAGGCTTTCCAGAAAATGACAGGCGTAATTGTATATTTGCACGGTTTCAAGTCGTCTCCCCATTCGTTCAAGGCACAGCTCATTGCGCAGACACTTGAACAGAACGGCGGTGATTGGCGTTATATCTGTCCGCAACTGCCGTTATCTCCACAAGAATCAGTAGATTTGGTATCGAATGCCATTCGTGATTGCCAGAGGGATCGTCTAACGATTATCGGTTCTTCTCTTGGTGGTTATTATGCCCACTGGCTGGCAGAACAGCATGCCTGCAAGGCGGTATTGCTCAATCCGGTTATCGACCCATGGCAAATCAAGATACTGGACGATATACCGGACAGAAGTGATTTGAGGGTATGTGAATGGCTGGATTTTCGTGAACGTTATGAGGGTGAATTGAAAGCCATTCGGGTAAAAAACATTACAAATCCTTCAAGATATTTGCTTTTGGCGGCAAAAGGAGATGAATTGCTGGACTGGCGCCTGATGCAGTCGCATTATCACGGGGCGCATCAGGTCATTGTTGACGGGGGAGATCACGGTTTATCCGATTTCGGGCTTTATCTCGAAAAAGTGCTGTCGTTTTGCGGGATAGGGAAACAGTATGCAGGCTGACAGGATGAAAGATGCCGGCTTCGTGCATGGCAGACATCATATTGAATGACAGAGCGTTGAATGAATTTATTCTTTGAAGAGTCCGGCGAGTTCAGAACGGGCAATATTCTGAATCAGGTTGGTGAAGCCTATCAGGTCGAGTTGCCGGGCGGAAAACGGGCCAAGGTTCGGGCAAGGGATGTCTTTTTTCAGTTCGGTACGCACGAACCTGCGCAGCTTCTGACCGAAGCGGGCCGGATCGCCGACGATATCGATCTGGATTTTCTCTGGGAAGTCGCCGGAGAAACGGAATTCGATTATACAGAGCTGGGCAAGGAATATTTCGGGCATGAGCCGAAACCTGATGAGGCTGCCGGGCTGTTGATGCGTTTGCATTCGGCACCCATGTATTTTTACCGAAAGGGCAAGGGACGCTACAAGGCGGCACCGGAAAAAGCGTTACGCGCCGCACTGGCCAGTATCGAACGAAAAAAACAGCAGGCCATTATCCAGCAACAGTATGTCGAGCAGTTAAAACAAGGTATTCTGCCGGAACCGATGAAGGCCAACGCCGTGCAGTTATTGTGCAAGCCAGACAAGAACGGTATCGAATACAAGGCGCTTGAAATGGCATGTGACGACATGCATATCTCTCCGGAACGGCTGATGTTGAATACGGGGGGTATCGATGGGCCGAAAGCCCTGCATTTGTCACGCTTCCTGTTCGAACATTTCCCGCGCGGTATTGCGTTTCCGAAAATCGATATGCCGGCGATATCGTTTGAATTGCCCATTGCGGATGTCAATGCCTTTTCGATAGACGATATCACGACGACCGAAATCGACGATGCCTTTTCGGTGACGAATATGCCGGACGGGCAGATACGCATCGGTGTGCATATCGCTGCGCCCGGATTGGGTATCCGGCCTGGTGACCATCTGGATGAAATCGCGCGCAAGCGGCTTTCCACGGTATATATGCCGGGCGACAAAATCACCATGTTGCCGGACGAGCTGGTCAGCCGTTTTACGCTCAGTGCGGGAGAAAACAGGCCGGCCTTGAGTTTGTATGCCCTCGTCGATCCGAAAGACTGGTCTGTCGTGCAAACCGAAACGCGTGCCGAGATGATCCGTGTTTCGGAAAATCTGCGTCATAACGATCTGGACCACCTGATTACGGAAGAAAGTCTGGACAAAAACGAGGGCGAATATCCTCACAAGGAAGATATCCGGGTACTGTGGCATTGCGCGCGCGTGTTCGAAAAAAAACGCATGGAAAAACGCGAATCGTTCGGCTTGCGTCCGGAACAGACGAACCGGGTCGATTTCAATTTTTACGTCAGCGATGACGGCGTGGTAACGATCGAACGGCGAAAAAGAACAGCACCGCTGGATCGAATCGTGGCCGAATTCATGATTTTCGCCAACAGTACATGGGGAAAATTGCTGCATGAACATGGTATTCCGGGTATTTACCGGAGTCAGGGAGCAGGAGGCGGCAGCTGGATGAATCGGATGCAGGTCAAAATGGTCACGCATGCCGCACCCCATCTGGGACTGGGTGTCGATCAGTATGCATGGAGTACATCCCCGTTGCGACGTTATACCGATCTGGTCAATCAGTGGCAGATTCTGGCATGTATCGATTACGGTGTGGCCGCACCGTTGTCCGCGCCTTTCAAGCCAAAAGACGCCAGTTTGTTCGCCATCGTCAGTGCATTTGATTCCGCCTATAGCGCCTATGGTGAGTTCCAGTCGAAAATGGAACGTTACTGGTGTTTGAGATGGCTGACACAAAACCATGTCAGGCAGACGGAGGCAGTCGTCATCCGTGACGAGGTGATCCGTCTGGTCGATATTCCGTTGACTATCCCCATGCCGGGGATGCCGCTTCTGGCACGTGGTACGCAAGTCAAAATCGACCTGATTCGCTGGGATGAAGTTGATTTGTCCGTTGAGGCACGTTTCTTGGATGTATCGCCGGATGCCGATATGGAGCGGCTGGAAGAGGGAGAGGAAGAAATCACGGAGTGATTCGGTGTTATAGTCTTGAATGATATCCGTGATCGTGCCTTTATGAGTATCGGTTTGTGAAACAGCTTTTGCAAAATCGGAGTTTATGTATTGCGGTAGCCATATCGGTTTTGCTGCATGTGATGGTCTTGTCTGTCCATTTCGGCATTTCCCCTGTTTCGGCTCCCGACAGGATACAGGTTCCGATCGAACTTGTACTGACCAATTCCGCGCAAAGACGGGTACTCGACATGGCAGCCGTCAATACGTCGGAAAGTACCTCATGGCAAGGCCAGATCGGCCGAAAATCGGGAGATGGTTCTGCAGGTGGCGGTATGAGATCCGGAAAGTCTGCTGGAGCGCCGGCAGACAAAAAAGCGGCAACCATGCCATCTGTACCTGACAGTACCGGCAAAAAAACAGGAAAAAGTGCCGCGGCAACATCAGGAAACAAGATCATGAGTACGGTGCCATCTGGCACAAGTGATTTCAGTTTGCCGGAGGATCAGAACAGTCGCTCGGTGGTGTTCAGGCGAAATGCGAGAGGTGACGGCAGTGGGACCGGAAGCGGCGGGACCGGTGGCGGAGGCGGTGGATATGGTATGCAAGGGCGGCCTGTCATTACCGCCAATACGCGTGATGTTGGCTATGCCATGTATTACAAGGCATTGCGAAAAAGGGTGGAAAGTTTCGGGCTGATCAATTTCCCACAGCGAAACGGTACGAAATTGTATGGCGAGCTGACGGTCCGGATTCCTGTTTACCGTGACGGTACACTTTTCGAAAAGGAAGGCGGGCCAGGAATCGAACGTTCATCCGGGAATCCTGCGCTCGATCGTGCCGCCCTGAATATCATTCGTCGTGCGGCGCCGTTCGGACCTTTTCCGAAAAGCATGCAGTCGAAAAACGGCGGTGCGGATGTCTGGATTATTATCACCAAGCTTCGATTTACACGGGATCAGGGCGTACAGTCACAGATACGTTCGACAGTTCGCTAGGAATTGACGGCAAAATCGTTCAAAAATCACATAACGCCAGTTAAAAAGAAAAAATTACCATATCAGCCAATTATCATGAGTGATCGTTACGCAGTGGTGGGAAATCCGGTAGCGCACAGCAAATCACCGGAAATACATGCGTTGTTTGCACGGCAAACAGGACAAGATGTCGAATATTCGCGTCTTTTGGCACCATTGGACGGTTTTGTCGCGACAGTCAGGGATTTCATCCAGAATGGTGGGCGGGGGTTGAATGTGACGGTACCGTTCAAATTCGAAGCCTTCGCTTTGTCGAACATGCTTACTGAGCGCGCGAAGATGGCCGGTGCAGTCAATACACTGCGATTCGACGGCAATACGGTATCAGGCGACAATACCGATGGCGCAGGGCTGGTGGCTGACATTACACGTAATGCAGGCGTTTCGCTGGAAAGGGCCAGGATTTTGCTGCTGGGAGCGGGTGGCGCCGCTTATGGTGTCATGTTGCCACTGCTGGAACAGAAACCACAAAGGCTGCATATCGCCAATCGCAGTGAAGACAAGGCGCACGATATGGCGTTGCGTTTTGGAACCTATGGCGCCATTACGGTATCTTCCTATGACAATCTGGATGAACCGTTCGATGTCGTCATCAATGCGACATCGGCTGGGCTTCAGAATGGCATGCCTCCGGTATCTTCAAAGGTTTTTCATGAACATACGCTGGCGCTGGATATGGTTTATGCCGATCGGCCGACGCCGTTCATGGATTACGCCAGCAGGTATGGCGCGACGGTTCGCGACGGATTCGGCATGCTGGTCGAACAGGCAGCGGAATCGTTTTTTGTGTGGCGCGATGTCAGGCCGGATACACGGCCAGTATTTGCGTATTTCGGGCGTTGATTGCATGGAACAACTGCTTGCCCTGCTCAGGAAATACTGGCGATGGCTGGTTTATACGCCGTTGCTTTTGTTTCTGATGCTTCAGGTTTATTTTTTTCTTCAAATCGGCTGGTGGGTGAACCATAACCCGACTTCGACGAGTTTCATGCGGCAGCAACTGGCGGTATTGCAGGAAAAAAATCCCAAGGCCAGACTGAAACACAAATGGGTGCCTTACAAGCGGATTTCGCGGAATCTGAAACGTGCCATCATTGCGTCGGAAGACGCCAATTTTACCGATCATGAGGGGGTTGACTGGGATGCCTTGCTCAAGGCTTATGAAAAGAACAGCCGGAAAGGAAAAATCGTGGCAGGCGGTTCCACGATTACGCAACAGCTGGCAAAAAACCTCTTTTTGTCCGGAAACAAGAGCTATTTCAGAAAAGGGCAGGAAATCCTGATTACCTATATGCTTGAATTCTGGATGGAAAAAGAACGGATATTCGAGCTGTATCTGAATCTGGTCGAATTCGGTACCGGCGTATTCGGTGCCGAGGCGGCCGCGCGACACTACTATGGTATATCTGCCGCTTCGCTCAGTGCCGGGCAGGCTGCGCGTCTTGCGGCGGTATTGCCCAAGCCGAGATATTTCGATACACATCGCAATTCGGGATATTTGCGGTATCGGACGGCGCTGATTCTGCGGCGTATGGGATCGGCTGATGTTCCGCGTTGACGGAGGAGCATCCGGAAGTTCTTGCCTGTGCAATCCGTTATCAGTACACTTGCGCTGTTTCAGTGAGGCGGCATAAATGACTGATGAAAGCCACCATCGCTTTCGGTTCTGTCATAAAGCAGTCATGCAACCATGATGTGATCCATCCATCGCAAATTCCGCCGGCAGCTACCCTGTTAATGTGTCTGAAAGAGTGTTTCCATGATCAATGTTTTCGAACTCCAAAACGGTCGTTTGAACCAGGTGCCGATCGATTCCAAATCCGATCTGGAAAATGTCGCGCCTATCTGGGTGGACATGACGGATCCGACCGAGGAGGAGCGATCATGGGTGAAAAGCATATACGATGTCACAATGCCCGATGAAGACGATGTCAAGGATATCGAGGCATCCGCACGTTACTATGAAGCGGAAAACGGCGATTTGCATTTGCGGACGGATTTCAGGATCGATGACGACGAAGGACCTTCGCAAACAGTGACTGTCGCATTTATTCTGGCGCGCAACATGCTGTTTTCCATGCATGCCGAAGATTTGCCTGTGTTCAGGCTGGTCAGAATGCGTGCCCGTTCGCGACCAGGTTCCATTACCGATTACAAGGACGTGCTGCTGGATCTGTATGCTACGGACGCTGAATATTCGGCCGACGCGCTCGAAGGGATTTACCGCAATCTCGAGGAGGTCAGCGGCAAGGTTCTTCAGGAAGAGTTTACCGACCAGGATGCCGCCGCGACCTTGAGTACGATTGCCAAGGAAGAAGACCTGAACGGCCGGATACGCCGGACGATGATGGATACCCGACGTGCGGTCAGCTTTCTGATGCGTGGCCGTTTGCTGGATTCTGACCAGTTCGAGGAAGCCAGACAGATTTTGCGGGATATCGAATCGCTTGACGGTCATACCTCGTTTCTGTTTGAAAAGATCAACTTCCTGATGGATGCCACTGTCGGTTTCATCAATATCAACCAGAACAAGATCATCAAGATTTTCTCTGTGGCCAGTGTCGCGTTCCTGCCGCCGACGCTTATCGCCAGCATCTATGGCATGAATTTCCGGATCCTGCCAGAACTGAGCTGGGACTTCGGTTATCCGTTCGCACTGGTACTTATGCTGTTGAGCGCACTGGCACCGTTCTGGTACTTCCGTCGCAGGGGCTGGCTGAAGTAAGCCATTTTGTGGAACAACAAATCGTTTGGTGCCGGTGTCGAAAGGATTGCCTTGCGGCGGTTGTCCTGTGCAGATACCGCCTCAGTTTTCAGGCAATGCACCAGCCAGCCGCAACAGGGTGCTTTGCATGTCGTCGAGCCATTTGACAGGGTCGCTGACGGAAACCCACCAGCAGGTATCCGAAAAACCGGTGCAATCGACGAATTCTTCTGTCAGGATTTTCTGTGCCGATCCGTATTGGCCGATGCAGGCATCCACAATCGCAATCCATGAATGCTTTTGCAGAACCTTTTCGACAAGCGATGGCGGTATCGTCATGTGCGTCGTGATGTCGGGCATGCTGCCATAGCCGAAGCCCTCATCGGCATAATGTCTGCTTAAACGGAAGCCCTGTCCGTATTTTTCATTCATGCACAACCAGGGGTATTCGCTGGAGACAGGTGCATTATCACAGGATGCGGAATTTTTCGAAGAAAAAAAACGGCTGAAAAAAATATTTGCCATGATGGTAAAGCACTTGGTAAGGCGACGGAGATTATTATACCGTGGCCCGGTACGGTACTGTCCGTATCATCAAAGCGATGGAAGTCGGGTATTTGCCCAGGTACAGGAAAACCGTTCGCGATCTCCAGACCGCATGATTTCAGGCAGTGATAGGTAAAAATTGACTGTGGTCAAGCACTGTTTTCCGCCAGAGAAGCTATGATAGCTGTTAGCTTGAAAAGTTGGTATGTCACTTCACCTGCCCGTAAAGTTGTATTGCAACCTTGAAACGTCAAGGCACACCGCTGGCGCCAATGGACGTGAAAAAGCAAGATAAGCGACGATGCTGATTGGTTTGAATTTGACAGCGGATTTCCATTAGACAATTCATGAGTGCGACAACAGATGATTTGCTGAAATGCGGTGATGCGCAGGCAGATTCCATATCTGGCGGGCATCTGGTAGCGAAAGCGCTCAGGAATGAAGGCATCGATACCATATTCACTCTTTCCGGAGGCAATATCGTCGATATCTACGACGGTTGTGTCAGCGAAGGCATCCGGATCATCGATTTCAGACATGAACAGGTAGCGGCACATGCCGCTGACGGTTATGCTCGTCAGACAGGGCAAACCGGATGTCTTGTCACGACTGCGGGTCCGGGATGTTGCAATGCCATAACCGGAATGGCAACAGCCTTGCGTTCCGAAACTCCACTGCTGCATATCGGTGGACAGGGGGCGACGATCCAGCATTTGCAGGGTTCACTGCAGGAATTCGATCATGTCAAACTGATGTCACCGGTCACGAAATGGGCGACAAGTGTCCGTTCGACCGAACGGATCGCGGATATGGTGGCGATGGGATGCCGCGAGGCATGGGGTGAGGTTCCGGGTCCTGTCTATCTGGAAATTCCGAGAGATTTGCTTGATCGCAGCGTGGATCGGAAAAATTGTGTGATTCCGGCATCGGGACATTACCGGTGTTCCAATCGCGTCATGTGCGCGCCTGAAGAAATCGAGAAACTGGCCGATATGCTGCTGCATGCGGAAAAACCGGCGGTATTGTTCGGTAGCCAGGTCTGGAACGGCAGAAGTCATCGGGAAGCGCTGGAGCTGATCCGCGCGCTGGACATGCCAGCCTATACCAATGGTGCGGCACGCGGTATTTTCAGAAACGATGAACCGCTTTCATTCGACAGGACGCGCAACAAGGCGCTTGCCGAAGCCGATCTGGTCATGGTTGTGGGAACGCCGTTCGATTTCAGGCTGAGTTACGGCAAGACGGTCAATCCCGCGGCCAAAGTGGTGCAGATCGACCAGAATTACGCAGTGATCGGCAAAAATCACGATATCACGCTGGGATTGCTGGGGCATGCCGGAACGATTTTCAGGGCGGTGATCGATGCATTGTCGGGACGGCTGGAATATGGCGCGCGTTCGAAACGTCAGGCATGGATCCGCGAATTGCGGCAGGCCGAGGAAAAGGCACTGGAAAAACTCATGCCCTTGTTCCGTTCGGAAAACAGCCTGATCAATCCCTATCGGGTCGCTTATGAACTGAACGAATTTCTGGGTGAAGATACGATATATATCGGGGATGGCGGCGATGTGGTGACGATATCTGCACAGGCAGTGCGTCCGCGTAATCCCGGACAATGGATGGATCCGGGGCCATTGGGCAGTCTGGGCGTCGGGACAGGATTCGCTATCGGCGCGAAGCTCGCACATCCCGGCAAGGAAGTCGTGTGCTACTATGGGGACGGCGCTTTTTCCATGACGGCGTTCGATATGGAAACGGCCAACCGTTTTCATGTGCCATATCTTGCCGTTGTCGGAAACAATTCTGCGATGAACCAGATCCGTTACGCCCAGTTGGCCAAATATGGCGATCGCGGCAATGTCGGCAATTTGTTAAGTGACCTGCCATATGGTAAATTTGCGGAAATGATGGGCGGATACGGGGAGGAAGTACATCGTCCCTCGGATATAGCCCCTGCCTTGCGGCGTGGTCGCGAGGCGATAGCCAGAACCGGTAAATGTGCGGTGATCAATATCTGGGTCGACCCGCAAGAGTGGTCGCCGGGAACCAAGGCGCGCCTGAAAGCGCGTATGGCTGGCAAATAGAAAGGATACGTTGGAAAAGGGTAACCTTTTTCTCGTTGTGAAACTGGTGAAAACCAGAAAAAGTAATACAGACCAATTATTGGAGGAAGACAAAAAATGGGTAGTAAAGCATTATCCGGAGTAAGAATTCTGGACATGACCCACGTACAGGCCGGCCCGACCTCGTCACAGCTGTTGGCATGGATGGGTGCGGACGTTATCAAATTCGAAAATCCGACCGGTGACATTACGCGTAAACAGCTGCGCCATGATCCGAACAAGGACAGCTTGTACTTCACCATGCTGAACAGCAACAAGCGTTCGGTTATTTCCAACATGAAGAGCAAAGCTGGCTGCGAAATTTTCGAAGCACTGCTGAAAAAATGCGACGTTATCATGGAAAACTTCGGACCTGGCGTTCTGGCCCGTTTCGGCTACACCTGGGAAAAAATCCATGAAATCAACCCGTCCATCATCTATGCCTCCATCAAGGGCTTCGGCTCCTCCGGTCCATACAGTGACTACAAGGCATACGAACCGATCGCACAGGCAATGGGCGGTGCAATGTCCACGACCGGTTTCCCGGAAAATCCGCCGACCATCACGGGTGCACAGATCGGTGACACCGGTACCGGTCTGCACCTGGCAATCGGTATTTGCGCAGCGCTGTACCACAGAACCCACAACGGTGGTATCGGTCAGGAAGTCGAAGCAGCAATGCAGGAATCCGTCATGAACCTGTGCCGCGTCAAATTCCGTGACCAGGGCCGTCTGATGGGTGGCAAGGGCGCACTGCCGGAATACAGCCGTCCGACGCTGGGTCTGACCGCCGTACCACGTGCCGGTAACGACTCCGGTGGTGGTCAGCTGGGTAACTGTATCCCATGTAAACCGTTCGGCGCCAACGACTACGTTTACCTGGTCGTACAGGAAGCCAACTGGCCGATCTTCGCAAGAGCAATCGGCGACGAAGCTCTGGTAACGGACGAACGTTTCGCAACGCTGGCAGAACGTCGTAAAAACCAGAACGAACTGTGGAAGATGGTAGCGGACTTCGCCAAGAACTACACGAAGACCGAAATGACCGCATACTGCAATGAAAAGAACATTCCTTGCGGCCCGGTTCTGTCCACCGAAGAACTGATGAAGGACGCACACGCACTCCATCGTCAGATGATCGTCAAGGTCGAAGGTCATCCGCAGGGCGACTACTACACGGTCGGTATGCCGATCAAGCTGTCGATGGGTAACGTCGACAAGATTCTGCCTGCTCCGATGCTGGGCGAACACACCGAAGAAGTGCTGAAAGAAGTTTGCGGCTTCTCCGATGAAAAGATCGCCGAACTGAAGGCTGGCGGTGCTTTCGATATCCCACCGAAGAGAAAGAAATAATGGTGGGTCATTGTCTTAATGAAGTGATTCATTAAACATGAACAGGATGGGTGGGAAGACCACCACCCATCCATTCTTTTTGAAGGACGAGTATGAATATTCATGAATACCAGGGAAAAGAAATTTTGCGCAAATATGGAGTGACCACTCCCCGTGGATTTCCCTGCTTTAGCGTTGACGAAGCTGTCGAAGCCGCAAAAAAACTGGGTGGCAATGTCTGGGTCGTCAAGGCACAGATTCACGCCGGCGGCCGTGGCAAGGGGGGTGGTGTCAAGGTGGCGAAGTCCCTTGACGAAGTCAGAAAATACGCAACCGAAATTCTCGGTATGACACTGGTAACGCACCAGACCGGTCCGGAAGGTCGTGTTGTAAAACGCCTGCTGATTGAAGAAGGCGCTGATATCCAGAAAGAATACTACGTCGGCATGGTAATCGACCGTGCCACACAGCGGGTAGCGCTGATGGCTTCCTCGGAAGGCGGCATGAACATTGAAGATGTCGCACGCGATACTCCGGAACTGATTCACAAAGTCTTTATCGATCCATCTACCGGTCTGACCGATGCAGAAGGCGAAGATATCGCACGCAAGATCGGCATGCCGGAAGCTGCCGTCAAACAAACCTGCAAATTCATGCAGGGTCTGTACAAGGCCTTCGTCGAAACCGATGCATCCCTGGCGGAAATCAACCCGTTGATCCGTACCGGAGACAATCGTGTAATCGCGCTGGACGCCAAGTTCAACTTCGATTCCAATGCGATGTATCGTCATCCGGAAATCCAGGCTTATCGTGACCTGGATGAAGAAAATCCTGATGAAATCCAGGCTTCCAAGTTCGGTCTGACCTATATCTCCCTGGATGGCAATATCGGATGTATGGTCAATGGCGCAGGTCTTGCCATGGCGACCATGGATATTATCAAACTGTATGGCGGTTCTCCGGCCAACTTCCTGGACGTAGGCGGCGGTGCAACGACCGAAAAAGTCACCGAAGCCTTCAAGATCATGTTGTCCAATCCGAATGTCAAGGCCATCCTGGTCAACATTTTCGGCGGCATCATGAGATGCGATGTCATCGCCAACGGCGTGGTGGCTGCTGCCAAGGAAGTTGCCCTGAAGGTACCTCTGATTGTACGTCTTGAAGGTACCAATGTCGAACAGGGTAAGGAAATTCTGGCCAAGTCCGGTTTACCGATTATCTCTGCCAGCGGCATGGCTGATGCTGCACAAAAGGCGGTTAACGCAGCAAAGGGTAACTAATTATGTCTATTCTGATTAACAAGAACAGCCGTGTCATCGTTCAGGGTCTGACCGGTAAGACTGGTGCATTTCATACTGAAATGTGTATGAATTATGCGTTCGGTAAGGATTGCTATGTCGGTGGTGTCACCCCGAAAAAGGGTGGTACGACCTTCCTGAATCTGCCTGTTTTCAATACCGTCAAGGAAGCAAAGGAACAGACTGGCGCAAACGTTTCCGTCATCTATGTCCCGCCTCCGTTCGCTGCCGCAGCGATTGATGAAGCTGTGGAAGCCGGTATCGAGTTCGTTATCTGTATTACGGAAGGTATTCCGGTCGAAGATATGCTGCGTACCCGTTACAAAATGCGCGGCAAAAACACCATTCTGCTTGGACCGAACTGCCCGGGCATCATTACACCGGATGAACTGAAGATCGGTATTATGCCAGGTCATATTCACAAGAAAGGTTCCATCGGTGTCGTTTCCAAGTCCGGTACCCTGACGTACGAAGCTGCCAGCCAGCTGGCTGAATTCGGTCTGGGCCAGTCCACGGTTGTCGGTGTCGGTGGCGACCCGATCAACGGTCTGAAACACATCGACGTTCTGAAGATGTTCAATGAAGATCCGGAAACCGAAGCGGTTATCATGGTCGGCGAAATCGGCGGTAACGATGAAGAAACCGCAGCACGTTGGGCAAAAGACAACATGAAGAAACCGATCGTTGGCTTTATCGCCGGCGTAACTGCGCCTCCGGGAAAACGGATGGGCCATGCAGGCGCCATCATCTCCGGTGGCAAGGGTACGGCACAGGAAAAACTGGCTGTTATGGAAGAATGCGGTATTACCGTTACCCGCAATCCTGCCGAAATCGGCAAGACGATGAAATCGGTTCTGAAATAAGCAGTATCCGCTGAAAAGCAAAAAGCCCGGCAATGCCGGGCTTTTTTCTGTGTCGTGCTTTCAGAAATGACCTGTCTCGAGATAGTTGCACAGACATTGCAGGCTGTACAGGACACTTTGTTCACGGATTTCGGCACGGTTGCCGGTAAACAGTCGTTTGTCTGTACTGAAGATGCCGGTTTGGGTAGCAAAGCCGAAACAAACGGTGCCGACAGGTTTTTCAAGTGAACCGCCATTGGGGCCGGCGATGCCGGTTGTGGAAAGCGCGATATCGCTTCCGGTTACGTTGATGGCGCCTTTTGCCATCGCCAGAGCCACTTTCTGGCTGACAGCACCTTGTTGCCGGATCAGGTCTTCCGGTACGCCGGCCAGTCCGGTTTTCGATTCATTGGAATAGGTGATGAGTCCGCAATCGAACCATTCGGAAGCACCCGGGACGTCGGTGATCTGTTTGGCCAGACTGCCTCCGGTACAGGATTCAATCGTGACCAGTTTCAGTTTTTTCCGGGAAAGCAGGGTGCCGACATACTGGGCTAGTTCAAAAGGATTGTTCATCATGGCGATTCCATCTGTAAAGTTAATTGGCCATCATGCATGTTTTCCATAATGCAAAAACAAGCAGCGTGAAAAAGGCGGCGATGATATCGTCCAGCATAACACCAAAACCGCCGTGAATGTGCCGGTCGAAAAAACGGATCGGCGGCGGTTTGGTCATGTCGAAAAAGCGGAAAACGACAAAGGCGATGCATTCCGACAGAAATGACGCAGGTGTCACGAACAGCAAGACCAGCCAGAAAGCGATGATTTCATCCCAGACCATGCTGCCGTCATCAGGGCTGCACAGTGCCTCGCCGGTTGCCTGACAGGTTTTGATGCCAAACAGGAAACCGGTTATGCAAAGACAACCCCAGACGAGTGGTGTGAAGATCGTCGGCCACAGGAAGGTCAGGACATCGTAGACAATCCATGCGAACAGTGTTCCGGCTGTTCCGGGCATGATGGGTGAAAGGCCGCTGCCGAAACCGAGGGAGACCAGATGAAATGGATGTGAGCAAAGAAAGGCGAATCCGGGATTTCCTTTGCTTTTGACAGGATCGTTCATTTGCTGCCTGCCAGGAAGTGGTCGAAGGAATGGCGCGAAAAGGTTACGGGTTCACCATGACTGTTGCGCAAGCGCAATCCGGGCTCGTTCTCGATGAAGCCGATACGTGTGACAGGTACTCCTGTTCTGGCAGATGCTTCCAGAACACGACTGCGTTTCGATGGCGGTGCCGTGAAACACAGTTCATAGTCGTCGCCACCCGTCAGGGCGCATAGCATGCGCCAGTCTTCAGTTTGTCTGGCAAGGACAGGACTGATGGGAAGGGAGTCGGTGTTCAGCGTGGCACCGACACCGGAGGCATCCAGAATATGAGTCAGGTCTCCGAGCAGCCCGTCAGAAATATCCAGTGCAGAATTCGCGTTTTTTCTGAGTGCCATACCCAGCATGATGCGTGGAATCGGCATATGCAGACGGGGGGAAACGGCGTTGAAATCCTGTTTGTCCAGGGTGATTTCGTTACGGCAATGTGCCAGTGCCAGTCGTGCGTCGCCGATCGTGCCTGAAACCCATATATCGTCACCGTATTCCGCACGGTCGCGACGAAGTGCCTGACCCAGTGGGATTCGTCCGAATACCGTAATGCAGATATTGAGCGGTCCTTTTGTCGTATCGCCGCCTATCAGTTCGCAATGGCAGATGTTCGCCAGGGAAAACATGCCTTCCGAAAAGGACTTGAGCCATGCTTCGTCAGGTTTTGGCAGTGAAAGCGCCAGCGTGAAAGCGACCGGTTCAGCGCCCATGGCAGCCAGATCGGACAGGTTGACCGCCAGCGATTTGTGTCCGAGCTGTCGTGGATCGGTATCGGCAAAGAAATGGGTGCCTGAGACGAGCATATCTGTCGAGATGGCGAGTTGCGTACCCGGAACAGGGGTCAACAATGCACAGTCATCGCCAATTCCCAGTGAGGCGTTCCTGACAGGTTTCGTAAAGTATTTGGCGATAAGATCGAATTCTGAAAGCATGATCGTAGCGTTGCAAAAAGGATTGTCGGACTTCTTGCATAATGATGCTATTGATGTCGCGCTAAAGCAAGACAATGGTAAACTGTTAAACTTGAGCTTTACCGATAGCCAACAGGCCGGAAAACAGTCCGGTCATCCTGTGCACAGGGACCGGCGATGCAGATGATCGGTACTTTTCGTTACTAGGACTTGTCTGATGATGGATCACGTATCGTGGATTGAATATATAGCCGCCGCGTTGTTTTTTCTGGCCTTGATTCATACTTTTTCCGCAAAATATTTCGTCAAGCTCGCACAGCGGGAAAGCCGTCATGCCGGTGCATGGCTGATGCTGGGCGAAGTGGAAGTGGTATTCGGTTTCTGGGCGTTCATCCTGCTGGGATTCATGGCGGTCGTCAACGGATACGAAAAGGCTGTCGAGTATATGGATACCCGAGATTTCACGGAGCCACTGTTTGTTTTCGTCATTCTGGTCATCGCCGGGACGCGTCCCATCCTTCAGGCGGCACAATTGCTGATCGACTTGCTCGCGAAAGTCATTCCATTGCCGGGGACGATCACCTATTACTTCCTGACGTTGACGGTTGTGCCGTTGCTGGGATCGTTCATTACGGAACCGGCTGCCATGACACTGGCTGCCATCATTTTGCGGGACCGGTATTTTTCCAAAAAAATACCGGAAACCATGAAATATCTGACGATCGCCGTTTTGTTCGTTAACGTGTCGATCGGCGGTGTCCTGACTTCCTATGCCGCACCACCAGTGCTGATGGTCGCCAGCAAATGGGGATGGGGCATGGATTTCATGCTGATGACGTTCGGCTGGAAAGCGGCTCTGGCTGTTTCAGTCAATGCATTGATCGCGTCATGGGTTTTCAGAAAAATACTGGTCGGTATGGACGATCTCAAGGATGACTATGAAATCGGTCGTGTACCGCCGCTGGTCATGCTGATTCACATGACGACACTGGTGCTGGTAGTGATATTCAGCCATCATCCGTTTGTTTTTATGGGATTTTTCCTGTTTTTCCTGGGATTTACGGAAGCTTATCATCGTTACCAGAGTCCGCTGATGTTGAGAGAAGGATTGCTGGTTGCTTTTTTTCTGGCAGGGCTGGTCGTTCTGGGGGGCATGCAAAAGTGGTGGTTGTCTCCCATTTTGTCAGGGCTGGACAGTCATACCCTGTTCGGTGGGGCGACATTGCTGACGGCTATTACGGATAATGCGGCACTGACCTATCTGGGCTCGCTTGTCGATGGTTTGTCGGATGCCAGCAAATACGCACTGGTCGCCGGTGCCATTACCGGGGGCGGTTTGACGGTTATTGCCAACGCACCCAATCCGGTCTGTTTTTCATTGCTGAAAAACCATTTCGAGCATCAGTCCATCAATCCGCTGATGCTGTTTCTTTACGCATTGCCGCCGACAATCATCGCCGCTTGCAGCTTTCTTCTGCTGTAAACGGTGCCATGACGGCCGTCTCATGCGCATGTCGGGATATATATCGTAAAAAATCGATACTTCCACTCCTGAGTCACGAGAAAATTATCTTTGGAGAATCAGGAAGGTAGTATAATGCGCGCAATGAATACGCAGACCGACCCCCAGTTAGAATCCTTGCGCCTGCCGCCGCACTCGATCGAGGCGGAGCAGTCGGTATTGGGTGGTCTGCTCCTCGATAATTCCGCATGGGATCGCATCGCCGATTTTCTGAGAGATACCGACTTTTACCGGTTTGATCATCGCCTCATTTACCAGCATATCGACAAACTGATCAATGCGTCGCGACCAGCTGACGTCATTACGGTCTATGAATCCTTGCAATCTGTCGGCAAGGCAGAGGAGGTTGGAGGACTTTCCTATCTGAATGCGCTCGCGCAGAACACGCCGTCTGCCGCCAATATCCGGCATTATGCACAGATCGTGCGTGATCGCGGGATCCTGCGAAGCCTGATTACGGTGTCGGATGAAATTTCAGCCAGCGCGTTCCAGGCACAGGGCAAGGATGTCAAACAGATTCTGGACGAGGCGGAATCCCGTATCTTTGCCATTGCCGAGGAAGGCGCACGCGGAACGCAGGGGTTTCAGGGAATTACCCCCTTGCTTTCGCAGGTAGTCGACAGGATCAATGAATTGTATGACCGCGACAATCCCAACGATATTACCGGTGTGCCGACAGGTTTTATCGATCTCGACCGGATGACTTCCGGTTTGCAACCGGGTGATCTGATTATTGTGGCAGGTCGCCCCTCCATGGGGAAAACCGCTTTTTCTCTCAATATCGGAGAACATGTCGCGATAGAAAGCGGATTGCCTGTCGCTGTTTTTTCCATGGAAATGGGCGGCGCACAGCTTGCCATGCGTATGCTGGGATCGGTCGGCAAGCTCGATCAGCATCGGTTGAGGACAGGCCGGCTTGCCGATGAAGACTGGGAGCGTTTGTCGTTCGCCATGGAAAAAATGCGTGAGGCCCAGTTATATATCGATGAATCTCCGGGACTGAACTGCAATGACCTGAGAAGCCGGGCACGTCGGCTTGCCAGACAGTGCAGCAGGCTGGGTCTGATCATCGTCGATTATCTCCAGTTGATGACATCCACATCAGGTTCGGCATCGGAAAACAGGGCTACGGAAATTTCCGAAATTTCACGCGGCCTGAAAGCATTGGCCAAGGAATTGAATTGTCCTGTAATTGCCTTGTCGCAGCTTAACCGTTCAGTCGAACAGCGTCCCAACAAGCGGCCTGTCATGTCTGATTTGCGTGAGTCCGGGGCGATCGAGCAGGATGCGGATCTTATTTTGTTTATTTACCGGGATGAAGTTTACAATCCCGACTCGCCCGATAAAGGAACGGCAGAGATCATTATCGGGAAGCAGCGTAATGGCCCGATCGGCAATGTCAGGCTGACCTTTCTCGGGCAATACACCAAATTTGACAACTATGCAGGCAGTGGAGGTATGTACGGTGAATGATCATTGGTATCCGATGCTGGCAATATGCCTATGCGGAAGACCATACCTTGTTCATGACCTGAACTGCCGGCACAAATGATGGGAAGCGATTATGTTCGGACGTTTGATGCCTAAGGAAGAAAAATTCTTCGATTTGTTCAACCAGCATGCCGAATTTTGCGTAAAGGGTGCCAGAGAGTTGCACGACCTTATGCAGGATTCCAGCCATATCGAAAGACGATTGCATGCGATTGAAGGCCTTGAGAAACAGGCCGACAAAGTTACGTATCATACGATCGGCATTTTGCATAAAACCTTTATTACTCCGCTCGACCGTGAAGATATTCATCGTCTGATTACCAAGATGGACGATATTCTCGATCTGATGGAAGATGCTGCACAGACTGTATCGTTGTACGATATCCAGACCATCACGCCGGAAGCTATCCGTTTGGCTGAACTGTGTCTCGGGTGTTGTGAAAAGATCAAGGACGGCGTTTCATTGCTTCACAACATGAACCATTCGCGCGAAATACTGGAAATATGCGAGGAAATCGACCGTCTGGAATCCGATGCGGACCATGTCATGCATGCAGCACTCTCGAAACTGTTCCGTGACGAACCCGATGTCCGCACGCTCATCAAGCTTAAAGCCTTGTACGAAATTCTCGAGAATGTAACGGACATTTGTGAAGATGTCGCCAATATCATCGAGGGAATTGTCGTCGAAAATGCCTGAGGGCAAATCGCCGTATCGTATATCCCTGTATTCGTTCCGTTATCAACTTCATTCAATTCAAATTCATGCAAGCGATACATGTCAGTCTTTATGCCCTCATCCTGATTGTTGCCATGGCATTGATTTTCGATTTCATGAACGGATTTCATGATGCAGCCAATGCGATTGCTACTGTGGTTTCCACCGGTGTGCTCAAACCGCATACAGCCGTTGCCATGACCGCTTTCATGAACTGTGTGGCCATCTTCGTGTTCGATCTGCATGTGGCGACGACAGTCGGCAAGGGTACGGTCGATCCGGCTATCGTCGATCATTATGTCGTGTTCGGTGCGCTGGTCGGTGCGATTGGATGGAATATCATCACTTGGTATTACGGGATTCCATCCTCATCATCCCATGCCTTGATCGGTGGATTGATCGGTGCGGCGATTGCCAAGGCAGGTAGCGGATCGCTGATCGCTTCCGGTATTTTCAAGATCATCGCTTTTATCGTCATTTCGCCTTTGCTGGGGTTTTTGCTGGGCTCGATCATGATGGTGCTGGTATCCTGGATTTTCGTGCGTTCGCAGCCGCGGAATATCGATCGCTGGTTCCGGCGATTGCAGCTGATTTCAGCTTCGTTGTACAGTCTGGGACACGGTGGCAACGATGCACAAAAGACGATGGGCCTGATCTGGATGTTGCTGATCGCATCCGGCTATGCGGCTGACAACAGTCACTTGCCGCTGTGGGTCGTCATTTCATGTTATGGCGCCATCGGCTTCGGTACCTTGTTCGGCGGATGGCGTATCGTGAAAACGATGGGACAGAAAATCACCAAGCTCAAACCGGTCGGCGGATTCTGTGCAGAAACCGGTGGTGCCATGACGCTGTTCATCGCCACAGCACTCGGTATCCCGGTTTCCACGACACATACTATTACTGGTGCGATCGTCGGTGTCGGTTCCGCACAGAAAACTTCCGCTGTACGCTGGGGAGTCGCCAGCAATATCGTCTGGGCATGGATACTGACCATTCCTGCTTCTGCTTTTATCGCCGCCATTGCATGGTGGGTCGGTACCAAATTCCTGTGATCTGGGCTTTTCCTGCCGGTTGACGGGACCGGCAGGTTTACGCGTTTGCCGTTTTCCATTGCCATCAGTATGTAGATAGGCATACAACGTGTCATATTTTTTCCAGTATTTGTCAGATGCGCGACAGCCGCTTCGTGCGTTCTGTCGGTTATCGTTCGGGACTGGAGAATACGTGTCCGAGCGTTGAATCCGGATGAAGGGAATACGCGATATAAAGAGTTTTGAAACTGTATGAAAGTGTGCAGGATATTGCCGGAATGTTTGCACTGGCGCCGCTTGCTTTCAGGTCGGTTTGCGGATTGCGGAAAAGGGGCCGTAAAGCGGCTATAAAAGCCGTCAGATCCGGATGGGCGAGAGAAACAGGAAACGATCGTGTTCTGATGGATGCGGGTCACTGCCGGCGACCCGTGGTGTTATGCCGGTGAACCGGAAGAGTCGGACGACAATATCGGTTCACCGGTTGCGTGACAGGCTAGATGGCCAGGAATGGCTTGTTGAAATACAACGGCAAAGTATCGTGCGGGATGTATTTCGCTTTTGACATCGTTTTGTTCAAAAGCCTTGATGCGCGTCTGGTGGCACTGTCGATAGCGCCTTTGACATCTGCTGCGAATTCAGTGACGACGATAGGGGACATACCGGGCAGTACCAGCTGGATCAGGCAACGTTTTTTGAACCCGCTCTTGATACGGTTGGTATCCGACAAACGAACAGTAATGTAATTGATGCTGTTTTGCGCATGGGACAACATTGCGTTCAAGCGTTCCATAATATATTCCTGTACGGCTTCACCTGCCTTGATACCCTTGGTAATAATGGTCGGTTCCATGTGTTTTTTTGCTCCTGCCAGTAATGTGTTGCTATAAAGATATATTAAACAATGGAAGAATGTGTAAAAAGAGAACATAATAGTAATGTTACTTCAAAAAAATAGAATGATGAAATCTTCCAGTCTAAATTATCGACATTTGTATTATTTTTGGGTCGCAGCCAAGGAAGGTGGTGTAACGCGTGCAGCCGAACGATTGGGCGTCGCCGTGCAGACGATCAGTATGCAGCTGGCATTGCTGGAAAAATCGATCGGCAAAACGCTGTTTGCGCCACAGGGACGCCGTCTGGTACTGACGGAAGCCGGAAGGGTTGCATTGAACTATGCCGACCAGATTTTTCTGTTGGGCGAACAGTTGCAGGAAACATTGGCTGAGGACGATGTCGGAAAGAGTTTGCGACTGACGGTGGGTATTTCCGATTCACTGCCGAAGATGATCGCATACCGTCTTCTGGAACCGGCATTGCAATTGCCGCAGTTTGTACGCATGGAATGTTACGACGGTACGTTTGAAACCTTGTTGGCGGATTTGGCGTTGCACAAGCTCGATGTCGTGTTGACCGATCGGCCGACCAATGTCAAAAGCAGTCTCAGGGTGTTCAGCCATGAATTGGGAGACAGGGCGGTATGGTTGTTCGGTACGGAAGAGCTGGCCGAGAAATATCGTGACAATTTCCCTGAATGCCTCAATGGTGCACCGGTGTTGTTGCCGACGCGTAACAATGCGATCCGGATGCGTCTGGATCAATGGTTCGAGGTGAACAATATCCGGCCTTTTATCGCAGGCGAGTTTTCCGACAGCGCCTTGCTGAAGACGTTCGGACGTATCGGGCTGGGCATGTTCCATGCGCCGATCGTGCTGGCGGATGAAATGAAGGACCAGTTCAGAGCGGTTCCTATTGGCGAAATGAAGGGGGTTCGCGAGCAGTATTACGCCATTTCAGCCGAAATGAAAATCAGGCATGTCGCTGTAGAGGCTATTCTCGAAGCGCGGCGAAAAATCATGGAAGAGGCTGACTGACGTCATCTGTGGGCAATGGAGGCAAATGTCTGGCCAGCAGGATGAATTGTTCCACAGACAGCGCCTCCGGCCTTTTTGCAGGATCGATGCCCAGCTCGATCAGTTCCGCCTCCGTGAAAAAAGGAGCAAGGTTGTTTCGCACGATCTTGCGACGTTGTGAAAAAGCCTGTGTGACGATTTTTTCGAGGGCATCCAGCGGAACGCTTTCGGGGTTTTCTCTGGGAATCATCCGGACAATGGCCGAATCCACTTTCGGTGCCGGATCGAATGCTGTTGGCGGAACGATGAAAAGCATTTCCATGTCATAACGCCATTGCAGCATGACAGAAAGTCGCCCGAAGGCTTTGCTGCCGGGTTCTGCGACCATGCGTTCAACCACTTCGCGTTGCAACATGAAGTGCTGGTCCGCAACCTGGTCCGCGAAAGTCATCAGGTGAAAGAGCAACGGTGTCGAGATGTTATAGGGCAGATTCCCGACGATCCGGATTTTGCGGTCGTGTTGCGTACAAATCGTATTGACATCGAAATCCAGTGCATCGGCCTGATGTACGATCAGTTTGTCTGGCGGAAAACGCTTTTTCAGATAAGCGGCCAAATCTCGATCCAGTTCGATAACATCAAGCCGTTCCAGATGCGGGAGCAATTTCTCGGTCATGGCGCCAAGGCCTGGTCCGATTTCAAGCATGCAATCCGTTTCGCGTGGTGCGATGGCATCGATGATGGCATACAGGACGGCAGAATCTTTCAGGAAGTTCTGGCCGAATCGTTTGCGCGGAATATGTTTCATGTGCGTTGTCCGGTTTGACGCGAAAAAGTTGCCATTTCGGCGGCGATCCGTATGGCCTCGATCATGCTGCTTTCCTGGGCAATGCCCAGTCCCCGTGAGGCGATATCCAGCGCTGTGCCATGATCGACAGACGTGCGGATGATGGGCAGTCCCAGTGTAATATTGACGCCATGTCCGAATGTCGCGTATTTGAGGACAGGCAATCCCTGATCATGGTACATGGACAGGATGCAGTCTGCTTCTGCCAGGTAATGTGGTTGAAAAAGAGTATCGGCCGGGTAGGGACCGGATATTCGGATGCCTTGTTTTTGCAAGGCGGTGATTGCCGGGATGATGGTCCGGATCTCCTCGTCACCGAGATATCCGTTTTCACCGGCATGCGGATTCAGTCCGGTGGCCAGGATACGGGGCGCCACAAGACCGAAGCGTTTTTTCAGGTCATGGTGGATGATTCTGACGATTTCCTGCAAACTGTCGCGCGAGATGGCATCGCTGACATTTTTCAGCGGCAAATGGGTGGTTGCCAGTGCGACACGCAACATGAACCGTTTGTCGCCGGTATGGCTGCCTGTCATACCGGCCAGCATCATGACAACCCGGGGTGTTCCGGTTTTTTCGGCAAAATATTCCGTATGGCCGGTAAAGGGAATGCCTGCGTCGTTGATCGTGCTTTTTTGTACCGGTCCGGTTACGACAGCATCGAACTGGCCGTTCATGGCTCCGGAAATGGCGATATCCATGAATGACAAGACCGCGGGACCGTTGCGTGGGTCGAGCTTGCCTGCAACAGCAGGTGTGGCCAGCGGCGAATCGATGACGCTGATGACACCTGGATCCCGATCCAGAGTCGTGGCATATTCGCCAGATGGCGCCATAGGCCTGAGCCGGATACCACGATCGATACCTGCAGCGGTTTTTTCCAGCAATGCATAATCACCGATGAGAATCGGAATGACGGCGTCCAGACAGCGATATGCGCCCCGGATGGAAATTTCAGGGCCGATACCCGCAGGTTCGCCGGTAGTAATGGCAATGACGGGTTTTTGCATTACATATCCTGCCTTGGATCGTTCAAACGATATTCGACATAGGCTCGGTCACGCAACTGACGGAGCCATTCTTCTGTCGCTTCGGCAATCTTGCGTTCACGAATGGCCTGTTTTGCTGCCGCACGTTTTCTTTCAAGCGACATGTCATCCGTTTTCTTGTCCAGAACCTGAATCAGGTGGAAACCGAATTGCGTTTCAACCGGATCGCTGATTTCACCGGGTTGCAGTGAAACAAGTGCTTTTTCGAATTCTGGAACGGTGTCTCCCGGATAAATCCAGCCCAGATCGCCGCCACGGCTTGCTGATGTGTCGTTCGAGTGGGTTTTGGCCAGTTCCTCGAATGTGGCCGAGTGGTTCTGGATACGTTGTTTGAGTTCAAGCAGCTTGTGTTTCGCTTCGTCGGCCGAAACCAGCTGATTGACCTTGATCAGGATGTGCCGTGCATGGATTTGCTGGATAGCTTGTCCTCCCGGTATGCTTGCCTGCTCCGGTCCCGTTGACATGGTGCGTTTGTCCAGAACCTTCAGAATATGGAAACCGTTTGGACTCTTGATGATGCGTGTCAGGTCGCCGGGATTGAGTCCGGCTAGTGCTTCTACAAATACCTTGGGGAGACGGTCTGTGCTTCGCCAACCGATATCGCCACCGCTCAAGCCTTCATCAGCATCGGAATATGAAGCGGCTGTTTGCTGGAAATCGCTGCCGGATTGCAGTGCTTTCAGCACTTTTTCTGCACGATCGCGTTTTTCGGCGATTTGTTCAGGTGATGCATTTTCCGGGATGCGGATCAGGATATGGCCGAGCCGGAGCTGGACCGGCATGGGCATTTGCGAGTCAGCGCCCAGAACATGATCGATTTCTGCGTCGTTGATCTGGATTTTGTTGTTGACTTCCCGGTCTCGCAGACGTTGCAGCGTAATATCGTGACGAACATTTTCACGATATTTTTCAAAGGGGATGCCGCTTTGTTCAATATGATGCTGGAACTGCGACATCGTCATGTGCTGGCTTTCGGCGATACGGGCAATCGTTCTGTCGAGCTGGGTATCGTCGATACGGAGACCCATTTCCTTGGCCAGTTGCATTTGCGCACTTTCAACGATCATATGTTCCAGTGCCTGTTTCCGCAGGATTTCTCGTGGTGGCAGCGTGATATTTTGTTGCTTGAGCCGTTGTTCGATTAGCTGGAGACGGGTATTGAGTTCTCCCATGGTGATGACGTCGTTATTGACGACGGCGGCAATGAAATCGACAGTGACTGGCTGGGCCGTACGGGGAGCGGCTGCGGCGGAAGTCGTTGTGCTGGCCGCCGGTTGTTGCGTGTCGGTTTGCGCCAGCGATACGGTTGACAGAAACAGCCCGAAAAGCAGGGAGCAGGTTTGTGTCAGGACAGTCGGTGACTTGGCTGAAGACGTGAACAAGAACATGGAATGATCCTCGTTGGCATAAGATTTGTTTTGATCGTGGCGACAAACAGCATCAGTTTGAAAGTGGTTCGTAACCCGGAATGCTTCTTTGCAATGCATTGAGCGGATTGGTTCCCAGTTTCGACAAGCCTTTGAGCTCAAGCTGGAAATAAAACGCGGTATTGGTTTCTGTCGACGATGTCACGTAACGTTGTGCCATCAGCCGGAATATCCAGCAGTCTGCGTTGTATTCGACGCCGAGAATATTTTCGATGGATTTGTTGTCCGGCAGAGAATAGCTGACCTGTCCTACAGCATACCATCTTTGTGCGATCGGCCATTGTCCGGATACGTTGATCTGGTCGATTTCATTGTTGTAGAGGTAATCCCTATAATCCCAGTTCGGATAATAATTGATCAGTCCGGCAAGTGCCGTCGGGGAATACCGGTTGTAGATGGATGTCGTGTCTCTCAGATAACGGTATTCGGCGTTCAGCAGTTTCATGGGACCGGGTTTCCATTGTGTACTGAAGTTTGCGCTGTACATTTTCTGTGTACTCTGGTTGTACTGTATAGCGGTGTCGAACGAGAATTCAGGGGTGATATGTCCGTCTGCCATGGCCAGCAGGTCGGAGCGGTTTTTCGATTCATCGCGTTCGGCGTTATACAAATAGACACGCTGGTCGCGGAAATAATAACGTTGCCCGATCGTGAATTTGAAACGTTCCATGCCATTGTCTTCGATGAAACGGCTTGTCAGGGCGGCAGTCAGATTGTTGGCATCCGCGATACGGTCGTAACCGGCAAAGCGGTTTTCGGTAAACAGGGTGACATAACCGAAGCTCGGCTCACCGGAATCGAAAATCGGATATTTGTGCTGATCCTTGTATGGGGTATAGACATAGAACAGGCGCGGTTCCAGCGTCTGGGTCATGTTTTTGCCGAACATGGGAGCGTCACGCTCGAAAATCAGGCCGCTGTCCAGGGAAAACGTCGGTAATACGCGCGTCAGCGAGCGGGTGTCGTAAGGCGATTCATCCAGATCGTATTTTGCCATATTCAGAATGGCCTTCGGCGTCAGGAAATAGCCGCCGGAAATCATCGGGTAAGAAATTTCCGATTTCATCACGAATCGATCGCCTCGTGCCTGTTCCTGTGCCGGCAGTTGCTCCAGCTCATCGTCCGAGAGCCAGAAACGGGTCATTTCGCCATAGACATTCCAGTCGAAGCCATGGACATTTTCCTGCCCGCCGGACAACATGAATTGCGGAAGCCGGTCGAACGGTTTGATGATCGGAGCCTCGTCATCCTGCAAAACCTTGTAACTCGATGCGCGTAACGTCGCGTTCCAGATGCCGAGCGATTTGGAAATGCCGCCTTCACGCAACAAAAGTCGCTCCATATCGCCACGGTTTTGCGGTACGGAAAAATCGTCCGGATATTCATCGTCGGACGCCGACTTGACGTTCCAGTAATAGGACCAGCCGTTGTTGAAAGCCTGCTGATGCTGTGATGAAAAGAAGTAACGGTCACGGTCGGCTTCCTTGTCGTTGGGCAGATATTCGATGTAGGTGATGCCAGAATAGTTCGCCCCCAAATAACGTGTTTCAACGCCCAGTTGCAAGCCGCGTCGTGCGATCAGGTTGGGGGTGACGGTCAAGTCGTAATTGGGGGCGAGGTTGAAGTAATAAGGCATATTGACTTCAAGCCCGTTTTTGGAACTTATGCCGATGGTCGGGGGCAGAAAGCCGGATTTCCGTTCATTCTTGAATGGAAACGTCATGGCAGGAGCTGCCAGAATGGGAACATCCTTGAAGTACAGCACCGGACTGGTGGCATAAGCCGTATTGTGCGAATTGTCCAGATGCAGCTTTTTCGAAGACAGGTACCAGTCCGGATCTGTCCCTTCGCATGTACTGTAGGTACTCTTGAAAATGTCGGTCTGATTGTCGCCGGTCATATCGATACGGGAGGCTGTACCTTGTGCCTGATTGACTCCCAAGCGGTAGGATGCGCGTTTCAGGACGCCTTCACCGGTTTCGAGATTCAGGTTCGCCTCATCTGCAACAAACTGGTCATCAAAACGCTGGATGAACACGTTGCCGATGATTTCCGCCTCGTTTTCTTCTTGGCGGAATATACCGTGGTCGCCCGTGATAAGGGTCTGGTCACGTTCGACTTCCACTTCATAATCCAGGTACAGGTCACGTGCCGGCCGGCCGGTGATCTGCTCTGCCTGCAGAATCGTTGGGGCGTCCCTGTTTTCGGTATATTGTGGACGAGTGTTTTTTGTCTTGCCGGTCGCATGTGTTGCGGCATGCAGTGTCACCGGTAACGCTGCCAGCAATGCAAGCAGGACAGGCGACAGAAAACAGGCAAAAAAACGGCTCATGAAAAGCGTTGAAATAAGAAGACTACAATATATTATCCAGAATCGCTTATTATATGAGAACTTTCTCACTGATAACGGATTGTTTTGCCTTTCATGTCAATAACCACTCAAAATTCTTCCGGCGATCACCGTTTTGTTTCCATGATGCAATGGTTGGAAACATTGCATGAATGGAAACTGGAGCCGGATACCGTCAGACCGGCGTCATCGGATGCCAGTTTTCGCAGATACTTTCGCGTCGATGGCGAGAATCGTTCGTTCATCGTAATGGATGCACCGCCTGAAAAAGAGAATATCGAGCCGTTTGTCCGGGTGGCGACCTTGTTCGCTCAAAGCGGCGTTTCCGTACCGCAGGTGCTGGCGCAAAATACCCGCGAGGGTTTTTTGTTGTTGTCCGATCTGGGAACCACAACCTATCTGGACAAACTCGACGATACCAATGCAGGCGTCCTGTATCGGGATGCCATCGATGCGTTGCTGCGTATACAGCAAACCAGCAGACCGCATGTGCTGCCAGAATACGATCGTGCGACCCTGAAGAGGGAGCTGGATCTTTTTCCGGAGTGGTATATCGACAAGCATATGCGATTTCCGATGACGCCGGAAAAGCAGGCGGTACTGGAAAAAACATTCAATATCTTGCTGGCGAACAATCTGTCACAACCGCAGGTTTTCGTTCATCGGGATTATCATTCGCGAAATCTCATGCACATGTCCGGTGAAGCCCGCAATCCCGGGATACTGGATTTCCAGGATGCCTTGTATGGCCCCTTGACATATGATCTGGTGTCGTTGCTCAGGGATGCCTATATCGAATGGGAAGAGGAACGTGTACTGGACTGGGTGATTCGCTACTGGGAAAAAGCGAAAAAGACCGGTTTGCCCGTCAATCCCGATATCGACCAGTTCTACAAGGATTTCGAGTGGATGGGGGTCCAGAGACATTTGAAAGTTCTGGGGATATTCGCGCGTTTGTACCATCGCGATGGAAAAGATGCCTATCTCAAGGACATACCGCTGGTCATGAAATATGCAAGCAAAACGGCTCACCGCTATAACGAATTGGCGCCGCTGGCACGTTTGCTGGATGAGTTGCAGGACAACAAACCGGATGTCACGTATTCTTTCTGAATATCGTTTTCCGGATATTTTTTCAAAGGCCATGATACTGACATGAAAGCCATGATATTCGCCGCAGGTCGCGGCAACCGTATGCGACCGTTGACAGACAGTTGTCCGAAGCCGTTGCTGGAAGTGCGTGGACGTCCACTCATTGTCTGGCATATTCTGAATCTGGTTCGCGCAGGTATTACCGAAATCGTCATTAACCATGCCCATCTTGGGGAACAGATCGAGCAAAGACTTGGAGACGGTTCGGCTTTCGGCGCTTCCATCAGGTATTCAGGTGAAGGAACGGCACTGGAAACAGCAGGCGGGATTGCCAAGGCAAGACATTTGCTGGGCGAGGAACCGTTCGTTGCCATTGCTTCCGATATTTACTGTCCCTATTTCGATTTCAGGCAGGTCGAGACGGTTTTGCAGGACAACGATGTCTGGGGAAAGCCATATGACGAATCCAGCAGGGATGTCGCCTGGTTGTATCTGGTCAAAAATCCCTCTTTCCATCCACAGGGTGACTTTGCGCTCAGTTCTTTTACTGTTCGGAATGACGGGCCTGCCAAATGGACGTTTTCAGGAATCGGTGTATACCGGATGTCCATGTTCGATTCGGTACATCCCGGTGAGAAAGTGCAGTTGGGCACGATATTGCGGGAATATATCGCTCGGGGTCAGGTCGGAGGCGAGATTTATCGTGGTGAGTGGAAAAACGTCAATACTATCGATGAGCTGAATCGGCTCAACGGCCTGGTCGGAGCGGTGGACTGAAATCCGGTTTTGTGGATAAAAAGCGCCCTATCAAACCGTTCCGACGGTTTGATAGGGCGCTTTTTTAATGGAATGTACGGAGTGGCTTACTTCAGACCCGTGATCTTGTTGTTGGCATCGACCAGAACGACCTTGGGTTTGAAGGTCTTGATTTCTTCGTCATCCATCAGGCCGTAGGTGCAAATGATCAGCAGATCGCCAAGGTGGGCACGGCGTGCTGCGGCGCCGTTCAAGGAAATTTCACCGCTGCCGCGTTTCCCCGGAATGATGTAGGTAGCGAAGCGTTCGCCGTTGTTGACGTTGTATAACTCGATTCGTTCGAAAACCGTCATGCCGGCGGCTTCGATCAGATCTTCGTCAATTGCGCAGGAACCTTCATAAGCCAGATCACACTGGGTGACGGTGGCACGATGAATTTTTCCGCGTAACATAATCCGTTGCATGTTCAATTTCTCCTGTTTGCGAAAGATGGCATACGCATTTCCGGTGTATTTGCCATTTCGTTTCCTGTTTGATGAAAGAACGCATGTGTCCAGACAGGACGGCGTTCCGTAATCCGAATTGTGAAATGGGCGCTTTTACTAGCGATAAGATAACCAAAGATACCAGTCGTCCGGATGTGTCCGCATCCTCAAAATGCCTTATCCATTCCGTACCTGGCGGTTGATAACATTTGATGACTGACGCTTTCGGCGGCTTACGGCATCGCCATAACGCACGTTTTACAGATTGTAAATCAAATAAAAGCCGACTGGGTCAATTTCCTCCACACTTTGGAAAGTTTTTTATAATACACAATTTTTTTGCAAGGAAAGCAAAAAAATTCAAACTTTTATGTCGGTGGTGATGTTTTGACCACGGTCATGCAAGTATCCGGTATGCCGCGGATGGAGAGTGCGGGGGCAGTTGCATAGCAAATGCAGGGCATTGCGCTAAAATAAGGCGGAATCGTACAGACGGAGCGGTTATGTTCAAACCTGAAATCACGGTGGCATCCGTTATCGAAAAAGACGGGCGTTTCCTGATGGTAGAAGAGGAAACGGAGCAAGGGATCACGCTGAATCAGCCGGCAGGTCATCTGGAAGCGGATGAATCCTTGCAAGAGGCTGCAATACGTGAGACGCTGGAGGAAACGGCTTGCCGGATGGCGCCGGATGGGCTTGTCGGTGTTTATTTGCTGCAATATACCCTGGAAAAGGGTGAGAAAGTGTCTTTTTTGCGTTTCACTTTTTCAGGGAAAGTGGTATCAGAAAGCGATCGTCCGCTCGATCCTGACATATTGCGGGCGGTGTGGATGACATATGATGAAATATTGGCCAGTCGTCACAGGCATCGCAGCAAACTGGTTTTGCAGTCGATTGAAGATTATCTGAAGGGGCAGACGATGCCTCTTTCCATGTTGTCCACATGGTTTGTGGAAAGAAAGTGAAGGCATGAGCAAGAAAAAAGTCGTGATTGGCATGTCTGGCGGCGTCGATTCGTCCGTATCGGCATGGCTTCTGAAAGAGCAGGGTTACGAAGTCGTCGGGCTTTTCATGAAGAACTGGGAAGACGATGACGACAGTGAATATTGTTCGGCGCGGCAAGACTGGCTTGATGCCGTTACAGTTGCCGATGTGATCGGTATCGATATCGAGGTCGTGAATTTTGCAGCCGAATACAAGGAACGGGTTTTCTCGGAGTTTCTGAAAGAATACGAAGCGGGCAGAACGCCGAATCCTGACGTATTGTGCAATGCGGAAATCAAGTTCAAGGCTTTTCTGGATCATGCCATGTCTCTGGGGGCGGAACGGATTGCCACGGGACATTATGCGCGGGTACGCGAAAAAGACGGGCGTTTCGAGTTGCTCAAGGCGGTAGATGATACGAAAGACCAGAGCTATTTCCTGCATCGCCTGAATCAGAAACAATTGTCGAAAACGATTTTCCCGCTTGGCGAAATCAGAAAAACGGAAGTTCGCAAAATAGCGGAAAAAATCGGATTGCCGAATGCGAAAAAAAAGGATTCGACGGGGATCTGTTTTATCGGCGAACGTCCTTTCCGCGCCTTTCTGAACCGTTATCTATCCTATGAGCCAGGCCCGATCAGGACGCCTGAGGGCGTGGAAGTCGGGCGACATGTCGGACTGAGCTTCTATACCATCGGACAACGCAAGGGGATCGGTATCGGTGGGCTGAAGTCATTCAGAAAACCGGATGGTACGAGCGATGCATGGTATGTCGCTCGCAAGGATATTCCAAACAATACGCTGTACGTCGTGCAAGGGCATGACCATCCCTGGCTGTTGTCACCATCGCTGGTGGCAGGACAATCCAGCTGGATTGCCGGTACACCGCCGCAGACTCATGATCTGGCGGTCAAAACGCGTTATCGTCAGAAAGATGTGCCATGCAGACTCGACATAACGGGACATGCCGAATTTTCGGCCAGTTTTGTGCAGCCGCAATGGGCGATCACTCCAGGACAATCAGCCGTGTTTTATCAGGGGGATGTTTGCCTTGGCGGCGGGATTATCGATAGCTCCGGCAAGACGGGAAACGACGTCGTTTCAACCAAAGCCTGATCGTGTATCTGCCGCGCCTTCAGGCGGCAGGTTCATTGTGGACGGGTTTCCTGAAAAGACGGGCGTTTCGCAAGACGTTCGGACAGGGCTGCCAGATTGGGGTATTGGCTTCGCCATGCTATTTCCGGAAAGCGGAAGTCCAGCCAGCCCAGCGCGCAACCAACGGCAATATCGGCCAGTGAAAAGGTATTTTCATAGCAGAATGTGTGTTCGCCGAGCTGTGCGGCAAGCGCTTTCAGGCCGGCATGAACTTTTCCGGTTTGCAATCCGATCCAGTCAGGACTTTGCATGGTGGCCGGGCGTTTGCCTTCCAAGCGAACCAGAATGGCTGCATCCATGATGCCGTCAGCCAGTGCTTCCCAGCATTTGACTTCGGTACGTGCATGACGGTCTTCCGGCAAAAGACGATTGACCGGGGTGAGCGTGTCGAGATAATCCACAATCACGCTGGAGTCATAAAGCGTTTTTCCATCATCCAGAACCAGACAAGGGACTTTGCCAAGCGGATTGAATTTTGTCGCGATATTGTCCGGAGCGCTCAGGTCGGTCAGAACGAATTCATAACCGATCTTTTTTTCGGACAATACAATGCGCGTTTTGCGGACGTAAGGACTGGTGAGAATTCCGATCAGTTTCATGGCGCACACAGAAAAAATATGCCGCATTATAGCATCGGCGTGTCAGATATACGTCAGTATTGCGTGAAAAACAGGCAAATTGCCTGCAGAAAATGTTAAACTAAAAAGTCGTATATTATCGGATGAGTTTTTGGACATGGAACTTTCTGCACTTTCCGCCTTGTCGCCGCTTGACGGAAGATATGTGAGAAAAACCGGCGCTTTAAGACCGATTCTTTCGGAAGCCGGTTTTATGCGGCATCGGGTCAAGGTCGAGATAGCATGGTTCAAGGCGCTGTCGCAGGCCGGTTTTGCGGAAATTCATCCGTTTTCGGAAGCGGCAAGCCGTTTCCTGGATGCACTGGTCGACCGTTTTTCAGTTGACGATGCCGCACGTATCAAGGAAATCGAGGCGATTACCAACCATGACGTCAAAGCCGTCGAATACTGGATCAAGGAATCCATCGGTCTTGATTTGCCGCCGGAACTTTCACGCCTGAATCCGCGCAAGGTCGATGTCGATCCGGCCATTACAAGGGAATTGCAGCCTGCGGCTGAATTCATCCATTTCGCATGCACATCCGAGGATATCAACAATACCTCGCACGGCATGATGATCAAGGCGGCCCGCGATGAGGTCGTTTTGCCGGCGCTTAATGCGGTCGTCGAAAAGTTGCGAGGTATGGCTCATGAATATGCCGCATTGCCGATGCTGGCCAGAACGCATGGGCAAACTGCCAGCCCGACTACGCTGGGCAAGGAAATCGCCAATATCGTGTCACGCCTGATGCGTGCGTCTCGCCAGATCGGTGCGGTTCAGATCATGGGCAAGATGAACGGCGCAGTCGGAAATTACAATGCCCATTTCGCAGCATATCCCGGTTTCGACTGGGAACGTTTTTCAAGAGAAGTTGTCGAGCAACGACTCGGACTGACATATAACGAATATACCATCCAGATCGAACCGCATGACTATATCGCGGAACTGTTCGATGCCATCGCACGTACCAATACGATTCTGATCGATCTGAACAGGGATATCTGGAGCTACATCTCGCTGGGTTACTTCAAACAGGTAACGCGTGCAGGTGAAGTCGGTTCCAGCACCATGCCTCACAAGGTCAATCCGATCGATTTCGAAAATTCGGAAGGCAATCTTGGCGTTGCCAATGCATTGCTCAAGCACATGTCCGAAAAATTGCCGATTTCGAGATGGCAGCGTGACCTGACGGACTCGACCGTATTGCGCAATATCGGTATTGCGCTGGGCTATACGGTACTGGCATACGACAGTTGTCTGCGAGGACTGAACAAACTCGAAGTCAATGTGGACAGGATTGTGCATGATCTGGAAGACGCATGGGAAGTGCTGGCAGAACCTGTACAGACCGTCATGAGACGTTACGGCATCGAAAATCCGTATGAACAGCTGAAAGCACTGACGCGAGGAAAGGGGATCGACAAACACGATTTGCATGCTTTCATCAACGGGCTGGATTTGCCTGATGAGGCGAAAAAGGAATTATTGGGGATGACCCCGGCAAGCTATACCGGGATCGCTTCGAAATTGGCTGGAAAAATTTGAATAATAATATTTAAGGAAAGGGTGAATTATGCGATTCGTTCGTAACTGTCTGGGAGCCATCGTCGCTTCCATGGCGCTTGTTGCAGTGCCTGGTCAGGCTGCAGAAAACAACGGCTATATGGTCGATGGCGTGTCTTTTGAAGTCGGTGTCGGCGAACATGTTGAATTGGCACGTGTCGGTTTCCAGTGGGACTGGAACAAGGACTGGCTCAGAACAGCGGGCGGATGGCATCTGAATGGTTACTGGGACCTGAACCTCGGCTGGTGGCATGGTGACCGTTACAACGATGGACATGGTTCACAGGATCTGGCCGTTATCGGTATCACCCCGGTATTCCGTTGGGAAAAGGCCACGAAGAAAGGCGTTTATGTCGAAGCCGGTATCGGCGCCAGCCTGTTCTCGGAAAATTACAACAACAATGGCAACAAGATGAGTACGGCCTTTGAATTCGCCGATCATATCGGTGTGGGTTACGTATTCGACAACAATTTCGATCTGGGTCTGAGACTCCAGCACTATTCCAACGGCGGTATCAGCAAGCCGAACGATGGCGAAAACTTCATCGTTTTGCGTGGCGCTTATCGCTTCGAATAAACGCCTTGTCCTGATGGAATCAGTCAAGTGAGTAACGAAAATTTGCCGAATATCGCGTTTGTCGGTATCGGTCTGATGGGGCTGCCGATGGCAGCCCGACTTGTACAGGCAGGGTATCCGCTCAACGCATGGAACAGAACACGTGAAAAGGCATTGCCGCTTGCCGGGTATGGTGCCAAGGTGGCCGATACACTGGCGGATGCGGTTCGCACTGCCGATATTGTGATTACCATGCTTGAAGCCGGACCGGTCGTCAAACGGGTTGTTGAAGCCATGTTGCCTGATTTGCGTTCCGGAACGCTGGTAATCGACATGAGCTCGACGAAACAGTCCGAAGCATGTGAAGTCCAGCGGATGCTGGCGCCATGTCAGGTCGCGTTTCTGGATGCACCGGTATCTGGCGGTGTTGTCGGTGCCGAGGCGGGAACGCTGGCGATTATGGTCGGCGGGAAGCCTGATGATTTCAGACGCGCCGAGCCATTGTTCAAGGTAATGGGGCGGCCGACGCTGGTAGGACCGACCGGAAGTGGGCAGATAGCCAAGCTGTGCAATCAGCTGATCGTCGGAGGGACGGTCGCCATTGTCGCGGAAGCCATGTTGCTTGCGCAGGCAGGGGGTGCTGATCCTGCCGCCATGCGCCAGGCGATTCGTGGTGGTTTTGCCGAAAGCAGGATCCTTGAGTTGCATGGACAGCGCATGCTCGACCGCAATTTCAAACCGGGTGGACAGATCAAGAGTCAGGCCAAGGACCATGCCAATATCATGGCGGCCGCAGAAGATACCGGTCTCGAATTGCCGCTGACGAAACGGGTAGCCGAACTCTTCAACGGCCTGCTCGAAAACCATGCCGAAGCCGATCAGGCTGCCGCATTGCTCGCGCTGGAAGCGATCAATCCAACTGTCCGTCTGGGCAATGGGCCGGATCGATTTTGAAAGGAAAAAGATCCTCCAATAAAAAACGCGACATATTGTCGCGTTTTTTATTGGAACGACAGCATCGGACCACATTCACAGGCATGACCCATATATGTGCCAAAAACACAAACGCCCGCAGTTGCGGGCGTTTGATAAAT
>NZ_JAMKYL010000020.1:0-342 GCF_027158465.1 Oxalobacter paeniformigenes
TCACCCTGCATCGTGGTATTGCCCGCCACATTCAAATCTGCACCCAGATCCGTGTTGCCACTTACACCCAAATCACCTGTAACCTGCGTACCATCGGCTTCGCTTATAACAACACTGTTCCCTCCAGACTGCAAGGTGACATCACCGGCACCCGAATCTACACTACCAATCGTCGTCGCTGCCGTGCCCGTCGTATTGATATTGGTCGTTCCCGTAACATCCAGCGTACCTTCGATATCCGTATCACCTTTGATGAGGTTCGTCGCACCCGCACCAGCTGTGATGATATTTCCGCTCGTATTGTTGACGACGGAATTGCCCCCGCTGGTCATGGAGTTGGTT
>NZ_JAMKYL010000021.1:0-319 GCF_027158465.1 Oxalobacter paeniformigenes
GGGCATCGGCGTCGATCGTGTCCTGATCATGGACGTCCACGCCGACCAGATTCAGGGCTTCTTCGACATCCCTGTCGACAATATCTATGCATCGCCCATCCTGCTCAAAGACCTCCAGAAGAAAAACTACAAGGATCTTCTCGTCGTCTCCCCGGATATCGGCGGTGTCGTCCGTGCACGGGCGCTGGCAGAACATCTGCATTGCGACCTGTCGATCATCGACAAGCGTCGTCCGCGTCCGAACGAATCCGAAGTCATGAACATCATCGGCAATGTCGAAGGCAGAAACTGCGTCATCATGGATGATATCGTGGATACC
>NZ_JAMKYL010000022.1:0-319 GCF_027158465.1 Oxalobacter paeniformigenes
AGGCATCGGCGTCGATCGTGTCCTGATCATGGACGTCCACGCCGACCAGATTCAGGGCTTCTTCGACATCCCTGTCGACAATATCTATGCATCGCCCATCCTGCTCAAAGACCTTCAGAAGAAAAACTACAAGGATCTTCTCGTCGTCTCCCCGGATATCGGCGGTGTCGTCCGTGCACGGGCATTGGCAAAACGTCTGGAATGTGACCTGTCGATCATCGACAAGCGTCGTCCGCGTCCGAACGAATCCGAAGTCATGAACATCATCGGCAATGTCGAAGGCAGAAACTGCGTCATCATGGACGACATGGTCGATACT
>NZ_JAMKYL010000023.1:0-289 GCF_027158465.1 Oxalobacter paeniformigenes
GCATCAACGAAGCGGAAGTCCGAGCCAGACTGCTCTCCGAATTCAACCTGGAAGTCGGTGCAGGCCTTGGTCCGTTGGCAGGCAAGATCTGGCGATTCGGCCTGATGGGATATACTGCCCAGTCGGCCAACGTCATGCTGTGTCTGTCCGCGCTGGGTTCCGTCCTGTCGAAGATGGGCTATCCGGTCAAGGTCGGCGAAGCGGAAGCAGCCGCTCACCAGTCCTATGCCAACCAGCATGTCAGCGCCGCCGAGGAAGCTCGCGCACGTTCCTGACAGCTCTCTCGCCT
>NZ_JAMKYL010000024.1:0-287 GCF_027158465.1 Oxalobacter paeniformigenes
CTCGGCATCCCTCTCGGCAAGGCTCACGTCTCCAAGTTCTCCGACGGTGAAACCACTGTCGAAATCAATGAAAATGTCCGTGGCAAGGATGTCTTCGTCATCCAGTCCACTTGCGCACCGACCAATGACAACCTGATGGAAATCATCCTCATGGTCGATGCACTCAAACGCGCCTCCGCCGAACGGATCACCGCATGTATCCCCTATTTCGGCTATGCACGTCAGGATCGTCGCCCGCGTTCCACCCGTGTCGCCATCTCCGCACGTGTGATCGCCAACATCCTCGA
>NZ_JAMKYL010000025.1:0-282 GCF_027158465.1 Oxalobacter paeniformigenes
CACGTTGAAAGTACAGGTATGGTTTGACAAAAAACGACAAAAGGGAAAAAGTAACAACACCGGTTCGGGTTTCGGCAATTCTTTTTCTGTACAGGACTGGACAATATCCGGCCTAATGTTTTACATTCTCGAAAATGTTTTCGGGTACGAGAAATCAGCCGTGCAGTGCCTGAAAAAATCGCTGGAACAGGATTGAGTTTCCGGTTCGTCGGGGGAGGCACGATCGTGCCGTATGTCTGCCGCAGCGTGGCAGGACGGTTATATCCCCTTGTTTTCTGACGA
>NZ_JAMKYL010000026.1:0-210 GCF_027158465.1 Oxalobacter paeniformigenes
TCTTTTTGCGTGTATATCGATCGTCTGCCTTGCATTACGTGTCATCCTCTTCCGGATCGCTTCGCTTTTTTACGGGATGACCTCCGATGGCTTCTCTTATTCCGTTTCCTTCCTCTTCTTTCTCTTTACCACCTCAACCGGATTCGCACCATTCACCTTTCTTCTCCTGCCATCCATCTCCTCAATCCTTCTACCCATCTCTCCGCTTTC
>NZ_JAMKYL010000027.1:0-204 GCF_027158465.1 Oxalobacter paeniformigenes
TCTGACGGTCGAAGGTACTTCCACACTGAAGGGTGATGCAACCATCGCATCGAATGCCGGTGCAAATGCCACGATTGGCAACAATACGGGCACCACAATCATCAATGGCGATACCGTGGGCATTAACGGTACGACAAGCGTTACGACCAGTGTCGGTACTTCCAGCATCACTACCAATGTGGATGGAACGGCGATAATCGGTGA
>NZ_JAMKYL010000003.1:0-198935 GCF_027158465.1 Oxalobacter paeniformigenes
CCTGACGGTCGAAGGTACTTCCACACTGAAGGGTGATGCAACCATCGCATCGAATGCCGGTGCAAATGCCACGATTGGCAACAATACGGGGGTAGTCGGTGTAACAGGAAGTGAAGTCAATATCAATACAGGCGCTGGTGCGGGTTCAACCAGCATTGGCAGTGCATCCAATGGTAATGCTGTAACGATTGCATCAGGTACATCCGTTATCAAGGCCGAAAATGGTGCCAATACCATAGTCGGGCAAACCAATGTCATGAACGGTTCCGAAAGCAACCTGATTACCAGTCAGCAGAATACTGTGGAAGGCAACAGGAACGTCATCGCGGCAACTGGAGAAAACGCATCGAATACGATGATAGTCGGAGATGGCGGCAACAATATCATCACGGCTACTGGAACCGGTAACAATACCATGTCGGTAGAGAATGGTACTAATACCATTACTGCTACTGGACAGGGAAGCAATGTCATTACATCGGCAACCAACAATACACTGAATGCGGCTCAGGATAACATCATTTCCGCAGGTAACCACAATCAGATTGTATCGGCCGGTGATAATACGATGAGTGCAGGTATCAAAAATACTATTACTGCTGTCGGCAATAATAATATGACCGTAACAGGGGATAATGGCAGCAATAACATCGTTGCCAGCGGCGTCAATGGTTCCAATAACCTGACTGCAACGAATAATACGATTACCAGTACTGGAACGACTACAATTCGGAATGCTGAAACGAATGCAACCAGTGCCATTGTTGTCAACCAGATCGGTGCCGATGCCGGTATTGAAATGGTTGGTGAAGGAACCGCAACAGGTATGTCACTGAAAGGCACGGTCCGTGGCCAGACCGCCAGCTTGGCTTTGTCAGGCACAAATGTCAGTCTGCAAAATTCAAATCTGACGGGATTGAATGTTGATAGCAACAGGACGATGCTTAGTGGCGGTACAAATGCAGCGACAGGCTCGAAGATTACACTGGCAGATAATAATGCATCGGTTATGACTTCAGGTGGTAATGGTATGTGGGCCAATGCCAACAGTGCTGCTTTGACTGGAGGAGGCAATAAGTTGACCATGAACAGTGGTGGAGCGCATTTCTCCAACGGTAGCGGTGGTCCGGTCAAGGTTACCGGTGTGGCTGACGGTACGTCACGCTATGATGCAGTGAACTATGGTCAGTTGCAGGACGTGGAAAAATTAGCCTCTCGTGGTATCGCAGCTGTTACAGCTATGGCCAATATTCCACAAGTTGACCACGGCAAGACCTTTTCGGTTGGTGCTGGTGTAGGTAGCTATAATGGCTATCAGGCTCTTGCTATCGGTGCAAGCGGTCGAGTCATGGATGACTGGATTCTCAAGGCGTCTGTTGGTTCGTCTGAGAACGGTCATGTTGCATTTGGCGGTGGTGTCTCTTATTCTTGGTAAGAACAAAGGAAAAATTTGGAGCTAATGAGGCTGGCAGCAGAAAAGGCTGCCAGCTTTTTTCATATACGGAAAAAGAAATGAAGAAACTATGGTGTGGAATATGGATATGTCTCATATGTACGTTATTGATACCGCTAGCGGGAGCACAGCAGAAAAAGACGTCTCTTTCTCGGGAAACACCGAAAATGCGATTTCTTGGCAAGTTCGACGCAGGTGTTCCGAATGCAGGTATATATAAGATGTATGATGCATCGGATGATGTTGTGTGTTATATCCTGATGCCAGATTTGCCGGTAACGCGGCAAATCACACAGGGCCTCATGTATGAGGGAAACTCGATAGGTGCGATCAGTTGTGTGAAGGTGAAAGTGCATGTCGTTCCGATGAGGGAAAGATAAAGGGAGCGCCCAGTCAGTTTTTTCACTAACGACAGGAATATGGAAAACCCGATGGCGGAAACCACCGGGTTGTTCGTACAGTTACTGGACGATCATGTCGAGGATATAGGCATCACTTGCCGGAACCGGTGCATTCGGTACCTTATAACGTTTGATGCGGAGGATGTGGCCGGTGCCTTCCTGATGACGGTATCCCTCGATATTCGTGGCGAAGACACGCCATGCACTCGTGCCTGTCATGACGCCATTATTGTCGTAATAAACATCACGCACCTGAAAGCAGGTTTTGCCTGTAACGGCATTTTGATCACATTCGATGGTGTTTGCCGCGATTTCCATGAAGATGGTTTCACCAGCGTTGCCGTAACGAGTGGCTGCAGTCGGCGTTCCGGAAAAAGTCAGGTTGGTTCCGTCTTCAAATCCGAGTTTCATGACCGGTGATGCTGACAGATACAGTTCAATGCTGGCAGGTTGTTGCAGCTGGGCGGTGACTTTTTGTTCCAGTGCATTCAGTTGCGGGGTACACAGCATTTTCGTCGAGATCATATTGGAGAAAGTGACCGTATTGCCGTTGAGCAGATAGGTTCCGTTCATGAGGTTGCATGCGTTGGATATTGAAAAACGGTCAGTCTTGAAGTCGATACGGACGGGTTTTTCATTCTGGACAAACCATGCATCGAGCCGGTTGCCCTGGCGGTCGGTCGCATCGCTCAGTTGCCAGTGGAAGGCATTCAGCGCGTCGATAGCTTGCGAGAGCGGCGGATTCGATCCGGATGCGACCGGATTCTGGGCGCATCCGGCCAGAAAGAACGGAATGGTCAACAGGGTCAAGAGGTATCGTTTCATGTTTTTCTCCGTAGATGGTTTTTTCCGAATGCAAGCGGTTTGGAGGATGGTTTTCCTTTCCGGAAAGATATCATCCGGTTCGTCGCAGCGCATATGGCAAACGGATTTTCAGCCTTGTGCACGCTAGTGTTAAGAACTGGCGTAACACAAGTATATGACTGCCCGAATTCGGGACAGTTCGTTTTTTCTCAGGAATTCTGTAAAACCGGGCGAATTTGTCGAATCAGGTTGATGATCGGCAAAGTCGCAGGGGACAAGATGTATCCGACGCCGTATTACGGCCACTGTCATTTTTTGCCGATCAGCATGAGGTTGACTGGGTATTCTTCCGTTTTCAGTTTCAGTTCCTGACGCAATGCGTTTTCGTTCATGGTAATGACGAAACGTCCCTCGATGCCGAGCGATGCTGCCGCCAGATAGATATTCTGCGTCATGGCACCGGCAGCAATGTCGGCATATTCCCGGGCGGTTCCGTCCTGTCCCACGAAAACGAGTACGACGGGTGATTCACCGACAATGCGCTGTGGTCCGGCATTACGACGGACGTCATGGCTCGAGATTTCTTCAAGGCGGTTTTTCTGCCAGTCGTACCGGTATGTGCCGCTATCCATCAGCACGTAAATGGTGTTATAGGGCGCACGGTGCATGGCAAAAGGTACGGTCCATCCGTTTCCGTTCCGGTTTTGTCCGGTCGCTGCCCATAGCAGGTTGGACAGTTCCTGCATGGTGATGCTTTTGAGCGGAAAATCGGATGGCAATGCCGAATGGCGTGCATTCAGAACGGTGAATATACCTTCACCGCCTTGTGTCACCGGAGCAGGCAGTGCGATGTCCGCACCCGCCGCTGTGCTGGAAATTGCCAGTGCTGCCAGCAGGCCAAGACAGGTTTTGCCGAAGGTTGGCATGGTTTGCAGTTCCTATTTGATGACACGGATGACATCACGGCGACGGTGTGGTGTCGTGGGATGCTCTGCAGCGTAACCGAGCGCGACACCGAATTGGGGAGTGTATCCCTCGGGAATACCCAGATCGCGCAGCAGGGTGGCAGCCACGCCCGGGTCTTCGAAAGCCATGGTGAAGCTGGCGAGGTAACACGAACCCAGTCCAAGGGAACTGGCGGCGACGCACATGTTTTGTGCGGCGTTTGCACAGTCTATTCGTGCGTTACGGGATTCATTGCCGGAAATAATGATCAGGGTTGGCGCATTGTAAAAAGGGGAAAATTCCGGATCGAGCGCCTTTTCGCGGTTGCGTTCATTATCCGATTTGAGCATGGTATCGCATGCTGCATCGCGCAGTCTTTTCAGAAGTTCCTTGTTCTGGACGGCGGTAAGATACCATGCCTGCATGTTTCTGGATGTGGCGGCATAGATGCCGGCTTCAAGAATCCAGTTAAGATCGCGGTCTGGAATCTGCTGGGGTTTGTAGGCACGGATGCTCCGTCTGGCAAGCATGGCGCTGATCGTGTCGTTCATGGAGTTCTCCTCGAAGAATTAGGCTCGGATGACTGTTTGCGTAACCGCAATGTTTGTCGGTTATTAGAACACTGTTTATGGGCAATGTAAACGTGATTGTCAGTCTGTTGCAGAGATCGTGACGGGCCGGGCGGCGGTGTTCCATGGCAATGGTTTCGTACGGCAGTCATCAAAGATATCGAGAGTCTTGTCGTAGGTATTCGATCTGATTTCCATAAGAGCGAGCAGGGTATGGAACAGGTTGTCGTGAGACCAGGTTTTGTCTGTTGCTTGCCGTGCGATACAGCCGTAGTTGAGATGGTCGAGCTTTTGCATGGTGTCGGACATCCACAGGACCATGGGAACTTTTTTCTGTTCTTCCGGAGCGATGGAATAAGGAAGGCCATGGAGATAGATATTGTTTTCGCCAAGCGATTCACCATGGTCGGAGATGTAAAGCAGGCCGGATTCCAGATGCGGGAATTTTTTGAGGATACCGATGGCGTTTGAGACGACATAGTCGGTATAAAGGATAGTGTTGTCGTAGGTGTTGATGATTTCCTCGCGGGTACAGTTCTGGAGATCGGAAGTGTCACAGGTTGGCCTGAATTTTCGGAAAGTTTCGGGGTAACGTTTGTAATATGTCGGGCCGTGGCTGCCGATGGTGTGCAGGACGATGAAAGTGTCTTTTTTGACGTTGGCGATATATTCCTCGAGGTTGTCGAGAAGGATTTCATCGAAGCAGCTTTGTCCGTCGCAGTAGCGTGGGTCACCGCTTTTGTAAACCTTTCGAGTGGGGACACGATTGCAGACTTCCTTGCAACCGTCGTCATTTTCCAGCCAGAGGACGTTGAAGCCCGTTTGCTGGAGGAGATCCATCAGATTTTCCGTGTATCTGGCATTGTCGGCATGGAAGTGTTCCCGTGTCATATTGGAGAACATGCAGGGTACTGAGGTGGCGGTTGCGGTGCCGCAGGAATAGACATCCTGAAAGGCGATGACGTTTTCTTTGGAGAGCAAGGGATTGGTGTCGCGCGGATAGCCGTTCAGTGAAAAGTTGGCGGCACGTGCTGTTTCACCGACGACAAGAATGAATACGGCAGGCACCGAGCCTTCGTATGGCATCAGTTTGGCTGATGCATCCAGGCGCCGGAGTTGCTTGTCAACCAGTGAACGGATATGCAAGTATCGTCCGGTAGCGTAGATTGTACTGATCGGATTGATGAGCCGGTGCGTATCCTGATGGTTGCGTCCGAAGGAAGCATATTCCTTGAAAAAAAGGGCTGCGATCATTCCGGTTGTGATGAGACAACCGGTTATGGCAAACAGGCGGCTTTTGCATTCGGTACGGAAGGACTGGTAATCGATGCGGGTCACTGTCAGACATATAGCGGGCAGAACACCGCCAACGATGACCCAGAGAATGAACCGCAGGGTCATGAGATCAAGTGCTTCGCGTGTATTGGTTTCAAAAACGTTTCTGATCATGCCAGAGTCGATGAAAATGCCGTATTCGAACATGAAGTAGTTGGTCGCGCTGGCGATGAACAGCAGCAGGATCAGGACTGGTTTGGCAAGGTACGGTATCAGAAGGAGATTGAAGAGCAGATAGAGTGCAGTGAAGATGACGATGGGAATGCTGATGCCGAAAAAGAATGTGGCAGTATCTGCTACCGTCAGGTGGCGAAGAATGTAGCGCCACAGTGACAGATTCAGCACGGTCGTGAAATACAGGGCGCTGATGACCGTGAGCCACCGGCTGTCGAGGTGGATGCGGTATGCAGTGAATCCAAAGGAGAAGTGTTTTGCCATGTGGGTCGAGTTCGGTTCGGGATTGGGGATATTGTCGAGATGAAACAGTCAAATCCCGATGAACTGTATGTGAACGGATCGTTAACCGCTTGATGTTCGTCAGGGCTTCGTGCGAGCAGATGGTGGTCCGGTAGCGGGTGTTCAGGTGGGAATAAAAGCGCAGGTATGCAATGACAGTCATGCGCTTCGATGAAGCATCCGCAAGAGTGCAGGGATATGTGTTGCCGTGATGGTAAACGGCAATGAAAAAGGCCACGTTATGAAACGTGGCCTTTGGTGTTCTTGGTGGGTTGTGAGCGACTCGAACGCTCGACCTACGGATTAAGAGTCCGCAGCTCTACCAACTGAGCTAACAACCCGACAGGACTGAAATTATAGCAGCAAATTTCCGGATGGGTAAGTATTGTTAGTTTTTTTCTTGCCGACGATGCTTTTTTTATACAGTTTGCGTTGTCTGTCCGGCTCGATGGGTGATCCCTCTGGAAAGAATGGTGCGCAAATGTGAAACGGCGCGGGACTTTACAAGGTAGCGGGGTTCGACGGATGGTTGTGCTGTTTGCACTTTTTCGGTGCGTTTTGTTCGCGATCAGTGATTCTTGTCGTTGTTTTGCAGGTTTTCGGGGCGTTTCCGCCTGCCGATGGTCTGCAAGCGGGGTATTGCCGGATGGAAAAAGTTGGCATGGTCTGTGCTTTATAAGGGATACGGAAATTGTTTTGCAGGGCAAAGGCAAGTGATTTGGGTCTTTGTCCGGATTCGACGGTTTTTCAGTATCCACAAGGGGGACGAGATGAAATTGATCAGTGCCATTATCAAGCCGTTCAAGCTCGATGAAGTCAGGGAAGCGCTGGCTGCGATCGGTATTCAGGGAATGACGGTGACGGATGTCCGCGGTTTCGGACGGCAAAAAGGACATACGGAGTTGTATCGCGGTGCGGAGTATGTTGTTGATTTTTTGCCGAAAGTCAAGATCGAGGTGGCGGTGTCCGACAGGTATCTCGATCAGGTGATCGAGGCGGTTTGCCAGTCTGCTTCGACGGGAAAAATCGGGGATGGCAAGCTGTTCGTCGTCGATCTGGAACAGGCGGTGAGAATCCGTACCGGCGAAACCGGTGAAGAGGCTTTGTGAACAGGAGGCACATTATGAGAAAGAGCGTATTGGCAGCAATGGCTTTGGCTGGCACAGGAATGTGCCGTATGGCTTGCGCACAGGATGCTGCCGGGGATACGGCCGCTGCGGCGGCTTCTGCACTGAGTGCCGGTGATACGGCATGGATGATGACTTCGACGTTGCTGGTGTTGATGATGGTGGTACCCGGACTGGCGCTGTTTTACGGCGGACTGGCACGAACGAAGAATATGTTGTCTGTGCTGATGCAGGTATTTGTGACGTTTTCACTGATTACGGTGTTGTGGTTTCTGTATGGATATTCGCTGGCGTTTTCAGGTGAAGGCGCAATTGTCGGAGATTTCGGCAAGGTGTTCATGAACGGGGTGACGCAGAATTCCATGTCGGTGACCTTGCCGACAATTCCTGAATATGTCTTTTCGGCATTCCAGGGGTCGTTCGCCTGTATTACGGCGGCGCTGATTGTCGGGGCTTTTGCGGAACGGATCAAGTTCGGTGCGGTGATGGCGTTTATGGCGATCTGGTTTACGTTCAGTTATGTTCCGATGGCTCATATCATCTGGGGCGGCGGTTTTCTGGCAGAAGATGGCGCACTGGATTTCGCAGGCGGAACGGTCGTGCATATCAATGCCGGTATCGCGGGTCTGGTCGGTGCATGGTTGATCGGCAAGCGGCTCGGTTACGGGCGTGAAGCGTTCATGCCGCATTCGCTGACGTTAACGATGGTGGGCGCTTCCCTGTTGTGGATCGGCTGGTTCGGTTTCAACGCAGGTTCTGCAGGTGCCGCCAACGGTCTGGCGGGGATGGCTTTCGTCAATACGGTTGTCGCTACGGCCGCTGCGACATTGTCCTGGCTGATGGGCGAGGTCTTTACCCGTGGCAAGCCGTCCATGCTGGGTGCGGCTTCCGGGGCGGTTGCCGGTCTGGTGACGATTACGCCGGCTGCGGGATTCGCAGGTCCGATGGGATCGCTTGTAATGGGGCTGATCGCCGGTCCGGTTTGCCTGTGGGGCGTGACCGGTCTGAAAAGACTCCTGAAGGTCGATGATGCGTTCGACTCTTTCGGTGTGCATGGTCTTGGCGGTATCGTCGGTGCGATTCTGACTGGGGTCGTGGTTTCTCCGGCATTGGGTGGTACCGGTCTGGCAAGTGGTGAATATTCGATGCTCATGCAGGTCTGGATTCAGGTCAAGAGCGTGCTGGTGACGATGCTCTGGTCCGCTGTCGTGTCGTTTGTGGCGTACAAGCTGATCGGCATGGTCTGGGGATTGCGTGTTTCGGAAGACGAGGAACGCGATGGTCTCGACAAGACGTCTCACGGGGAATCGGCTTATCATTACTGATCGCATCTGCATGCAATTTGTGATGTGTACGAAAAAGCCCGGCATAATGCCGGGCTTTTTCATGTTGTTGTGCAAGGATGTCTCTTGCACACGGGCAGGTGTTTTACTGGCTGTTTTTGTTTCCGATGGATTCGAGGAGCATCGAATTCATCCGTTTGACGAAAGCGGCAGGATCCTGCAAGGTACCGCCTTCGGCCAGAACGGCCTGATCGAACAACAGGTTGGTCCAGTCGTCGAAACGGGCGCTTTCATATTTGAGTGCCTGGACAATCGGATGGTTCGGGTTGATTTCCAAAATCGGTTTCATGTTGGGCACTTTCTGTCCAGCGGCTTTCAGCATGCGCTGGAGATTGCTGGAGAGGTCATTTTCATCTGCAATCAGGCATGACGGCGAGTCGGTCAGACGTACCGTAACCCGGACGTCCTTGACCTTGTTGCCCAGAACGGTTTTCATTTTTTCAAGGGTTTCCTTGAATCCTGCCTGGTTTTCCTCGTTCTGTTTCTTTTCGGCCTCATCGGCGAGCTTGAGCAGATCAAGGTCTCCTTGTGCAACGGAAACAAGGTTCTTTTCATTGTATTCCTGAAGGAATGAGAGCATCCATTCATCGACACGATCGGTCAGGATCAGTACTTCGATACCTTTCTTGCGGAAGATTTCCAGATGCGGACTGTTTTTGGCGGCCGTGTAGTTTTCCGCAGTGATGTAGAAAATACGTACCTGGTTTTCTTTCATGCGGGAGATGTAGTCATCCAGCGAAACGTTCTGGATATCGCTGTCGTTGTGCGTGGATGCAAAACGCAGCAGTTTGGCGATTCGTTCCTTGTTGGTCGGATCTTCACCGATACCTTCTTTGAGGACCTGGCCGAACTGTTTCCAGAAAGTGGCATACTGTTCCTGTTTTGCCGGATCGTCGGATTGTGCCAGTTCTTCGAGCATCGAAAGGACGCGGCGCGTGGAACCTTCACGGATCATTCTGACGTCGCGTGATTCCTGAAGAATTTCACGCGAGACGTTCAGCGGCAGATCGTTGGAGTCGATGACGCCACGGACGAATCGCAGATAGACAGGCATGAGTTGTTCCGCGTCATCCATGATGAATACGCGCTTGATATAGAGCTTGATGCCGCCTCGTTTGTTTCTGTCCCACAGATCGAACGGCGCTTCTTTCGGAATGTAGAGCAGCTGGTTGTATTCCGTACGGCCTTCAACCTTGTTGTGTGTCCAGATGAGCGGGTCGTTGAAGTCGTGGGAGATGTGCTTGTAGAATTCGCGGTACTGCTCGTCGGTGATGTCGTTTTTGTTTCGGGTCCACAGGGCGTTTGCCTGGTTGACGGTCTCCAGTTCGGTACCGGTCTTCATGGCCTTGGTTTCGCTGTCCCATTCTTCCTTGAGCATCTGGATCGGCAGCGAGATATGGTCGGAATATTTCCGGATGATGGCTTTCAGGCGCCAGTTGGTCAGAAAATCGTCTTCACCTTCACGCAAGTGCAGGGTGATATCGGTACCACGTGAGGATTTTTCGATGTTTTCGATCGTGAAGTCGCCTTCTCCGGTCGATTCCCAGCGGATTCCCTGATTGGCCGGCAAACCGGCCCTGCGCGATTCGACCGTGATTTTGTCGGCGACGATGAAGCCCGAGTAAAAACCGACACCGAATTGGCCGATCAGCGCATCGTTTTTCTTCTGGTCGCTCGAGAGACGGGCGATGAATTCCTTGGTACCGGATTTGGCGATGGTGCCGAGGTTGGCGACCGCTTCTTCACGGCTCATACCGATACCGTTATCGGAGATGGTGATGGTTCGTGCTTCCGGATTGAAGAAGATGCGGATTTTCAGGTCAGGATCGTGTTCCTGCAATTCGGGTTTGTCCAGCGCTTCGTAACGGAGCCTGTCGATAGCATCCGATGCGTTGGAAATCAGTTCGCGCAGAAAGATTTCCTTGTTGGAGTAAAGCGAATGGATCATCAGTTGCAAAAGTTGTTTGACTTCTGCCTGAAAACCCATAGTCTGTTTTTCTGTTTCTGCCATTTGTTTTCCCTCGTGGAAATCATAAGTCATGTAAATGAAACCTATGTATGGGTTATACCTGATATTTCAAGTGGGATAAAGTGGCGTGACGGGATTCAGCTGCCAGCGGCAAGACGGTTTTTCCACTATGTCCGGATACTTGCGGTATGACGGTATGTAACACCTGGTGGCGTGTTGTGCTGGCAAGGTTGTGGTTGTCATGATGGTGTGCCGTTTTCAGGGCGGAAGGTGACAGTGAAGGTTGTGCCAGCACCCGGTCGGCTTTCCATGGTGATTTGCCAGTCGAGGACATTGCAGATGCGGGAGGCGATGGACAGGCCGAGTCCATATCCGGCTGTTTCCTGCCTGCGCCCCGATTCGCCACGGTATCCTGTGTCGAAGATGCGTTCTTTTTCGGCGGCCGAGATGCCGGATCCGGTGTCGATGACGGAGAAAGCGTGTGGTTCAAGAACGATTCTGACATGGCCATGGGCGGTATAGCGGATGGCGTTGAAAACAAGGTTGTTCAGTACCGAGGCTAGCAGTATGGCATTGTATTTTTCCGTATGTGGCGCGCCATGTCGTTCGATGATGAGTTGCAAGCCCCTTGCTTCGGCTTCATGGCGCCAGACAGGTTCGTTTTCTTCGATGATGTCGGCGATTTCTGCGATTTTTTCGGCGTGTGTCGTGTCATGGCGTACCAGATTGAGGAATACGCCGACCAGTTCTTTCATTCGACGGACGGTGCGGCTGGCACGCTGGAGGATTTGCCGTTCATGCAAATCGAGGTTTTTCGATTGTTCCAGCAGTTCGATGGACGTGCTGATGACGGTCAGCGGGGTACGCAGCTCGTGACTGACTTCGGAGACGAATTGACGTTCGCTGATGAGCAGCTGGTGCAGCCGGTCGGTGGTGATCTGGAAACTTTCCGCCAGTTCGCCGATTTCGTTTTGCGCCCATTGTCCGGAGAACGATCCTGCTTCGAGCCGGCCTTCTTTCAGGGCGCGGTTGAGTCGCCGTGTTTCGTCGAGCAGCAGGTCCATCGGCCGGAACGACCGTCTCGCTATCCAGAAGCCAAGTACGAGCGTAACGAGTACGATGGCCGACAACAGTGCAATGCCTTCGATAAACAGTTGCCGTTCCCAGTTCTCGAATTCGTATTGCGACCGGGTCAGGACATATTTTTTCCCGTCCACGACGCTGACGAAGATGTGCAAGTCTTCGCCGTCGGTGTATTCGCTGTATCCGCTTGGCAGGTTGCGGAAGCGTTCCGGAATTTCGTAAATGGCATCGTGTTCGATATAGAGATGGGAAAAAGAATCGAGTTCAGGGGGATTGCCGTTGGACAAATCGTCCTGGATGGTTTCCATCAGCATGCTTTCCATGGTGGAAGTCATCAGCTGTGCTTCGGCTTCCAAGAGGATGAAGATCATGCAGCAGCTGTAGATGAGGCCGATGACGAGCGCTGTTGCCGCATAAACGGCGACGATACGTGCCTTGATCGAACCGGTAAGCAGCCGTTTCCACCATGGGATGCTTGTGATGTTCACGACCGTTATTCCCGCAATGTCCAGCCGAATCCGGGAACGGTTTTGATCAGGGATTTGTCAAAGGGGGCATCGATGACGGCACGCAGGTTGTGGATGTGTGTCCGCAAGCTGTCGCTGTCGGGCCTGTCGTCTCCCCAGAGTTCATGTTCCATTTCATCACGTGTTACGACAGACGGACTTTTGTGCATGAGCATCCGCAATATTTTGAACATCATGGGATTGAGCCGGATGGGGTTTCCGGCGCGCATGACAGTGAGTTCGTCCAGATTCATGACGATGTCGGCAACCTGGAGAATATGGCTTGCCGGACGTTTGCCACGTCGCAAAATCGCGCCGATGCGCAGTTCCAGCTCGGCCAGTGAAAACGGTTTGACAAGATAGTCGTCCGCTCCGGTAGAAAGTCCTTCTATTCTGTCGGCAACAGTATCTTTTGCGCTTAAAAACAGCACCGACGTTTCGTTGCCGCGTGCGCGCAGTTCACGGCACAGGCTGATGCCATCCATACCGGGCAGCATGATATCCAGTACGATGATATCGAATTGCTGCATGGTCAAAAGGGCCAACGCTTTCAGACCGTCATCGGTATTGTCCGTCTGATGGCCTTTTGCTTCGAGAAAATCCACAAGATTGTAGCGAATGTCCTGATTGTCTTCGATGATGAGGATTTTTGCCATGTTGCACCGGATGTTGATGGTTGGTGACAGGTGTCTGTTGGGAACAGCGATTTTGTCCATGCCGTTTTGCCGTTGCACTGTGTGGTGCACAGAACAGGTGTGCGGTCAGGATGAAGTATGATTGCAATGATACATTGCCTTCAGGAAAGAAAAAATGTTTTTCCGGTTTATGGTGGTTTGCATGGGCCGTTTTCCCGTTTGCCGGTGCCGGAGCCGGAGATGTCGCTGACGGAATATGAGGCCGGTCTATGTCTGCCGATGGAAGCCTGTCGGGATCAAGGCGTTTCACTGGCGGTTTTACGGCGCTATAATGGGCAAAAACATTTCTATTTTTGATTTCCCCATGAAGTATTCAGACAGAATCCTCAATACTCCTTCGTCTTTCATCCGCGATATTCTGAAAGTGCTTGATGCGCCGGATATCATTTCGTTTGCGGGGGGGTTGCCCAATCCGGTGTCTTTTCCGATCGATGCATTGAAAGATGCGATCGACGGGGCGATACGCAAGAACGGCAGCAAGCTGTTCCAGTATTCGACGACGGAAGGTTATCTTCCTCTGCGCGAATTGATTGCGGAGAAATACCGCAAAAAATTCGGTCTGGATGTCCGGCCGGAAGATATTCTGATAACAAATGGTTCGCAGCAGGCACTGGAACTGATCGGTACGGTGTTGCTCGACAAGGGCGACAAGGTGTTGATGGAAGAACCGGGGTATCTGGGAGCGATCCAGGCGTTTTCACTGAGTGAACCGGAATTTCTGTCGGTGACGTTGCAGGATGACGGACTGGATGTGGACAAGCTTGAGGATGTGCTGAAACGTCATCCGGTAAAACTGATTTACAGTGTGCCGAATTTCCAGAATCCGACCGGGCTGACGTATTCGATGGAAAAACGCAAGGCGATCCGCGAGCTGGTATCGAAATACGATCTGGCGTTTATCGAGGACGATCCGTATGGAGAATTGCGGTTCCGCGGCGAATCACTGCCGTATATCGGGGCGGGTTATCTGGAAAACAGCATTTTGCTGGGATCGTTTTCCAAGACGGTCACGCCAGGTATGCGACTGGGCTTCCTGATTACGAAAAACGCACAGCTGATGCGCTATCTGGTGACGGCCAAACAGGGCAGCGATCTGCATACCAACATTTTCACGCAGTATGCGATTTGCGAATATCTGCTGAACAATCCGTACGAGGAACATGTCAGGAAAATCGTGGAATTGTACCGGTCGCAAGCAACTGCCATGCTTGATGCCATGGGGCGTTATTTTCCTGATACGGTGTCTTATACGAAGCCAGATGGCGGGATGTTCATCTGGGCGACACTGCCGGAAGGTCAGGCCGCGATGGATTTGTTTCCGAAGGCGATGGAACAGAAAGTGGCGTTTGTGCCTGGTGATCCCTTCTATGTCTCGCGAAGGGGGGTCAACACCATGCGACTCAATTATACGAATGCAACGCCGGAAATCATCACAGAAGGTATCAGGCGGTTGGGTAGTATCCTGTAAACGATTGCAGGTATGGCGAAAAAAAGCGCGGACAGGATTCCGCGCTTTTTTGTAGGCAATCAATCAGACCGGACTGAGCCAGTGGGCGTATTTCGGATTTTTGCCGGATACGGCATCGAAAAAGAGTGATTGTATTTTTTCGGTGACCGGACCGCGTGAACCGCTGCCGATCTGTCGGTTGTCCACTTCGCGGATCGGGGTGATTTCCGCGGCGGTACCGCTGAAAAAGACTTCGTCAGCGCAATAGACTTCATCACGGGTGATGCGTTTTTCGATGACTTCGATGCCGGCGTCTTTTGCCAGGGTAATGACGGAATCGCGGGTGATGCCGTCCAGACAGCTGGCCAGATCCGGGGTGTAGAGTTTGCCGTTTTTGACGATGAACACGTTTTCACCGGAACCTTCGGAAACGAAGCCTTCGGTATCGAGCAGCATGGCTTCATCGTAGCCATCGGCCGTAGCTTCCTGATTGGCCAGAATGGAGTTGATGTAATAGCCGGATGCCTTGGCACGTACCAGTGAAACATTGACGTGATGACGGCTGAAAGACGAAATTTTTACACGAATACCCCGGCTCATGCCGTCTTCACCGAGGTATGCACCCCAGGTCCATGCGGCGATGGCTGTATGGATGGTGTTGTTGCGTGCAGAAATACCCAATGCCTCGGAGCCGATCCAGATGATGGGGCGGATGTAGCCGGTTTCCAGCCGGTTTTCACGGATGACCTGTTTTTGGGCTTCCATGAGGGTGTCCATATCATATGGGACATTCATCTGGAAGATTTTGGCTGAGTTGAGCAACCGTTTCGTGTGTTCGACAAGGCGAAAAATGACGGTTCCCTTGTCGGTCTTGTAGGCGCGAACGCCCTCGAATACGGACATGCCGTAATGCAGGGAGTGTGTCAGTACATGAATTTTCGCGTTGCGCCAGTCGGTCAACTTTCCGTCCATCCAGATTTTTCCATCACGGTCGTCCATCGGTGACATGTGTTTTCTCCTGAAAATGCCGGTCAAAAATTTTATTTTAATCGAATATAGGAGGGCTGGAACCGGTTTGTACGGAGTGATCCGGAATTTGTGACTTTTTGAAGGTTGTCGGGAGCGCTTGTGTTCCTGCGGCATGGTTATTGGGGGGCAAGGTACGGTAAAATAGCGGCATTCCTTCACTTAATGACGATATGCCATGCAAGCAGATTTTTCTTACAAACGTTTGACCGATCTCGTGGATAAGGGCGAATTGCAGGGAAAACGCGTTTTTATCCGTTCCGATTTGAATGTGCCTCGCGATGCCAATGGCAATATTACCGAGGATACACGTATCCGTGCGTCGATTCCTGCAATCGAGGCTGCGTTGAAAGGCGGTGCGGCTGTGATGGTGACGTCCCACCTCGGCCGTCCGAAGGAGGGGGTATTCTCGCCAGCAGAATCACTTGATGGCGTGGCCAAACGCATGTCCGAATTGCTGGGGCGGCCGGTTACGCTCAAACGTGACTGGGTCGATGGTGTGGATGTCGCGCCCGGTCAGGTCGTTTTGCTGGAAAACGCACGTTTCAATACGGGCGAAAAGAAAAACAGCGATGAGTTGTCGAAAAAAATGGCGGCCTTGTGCGACGTATATGTCAATGATGCATTCGGTACGGCACATCGTGCGGAAGCGACGACTTACGGGATCGCACAATATGCACCGGTAGCCTGTGCCGGTCCGTTGCTGGCCAGCGAACTCGATGCGCTTTCGCGGGCACTGGACAATCCTGCACGTCCGATGATGGCGATTGTGGGTGGCGCGAAAGTGTCCGGCAAGCTTGAAGTGCTGAAAACACTGGCTGACAAGGTAGATAATCTGATCGTCGGTGGCGGTATCGCCAATACGTTTTTGCTGGCTGCCGGTTTTCCGGTCGGAAAATCGCTGATCGAGGAAGAACTGGTCGGTGAGGCGAAAGCGATCATGTCCAAAATGCAGGCGCGCAATGCATCCGTGCCGTTGCCGGTCGATGTGGTTTGCGCCAAAGAGTTTGCTGCCAGTGCTCAGGCAACCGTCAAGAAGGTATCGGATGTCGAACCGGATGACATGATTCTGGATATCGGTCCGGAAACGGCGAAAAGTTATGCTGAATTGATCGCGAAAGCGAAAACCGTGGTCTGGAATGGGCCGGTTGGTGTATTCGAGTTCGAACAGTTCGGCGGCGGCACGAAAGCGGTTGCACAGGCGATAGCCGATTCCGATGCTTATTCACTGGCAGGTGGCGGTGATACGCTGGCTGCGATAGCCAAATACAATATCGCCGACAAGATCGGTTATATCTCTACGGGGGGCGGCGCTTTCCTGGAATTTATGGAAGGCAAGGTTTTGCCAGCCGTCGGAATTCTGATGCAACGTGCCGGTTAAAATTCAATCAAGGAGAAACAGATGTCTATTGTATCCATGCGTCAATTGCTGGATCATGCCGCTGAAAACGGCTATGGGTTGCCTGCGTTCAATGTCAACAATCTGGAGCAGGTCAGGGCAATCATGGAAGCGGCGGCCGAAGTGGATTCGCCGGTGATCATGCAGGCGTCAGCAGGTGCGCGGCGTTATGCGGGCGAACCTTTCCTCCGTCATCTGATCGAGGCCGCAGTCGAGGCATATCCGGATATTCCTGTCGTCATGCATCAGGATCACGGACAGTCGCCGGCGGTTTGCATGACAGCGATCCGTTCCGGTTTCAGTTCCGTCATGATGGACGGCTCGCTCATGCCTGACGGCAAGACAGCTGCATCGTATGCGTACAATGTGGATGTGACCAAGCAGGTCGTCGCTTTTTCGCATGCGGTCGGGATTACCGTCGAAGCCGAACTGGGAGTGCTGGGTTCGCTTGAAACGATGAAGGCGGACAAGGAAGACGGCATTGGCGCCGAAGGCAAGATGACCCGCGAACAGTTGTTGACCGATCCGGATCAGGCGGTGGATTTCGTCAAGGAAACACAATGCGATGCACTGGCTATCGCTATCGGTACATCTCATGGCGCATACAAGTTCACACGCAAGCCCACAGGCGATATTCTGGCGATCGACCGTCTGAAGGAAATTCATGCGCGCTTGCCGAATACGCATCTGGTCATGCATGGTTCGTCGTCGGTACCGCAGGAGTTGTTGGCCGTTATCCGTGAATATGGTGGCGATATCCGTGAAACCTACGGAGTACCTGTCGAGGAATTGCAGGAAGGGATCAAGTTCGGCGTTCGCAAGATCAATATCGATACGGATATCAGACTGTCGATGACGGCTGCCATCCGGCGTTATATGGTACAGAATCCGTCCCATTTTGATCCGCGCGAATATCTGAAGGCTGCCAAGGAAGAAGCCAAGAAACTGTGTATGTCGCGTTATATCGCGTTCGGCAGTGCAGGACAGGCTTCGAAGATCAAGCCGGTGCCGCTGGAAAAGATGGCGGAACGATATAAAAAAGGCGAACTTTCCCAAATCGTGAAATAATATTGTTTTTTTTTAAGGTTACGCAATGGCAGGTGCGTCCGGAATCGGTCGCACCTGTGTTGTTTTGATGGTTGCTTTTGAAAATCGGATACAACATGTCAGAAAACAATCAGGAAGAAAAGCTGGTCGGTATTGTGATGGGTTCCACATCCGACTGGGATGTCATGAAAGAAGCGGCTAAGATGTGCCGCGATTTCGGGGTTTCGTTCGAGGCGCGCGCCTTGTCGGCTCACCGGACACCGGATGAACTGGGTGAATGGATTGCGAATATGGAAAAACGCGGTTGCAAGGCATTTATCGCCGGTGCGGGCGGTGCCGCGCATTTGGCAGGTGTCGTTGCGTCGCATACAATTTTGCCGACTTTCGGTGTTCCGATTCCGTCCAAGTATATGAAAGGGCTGGATTCGCTGCTGGCGACCGTACAGATGCCGAAAGGTATTCCGGTTTCCACGCTGGCGATCGGTGAGGCCGGTGCAGCCAATGCCGCGCTGGCGGTCATTGCGATGCTGGCGATCAACAATAGCGAACTGAAAGACAAACTGATTGAATTCCGTGCCAAACAGTCTGAAAAGGTTCGCAAGGCAACGTTGCCCGAACTGGATTGATGGGAGGTAGTTATGCCAGGTTTGATGAAAACCGATATCAAGTCCCTGCCGTTTTTGCATCGCGGCAAGGTCAGGGATATTTATGCGGTAGGCGATGACAAGATGCTGGTTGTCCAGACGGATCGTCTGTCTGCGTTCGATGTGATTATGGAAGATCCGATTCCGGGAAAAGGCAGGATTCTGACGGCGATGTCGAATTTCTGGTTCAAAAAATTCGGCCATCTCATGCCGAACCATATGACGGATATCGATCCGGAATCGCTGGTCGCACCGGAAGAACGCGAACAGGTCAGAGGTCGTGCCGTTGTGGTCAAGAAATTCAAACCGCTGCCGATCGAAGCGATCGTGCGCGGCTATATCATCGGGACGGGCTGGAAGGATTACCAGAAGACCGGTACGGTTTGCGGAATCCGTTTGCCGGAAGGTCTCAAGGAAGCGCAAAAGTTGCCTGAAGTGATTTTCACGCCATCGACCAAGGCAGCTGTCGGTGAACATGACCAGAATATTTCATTTGAAAAAATGAAAGAAATCGTGGGGGCCGATATTGCAGAAAAGGTACGTGATCTGGCGATTTCATTGTACAAGGCCGCAGCCGATTTCGCGGAAAGCCGGGGTATCCTGATTGCGGATACGAAGTTCGAGTTCGGAACTGACGACAAGGGCAATGTCTATCTCATTGACGAAATCCTGACGCCGGATTCTTCACGTTTCTGGCCTGCCGCCAGCTATGAAGTCGGCATGTCGCCCCCGTCATTCGACAAACAGTATGTCCGTGACTGGCTGGAAGCGCAGCCATGGGACAAGAAAGCACCAGCTCCTCGTTTGCCGGAAGAAGTCGCACAAAAAACGACGGAAAAATATAACGAGGCATTGCGCCTGTTGACGGCCTGATGGTGTGATGAAACCTGTGGATGATATTCAGGAAGCGGCACGGATTCTGGAGTCCGGGCGTCTGGTGGCGTTTCCGACAGAAACGGTTTATGGTCTGGGAGGCGACGCGGAGAATCCGGCTGCCGTGGCGTCGATTTTCGCGTTGAAGAACAGGCCGGCCGATCATCCCCTTATCGTGCATGTCGCACCTGAGGCGGATATCGGATACTGGGCAGCGCACGTACCCGATGAGGCAGTCTCGTTGATGAAGGCTTTTTGGCCGGGCCCATTGACCCTGATTTTAAAGCGTGCAGCACATATTCCGCCGGATGTCGCGGGCGGACAGGATTCCGTCGGCCTGCGTTGTCCATCACATCCGGTGGCGCAGGCGTTGTTACGTGCATTCAGACAGGGCAAGGGTGGAGTCGCGGCACCATCGGCCAACCGCTTTGGACATGTCAGCCCGACGACGGCACAGCATGTCCGCGACGAGTTCGGTGAAGATGCAAGGCTGGGCATGATCCTTGATGGTGGACAGAGCGAGGTCGGTATCGAGTCGACGATTCTGGATTTGTCGCGTGTGGATTCCGTCGGGCCGGTATTGCTGCGTCCTGGCAAGATCGGTGCATCGCAGATCGCGGATGTGATCGGGGTAATGCCCAAGGCACCGGATGGCACAGCGCCACGTGCTTCCGGCACACTGGCTTCCCATTATGCTCCGGGTACACCGGTTGCGATCGTTCCGTCAAAGCGCCTTTTTCAAACGCTGGAATTACTGGAAAACCATCATCGCAAGGTCGCACTGCTCCATTTTTCGTTGTTGCCTGCCGAACGAAAGATAGCGCTGGCTGGCGAAGTCAGTTTGTATTGTTCGCCGGATATCTATGCGCATCAGCTGTATGTTGCGCTTCGGAATCTTGATATGGTCGGTGCGGATGTGTTGATTGTCGAAGAAACACCGCAAGGTGAGACATGGAAAGGAGTGAATGACCGTTTGAGGCGGGCAGCCTATAATGGTCAGGGTGTTGTGGAACGCCTGATTGCTTCAGAATGAAATACATGAATCCATCGCCGCCTGCATGGCGGACGATGGAAGCGTAATCCGGTAATCAGACCATCGGGATCAGGTCAGGGTAAACAACCGGCTGGGTCTTGGGGGGCAGCTGTTCTTTTTTCACCTTGTAGATCAGTACCGGAATCGGGCTGGCGGTTACGACTTGTGCCGCAACGCTGCCGAGCAGCATTTTTTCCCAACCTGCACGACCTCTGGATGCCATATAGATCAGGTCGCATCCGTTCTTTTCGGCTGCAGATACGATATACAGTGCCGGCGAGTTTGAGATATAGGCCTGTTCTGTCAGTTTGACGCCGGCTGCGGTAGCCGCTTCACGAACAGGTGTCATGAATTCCTTGGCAGCTCCCTTGACTGCACGTTCATATTCGGCATCAGTCGGCCAATGATTGTCCGTTTTGGCATGAGCAAAATCGAAAACGGCAGCCTGGTTTTCACCGGCTACGAAGATGCATACTACTTCAGCGCCTACTTTTTTGGCGAGTTCGATACCTTCCATGGCTGCCTGTGTCGCCAGAGCGGAACCGTCAGTAGGAATCAGTATTTTCTTGAACATGATGTATTCTCCCTTTGAAGACCGGTTATGAAACAGGATTGTCAGTACAGCGATATCGGGAATTAACGAGCTTGAATCGTCAATATGAATTTTATTCTTATGCAATTTTGATATAACGTCAACGTCTGATGTACTGTTTTTTATATAATGAATACGATGATGTTATAAGAAATCGTTAAAAAACATATAGTTGCGTCAGTAGCATTTTTAGACGGCATGTTTGCAACAACGCGTTATGACAGGCAGACATCGGGACGGGCCGGATAATGTAATGTCCGATTTGACACAGGAAGGATTTTTCCAGGCAACAAATTTATGCCTGATTGCAAACAGCAGTCAAGGAAAAGAATGGCGTTGCGCCAGGGGAAGATTTTATGATTCTGTGGGGTGCACAGGTTCCGGATGGAACGGTTTGCGTTTCCGGAACCTGTGCAGGGCAGCAGGTCTTGCCACTTAAACTTTTTGGGCTTGTGGCAAGGACATGAAGCAGGGTTATTCAGCCGGGGTGTAATCCATGTAGTTGGGTGGCAGACCTTCTTTTTTGACTTTGTAGACCAGAACAGGAATCGGGCTGGAAGCAATGACCTTGGCGGCAACGCTACCCAGGAGTACTTTTTCCCAGCCGGTACGTCCGCGCGATGCCATGAAAATCAGGTCGCATCCGTTCTTTTCGGCTGCAGCGATGATGGATGCCGATGGTGACTTGGAGATATAGGTTTCTTCGCTGAATTTGACGCCGGATGCTTTGGCTGCATCACGAATTGCCGTCATGAATACTTTGGAAGTATCGGTTACAGCCTGCTTGTATTCTTCGTCTGTCGGCCAGTGCGATTCCGGTTTGACGTGGGAGAAATCGAAAACTGCGGCCTGGTTTTCACCAGCGACAAAAACGCAAATCACTTCTGCTCCTGCCATTTTGGCATAATCGATGCCTTCAAGTGCTGCCTGGGTTGCCAGTGCAGAGCCATCGGTAGGGATCAGTATTTTCTTGAACATAAGGTATTCTCCCTGAATGATCGGTTGTAAAACACAAAAACATCGACAGATGATTTTCCGCAAATGTTTTGCCTTGGACATAAACCGCTCTGGATAAGCGGATACTCCTTCATTTTTATGTCTTTTTCTTATACCGTCAATTCGGAATAAATTGATATTTATTTCGGTTTTTATGTTTGTTCGCAGAAAACTTTTTAAAAACAGTTTATTATGAAAAGATGATTTTTTATTTGTGGAAAACGGGATTTATATTAAACGGGAGCCGGTTGTATGCGAATTGAAAAAGCGACTTTGGGTGGCGGCTGTTTCTGGTGCCTTGAAGCGGTGTTTCTTCAGGTTCGGGGGGTAACGGACGTGGTTTCGGGCTATGCCGGCGGTCATGTCGACAATCCGACCTATTTTCAGGTATGCGAAGGATGGACGGGACATGCCGAGGTGGTGCAGGTATCGTTTGATGCGGATATCATCGCTTATCGTGATATTCTGGAAATCTTTTTTTCCATTCACGATCCGACGACGCTGAATCGTCAGGGGGCCGATATCGGTACGCAATATCGTTCCGTCATTTTTTATCATTCTCAGGCACAGTTCGATGTGGCCCGTGAAGTGATGGCGGAAATGACCAAAGTCTGGCAAGCACCGTTAGTGACTGAATTGGTACCATTACCGGTTTTTTATCCAGCAGAGGATTTTCATCGCGGTTTTTATCGGCAGAATCCGGATCAGCAGTACTGTATGTATATCATCGAACCGAAGGTAATTGCGTTCAGGAAAAAGTTTGCAGACAGATTAAAGGTCAGGCAGTAAAAAAATGCCCGGTATTACCGGGCATTTTTTATGGTAAATCTGCTGGTTGGCGTCAATCTTTTTGTCCGTACATATAGTTTCTGGACATCGGCAGCAAGGGAGATGTACGTCCTGACTTGATGCACAGAACCTGGAAGATAGCGACGCGATCCAGTGCAAATGCATAGGAACAACCGGCCAGATAAACACGCCAGATCCGGTAGCGTTTTTCATCGGTCAGCCGTTTGATGGCATCTGTCGCCTTTTCGAAGTTGTCTGCCCAGATACCGCAGGTTTTTGCATAATGGTGACGCAGGTTTTCGATATCGAGCGGTTCGAGTCCAGCTTCCTGCATGTTCTTCAGTACGAGACCGATGTGTGGCAGCTCACCGTTCGGGAATACGTATTTTTCGATGAATTCTCCACCACCGAACGGGGTTTCGCCACTGTCCGGATCGCAGCTGGTGATACCGTGGTTCATGGCGATACCATCATCCTTGAGCAGGTTGCGGATGATCTTGAAGTAATCCACAAGGTAGCGCAGTCCGACATGCTCGAACATGCCGACACTGGTGATGCGGTCAAATTGGCCGGTGACGTCACGGTAGTCCTGGATACGAATGTCGATTTTGTCTTCCAGTCCTTTTTCCCTGACGCGCTGACGTGCCAGTTCGTACTGGTTTTTTGACAGGGTGATACCGACGACGTTGGCACCGTATTTTTCAGCGGCACGGATGGCCAGCGCACCCCAGCCGCAGCCGATATCAAGCAGACGATCGCCGGGTCTGACACGGATTTTGGTCAGAATATGGTCGATTTTCTTGATCTGGGCTGTAGCGAGGTCTTCGTCACCGTTTTCAAAATAACCGCAGGAATAGACCATGTTGGGGTCAAGCCATTGCTGGTAGAACTCGTTGGAGACGTCGTAGTGGTAGCCGATGGATTCTGCGTCGATCTTGCGGTTGTGGCGTCCACCGAAATAGTGGCGGAATTTGGCTGCTGTCGTGGAGGCTGGAGTATCGAAGATATCGGCCAGGGAATTGCCCATGGTGATCATGTCGTTCAATGTACCCTGTACTTCGATTTTGCCTTCGACATAGGCGGTGCCGAGGTTGTCCAGCGTCGGTTTCAGCAGATAGCTCAGGGATTCCAGTGCCGGTACTCTGATGACGACCTTGGGGGCTTCATTCGGGCTGAGATCGTATTTTTGTCCGGTCCACAGTTCCAGACGCAAAGGTAACGGTGATGTCTTGCGGATGCCTTCGACCCAGTTTTCCAATTTCTTTTCCCAGAACACGGTTATCCCTCCCTATCTTGGTTTGATCCGAAAATTTCTTGCATATCCGTTTTGTCAGTTTTGAACGAATATAGCTGCTATTTCTGATTTTAAATCAGTTTTTCCACCCCTGTAAGGCGATTTGGGCATTATGTTGGAAAATGGAAGGTCAGGACGGGTAAATTATGAAGAATGCAGCATATGTCAAGACATGTCGGACATTTTCCGCTTTTGTGCGGAAGAAGGAGTAATGATTCCTGGATAAGGATGACGGGGATGAATTCTGCTATTGAGGCAGATGTCGTTTCTGGCAGCGAATTGTCGGTTTTGTCGTTTGTCCGATAAAATGACGCGCCGGTTGTAATCGGCGGCAGCCGGTTTCAGATATGACGGCCGGTACGGTGACATCGGCGATGAACAGAAAATGGCGGTTTTATGATGGAAGAGGCAAATTTGTCATCCCGTTTTGCGGGAACGATCCGGCTTTTCGGCGAAGATGGTTTCGGCCGTTTGCAGCGTGCGCATATATGTGTCGTCGGCGTGGGCGGCGTCGGTTCATGGGCGGTCGAAACGCTTGCCAGAAGTGGTGTCGGGATGCTGACGCTGATCGACGGGGATGTTGTCGTCGAATCCAATATCAACAGGCAGTTGCCTGCACTCGAATCCAATCTGGGCAAACCGAAGGTGTCGGTGCTGGCGCAGCGCATTGCGGAAATCAATCCGGAGTGCAGGGTATCGGCTGTGCAGCAGTTCATGACGCCCGACAATATGACGGCCTTGATCGGTGAGAAACGTTTCGACTTTGTGATCGATGCGATCGACAGTGTTCGCGACAAAACAGCGTTGATCGCTTATTGTCGCGATCATGGTGTTCAGCTGATTACGGTAGGCGGCGCGGGCGGACAGATCGATCCGACCCGGATCGCCATTTGCGATCTTTCGAGAACGCAACAGGAACCGTTGCTGGCGAAAGTCAGAAAGCGCTTGCGTTCGCAATACGGGTTTACACGCAATCCGAAAAACAAGTTCGGTATCGATGCGGTTTATTCTCTTGAGCCGGTGCGTTATCCTGCAACGGCAACAGGCGACGATGTAGCACAAACACAGCAGGCCGGTTTCGGCACGACGATGGCTGTGACGGCGAGTTTCGGTATGGCAGCCGCATCTTATGTCATGAGACGGATTGCCGGAATATGAACGTGATATCCGGGATGGAGACGGTGTGTCAGTCGTTTCCGGATATGGCTTTTTTTTCGTACAGGATCCGGTATTCCGGATGAACGCCGGGTTCATGGCTCAGAACGGATTGCATGAGCGCAAGACGGGTGACCTGCCATTTGATCGGAAACTCAGGTGTCCATTCAGATGATACGGATTGTCTGGCGAGCGTGATGTGTGGTCTGAAACGTTCGTGCCCATCGGCCAGCCGGTTCTGTGTCAGGTACGCCTGTATATTGCGATGCAGATGATGCAAGGCATCGGGAATGGCCGACGGGCCAAGCCAGCTCAGGCGGATTTTCGGGAAAAAACCGATGGTGTCCAGTAGAAGGTCAAAGGACCGGAAAACGGTTTGTTCGAGAAAACAGCTGAGGTGCACTCGTACTTCTTCAGGCTGGTTGCCGAGAAAGGCCAGTGTCAAGTGCAGGTTTTGTGCAGGGACAAGGCGTCCATGCACCTGTTTTTGAAGAGCTGCAATCCTGTTGATGGTATGCCGGTCGGGGATCAGTGCGATAAACAGTCTTCTGGAGAGGGTTTGTCCGCCGGTTTCGGAATGGCGTGAAGGTATTTTCGTGCGGTTTTGCATGTCGGCGTGTGGTATGAATAAGGGGTAGTGTGCAAGTTGTTGATGCACGGTTACCTGTCGCTATTATGGCGAAAAACAGTATGGCTGGGTATCTTCCATCGGGCAAGATGGCGAGGACGGCCGGAACGACAGGCATGTATCAGGGTTGTGTTCCGGTGATGATGACGGCATCGGGATTTTCCAGGGCTTTTTTTTCAGTCCGTCTAAGCAGGATACTCATCCCGATGGACAGGATGATGAGGCTGACGCAGTTGCTGAACCAGAATCCAGACGCGCCGGTGATTCTGTCGGGTATCCAGGCGGGAGCAAGTCGAAAAGCGAAGGTATATCCGCAGCCCAATCCGATACACCATAGTGTCAGGATATAAAGCAGCGTTGGCTGCAAAACGACTTTATAGGCCCTCAGTACATAGGAACCGGTAAGCTGGATAGCATCGAAAAACAGCAGACTGCACAGGAATGGAAAGAGCAGTGAGGCACACTGTGCGACGGCAGCATCGGCAGTGTAAAGGTTGATGATGAGGTCTTTTGCCAGCCAGACGATACAGGCGACGGCAATGGCAAGCGATGCGGACAGTCGGGTACCGGATGCGGAAATGTGACGTGCCTTTTCCAGTTGACGTGCGCCGATGGATTGTGCGACCAGTGTGCTTGTAGCACTGGCAAGCGACAGGGGCAGCATGTAAAGAACGCCGGAAAAGTTTGCGACGATCTGGTGACCCGCCACGTCATTGACACCAAGTCGTGCGATGAACAATGCCATGAGGGTGAATGAAGTGACTTCGATGAAGTAGTTGAGCCCGACAGGAATGCCCAGTGCGAGCAGCGCCTTGAGGGAGTGCCAGTCAGGAGCGGTCAGCCCTTTGCCGAACAGATGCAGGATACGGTAGAAAGGGTTGTAACGCAGTATCAGCCAGCCGATGATCAGTTCGAGCCAGAGGATGGCGCATGTGGCCAGCGCGCATCCGGGGCCGCCCATGGACGGGATACCCATACCGCCGAAGATGAACAGGGAATTGAGCGGTATTTTCAGAAGAAATCCGGCGACCTGGATGGCCATGACCATTTTGGGACGTGCCATGGCATTGTTCAGGGTGATGTAGACCAGAAGGTTAAGGGATGCCGGTAACGAAAAGGCCAGAATACGAAGATAAAGCGTCGCTTTTTCCGTCACTTCTGCCGAGGTGCCTGCAATGGAAAGGAATGGTTGCGGGAAACAGAGCAGCAGCGCGCCCGCCAGCGACAGCAGCATGGCTAGCCATACGCCTTGTCTGGCCTGATGTCCCATATGGGTGAATTTGCCGGCGCCGTAGAGCTGGCCGAAAGTCGGCGCCAGGGATTGCATGACTCCGTTGAACGTAACATAGACGCTGATATAGATGGATGCGCCGATCGCCAGCGCACCGAGATCGGTGACGGAATAGCGCGAGACCATCGCGGTATCGAGTACGGGATTGGCGATGGCGGCCAGCTGACCGATCCAGATCGGCAGCGCCAGATGGATGATGCCTGCGGTATGGCTGGAAAAGCGGTTTCCGTTTTTCACTCGATAGACCGATAAAGGCGGAAACGTTCACTGCGGTCGCTGGGCCGGTGACCTTCCCAGATCAGTTCCATGTTTTTGTACCGTTTCGGTGAAATGGGGCGGTTGTATTTGGGAACCCGGTCTCCCAGGAGGAGATAGTGGCAATGTTCGGGAACAAAACCTTCGAATCGGACATTACCGAAATATGCAAACGATGCTCTTTGCGCAGCCGATACGTTCGTTCGGATGCAGCTGTGTTTGTCAGGCATGTGGCTGGCCATTTCGGTAGCGATACCGGCATAGCTCTTGCTGTAATTGATCCATGGCAGCCACAAGGTCGCCAGAAGAACCCAGCACAGGATGACACCACCGGTGGACAGAACGACGGCGCGCCACAGTACGGGCGGCTGGCGGGAAAGGCGCCAGTAAACAAGAGCGAACCAGGCAGCGGTGACGCATAGCGCGATGATTGTGGCAAACAGGTTGAATTCAGGTAAAAAGCCCGGAGCGAGTTTTGTGGCGTTTCGTGCGATACCTGCAGGCCAGCCGTTATGCCGTGCGAACCATGCCAGCCAGATAAACAGGGCGATCAGTGTCAACGTCATGACGGAGAACCAGTCGATGGCGTTGATGGCGCCGCGTTTCATGGTGGGTAGTCCCAGTGCGGCGAGAATCGCCAGAGACGGCAGAAAAGATAACAGGACGGTTTCCTGCATACCCGGACTGAACAGGGCGATGATCAGGAACGTGACGGTAAAGAGGAAAGGCAACAGCACATGCGCCGAGCGCCACTGGCGTCGCCATGCATAGATGGCCCAGCAGGCGAACGGCCATGCCGGCCAGAAAAACCAGATGCCATTACGCAGGAAGTCGCCGATGGCATTCAGTGTCGGCAAGCCGATTTGTCCCGCGTTCCAGATCAGCCATGCGTTGAACGGGGAGCTGTCATAGGGTTGCGACAGTTCCAGTGCAAGCCACCATACAACGACAGGCACGATGGTGGTGACGATGGCGATAATCAGGTTGATGGCATGTTTGCGTCTGGGTGGGGAGCAAAAGAAAATACCGATCAGAAAACACAAATACAGTCCGAATGGGGTGACCAGTCCGTTGGTCAGTACAAGCATACCCAGCGCGAGTCCCAGTCGGATGGCATTGGAGACGGTCGGGGCATCGATATAGCGGGTGCAGCGGTACAGTGCATAGGCGACCAGCGCGACGAACAAGGCTTCGATGCTGGTTTCGTGACTGTGCATCAGAAGGCCGAGGCACCCCAGGTAGATCAGCAAGGCACCGTCGGCCAGCATACGTCCGTATGCCAGGGTTTCGGGTTGTCCGCCGAATGCCAGCCGCATGGGTTGTGCTTCGGTACGTCGCCCCAGCAGGTAGGTGGTATGCCAGACGGAATAGGCACCGATAAGGAAAAAACACAAGGTAGCGACCCGTGCCGCCAGAGCATCGCCCAAAAGCCAGCCGAACAGTTTGATGCAAATGGCGCCAAGCCAGAAGGCGAGGGGCCCGCCATCGGCGATGGGCAATCCGGCGATGTTGGGCCAGAGCCAGTCTTGCCATCCATGCTGTGCCATGGTCCACATGACACCGAAGTCTGCTGCATCACTGTTTTTCCATGGGTCACGACCGATCAGCCCCGGGAGTATGTAAAGCAGACAGAGCAGCAAAATCCCCCAGCGAGGCAGGGTAAGCGTCGCTGCTGCCGGCAATCGTACCGGCTGGGTAGGTGGAATCAGGCTGGGTTGTATGTCGGACATCAGTTTACGGTGGCTATTCGGCCGAACATGGTGTTTGGAAAAAAAAGGCAGCCGAAGCTGCCTTTTTCATGAAGCCTGATATCAGCCGGCAGAAACCTTGGAACCGACCTTGCCGAACTTCTGGCGGAATTTTTCAACACGGCCAGCGGTATCGACGATCTTGTATTTGCCGGTGTAAAACGGATGCGATTCAGCTGAAACTTCAACTTTCACGAGCGGGTATTCCTTGCCTTCGAACATGATGGTTTCACGTGTCGGAATGGTGGAACGGGTAATGAACTTGAAATCACACGAAACGTCCTGGAATACAACTTCGCGATACTCTGGATGGATGCCTTCTTTCATTTATTGCCTCTGTTTGTTGGTAGCCAGCCGGCACTTCATCGGTCTGTACAGCTTCGTGACCTGATTGCCGACCACTTGCGCGGTTTAAGTCAAAATTGCAAGGATAGAAAAGTTCACTGAATCAGCAGAAACTTTTAAACATGTTATTATGACATAAAAAACGTGTTGCGCCAACCAGTACCGGTATGCGCAGTTGCAGTCCGGCAGATGCGGCTGATGGTTTTACCGGTGGTAGATTGCTTGTCCGACCTCGTCGATCTGTTGTCTCAGACGCATGCGTTCATCCGGTGTCATGCGCTTGCCACGCTGGTATCGCGGACATTCCTCAGGTGAATAGGAAGTCGGTGTCATGTCTTCGTGATGGTAGGCTTCTCGGGTGTGCTGGCGTCTCAGAAAGCGTCGGTTGGCCCTCTCTTCCTGAGAGGATTCGGTTTCCTTTTGCACGGTTTCCGAACAGTATTGCATGCGGCCGCCGGCGTGGCAGACCGGAGCGGCCGAGAGTGTACCTGTTCCGGCAATCAGGAAAACGGAACCGAAAAGAAAAAAGGAAAACGCTTTCATATCTTTTACAATCACAATCTGTAAATATTATCAGCCGATTGCAGCCGGGAAATGGCCTTTACTTTTCAAGTGTAGTCAATAAAGGCTCGTTCCGACATAAAAAAACGTTAAAGTTTGTAACTTTGTGTAATGCCGTTTAGTGGAATTTTGCATTCTGGTCTAGTCTTTTTACAACGGTTTTATCAAGGATGGACAATATCATGGCAGTTACAGAAGAAAATCTGGAAAAACAGGGGCGTCAAACCAAGATTCTGGTCGTGGATGATGATGTCCGTCTTCGGGATTTGCTGAGACGTTATCTGTCGGAACACGGTTTTGTCGTCACGACGGCCGAAAACGCGCAGAGCATGAATCGCTTCTGGATGCGTGAGCGTTTCGATTTGCTGGTGCTTGATTTGATGTTGCCCGGAGAAGACGGTTTGTCGATATGTCGCCGTTTGCGCGGTGGCGGTGACAAGACACCGATCATCATGCTGACGGCCAAGGGAGAAGATACGGACCGGATTATCGGGCTGGAAATGGGAGCGGACGATTATTTGCCCAAACCGTTCAATCCGAGGGAGTTGCTTGCGCGGATTTCTGCCGTTTTGAGACGTCGTCATCCCGACGAAATTCCAGGTTCACCGTCGGAGACGCAGCAGGTTTTCCATTTCGGCGAATTCCAGCTCGATCTGGGAAACAGAACGTTGAAGAAAAATGGTGTCAATGTATCGCTGACGACAGGAGAATTTGCCGTTCTCAAGGCGTTTGCCAGCCATGCACGCCAGCCGCTTTCTCGTGACAAGCTTATGTCGCTGGCGAAAGGGCGTGAATATGAAGTGTTCGACCGCAGTCTGGATGTCCAGATTTCCAGGTTGCGCAAGCTGATCGAGCCCGATCCATCACATCCGCTGTATATCCAGACGGTATGGGGACTTGGGTATGTCTTTATTCCTGACAAGGTAACGCAATAATCCCGTACTGCCCATGACGAACGATACGTACCCTGTGCAGGAGCAGGCGCCAGATCAGGAAATACCGGTTTCTCCGGTACCCTGGTGGAAAAGCAGTTTGTTCTGGCGCACGTTTTTTCTGGTCGGGATTTTGCTGGTCATCAGTATGGGGGCGTGGATTTACAGCTTCCGGCTGGAACAACGTGGTACCCGTGCCAGAGCTGTCGCCGAGCAGGTTGTATCGCTGGTGACGATTACACGTGCAGCGCTTGTGCATTCCGAGCCGGAATCCAGGCGTGAGTTGCTGTTTGATCTGGCCAGTAACGAGGGGATCAGAATTTATCCGCTGGAACCTACCGACCAGATCGAACCGGTGACTAATGGCGATGAACTGATGCAGGGGATGCTGCCTTATATGCGCCAGAAAATGGGAGACGATACGATTCTCTCGCCACGGGTCAACGACATGCCCGGTTTCTGGGTCAGTTTCGATCTGGAAGAAGATGACGCGTACTGGTTGCGGCTCGATAACGGGCGTGTGCGCGGGATTTCGGGATTGCGGTGGTTGGGATGGGGCGGTATCGTGCTGCTGCTTTCCCTTTTGGGGGCGGGTTTCATTTCGCGATTGTTAAGTGAGCCGCTCGCACGGCTGGCCTATGCGGCACGCCAGATGGCAAGTGGCAAGTCACCTGAGCCTTTGCCTGAAAAAGGAGTGACGGAAATCCGCGATGCCAATCACAGTTTCAACCAGATGGTACGCGATCTGGAAAGAGTCGATTCGGACAGAACCGAGATTCTGGCGGGTATCTCGCATGACTTGCGTACGCCGCTGACACGCATGCGGCTTGAGTTGGAAATGTCGTCGCTTCCTGAAGAAAGTCTTGAGGGGATGCAGGCGGATATTTCGCAGATGGATGCCATTGTCGGACAGTTTCTGGACTATGCCCGTCTGGGGGCGCATGTTTCGTCCGAAACTGTTGATGTCAGTTCGCTTTTGCATATGATTGTCGAGGAGGCAAGGCGTCGTCCCGGACTTGCGGTCAGTGCGGAAATCGGTGAAGGGCTGTCCATCTCGGCAAGGGAAATCGATATTCGGCGTCTGGTGAATAATGTGCTGACCAATGCGGAACGTTATGGCAAAACGCCTGGGAAAGATCTGGCGGAAGTCGATATGGTTTGCCGCCGTGAAGGCGATGAGGTGGCGATCGTTTTTTCCGACAGGGGTATCGGGGTGCCTGATGAAGATCTGGAACGGATGTTGCGCCCGTTTACGCGAATGGATAACGCGCGTGGACAGGCAAACGGTTCTGGACTGGGGCTGGCGATTGTTTCGCGAATCGCCCAACGCTATCGCGGTCATGTGCGGCTGGCCAACAGGCCGGATGGCGGGTTGGTCGTGTCGGTATGGTTTCCGGCCGCCAAGTCAACGAAAAAATGATGTGGCCGGTGTTGTGCCGGTCAAGATGGCCGGTATGCCCGTTCGCGCATGCCGGTTTTTCTTTTCGTGTCTTTTTCGGTTTATGCCAGTGGCAAGAGTATAATACCGGTTTGTCCGTTTGTTCTGTTTTTCCTTTCTTTTTATACACATTATGCTTATTCTTCCCGGCTCAAATGCCTTGTCCGCTTTCCGTGCCAGACGTCTTTTGTCGGCTTTGCAGGAAAACGATCCTGCCATTACGGGTGTGGATGCACGATATCTTCATTTTGTCGACGGTGGCGAGAGCCTGTCGCAGAACGCGCTTGCCCGTTTGTCGTCGCTGTTGACGTATGGCGATCCGTATCACGGTAACGAGACGGGAGATGAGTATGTCGTCGTGCCACGCTTCGGCACCATTTCGCCATGGTCATCGAAGGCGACCGATATCGCGCATGATTGCGGTCTGGATGATGTCAGACGGGTCGAAAGGGGAATTTCCTATCGTATCCGGCGAGCTGAAGGCGCACCGGCAATGACAGATGAAGTCCGTCAGGAAATCGCTGGAAAACTGCATGACCGGATGACGGAAACGGTGCTTGCCAAACGCGAGGATGCCGCAGCGCTGTTTGAGGAATTGCAGGCCAAACCGATGGAATCCGTCGATATCGTATCCGGCGGCAAACAGGCACTCATCGATGCCAACGGTTCGTTGGGGCTGGCGCTTTCCGATGATGAAATCGACTATCTGTATGATGCTTTTTCCCGTGCGGGACGTAATCCGACCGATGTCGAACTGATGATGTTCGCCCAGGCAAACAGTGAACACTGTCGTCACAAGATTTTCAATGCGGACTGGACGATCGATGGCGAGAACCAGCCGGCTTCGCTTTTTTCCATGATCCGCAATACACATGAAAAAAATCCCGGCAAGACGATTGTTGCCTACAAGGACAATTCATCCATCATCGAAGGCAAGAAAGTCATGCGTTTCTATCCGCAAGACGGCAAGGATGGACATGTCTATCGTGCCAACGAGGAACTGGCGCATATCCTGATGAAAGTGGAAACGCATAACCATCCGACGGCGATTTCACCGTTTCCGGGTGCGGCGACCGGTTCGGGTGGCGAAATCCGCGACGAAGGTGCAACGGGGCGTGGCGCGAAGCCCAAGGCAGGTTTGACCGGTTTTACGGTATCGAATCTTTATTTGCCCGATGCGGTAAGAAGCTGGGAAAATGCCGGCGATGTCACACGCGCGCCGAAAAAAGGGGATACGGCTGCTTACGGAAAACCCGATCGTATTGCATCTGCCTTGCAGATCATGATTGACGGACCGATCGGTGGCGCCGCTTTCAATAACGAATTCGGTCGCCCGAACCTGACGGGATATTTCCGTACCTATGAGCAGAATGTCGATAATCGTGTATTCGGGTATCACAAGCCGATCATGATCGCCGGTGGTATCGGTTCGATATCGGATCTGCATACCAGCAAGCAGGCCTTGCCGGTCGGAACGTTGCTGATCCAGTTGGGCGGTCCGGGGATGCGCATCGGTATGGGTGGTGGCGCAGCTTCATCGATGGCGACCGGCGCAAATGCCGCTGATCTGGATTTCGATTCCGTACAGCGTGGCAATCCGGAAATGCAGCGTCGGGCACAGGAAGTGATCAACGCCTGTTGGGCGATGAAAGAAAACAATCCGATTTTGTCGATTCATGACGTCGGGGCGGGCGGATTGTCCAATGCTTTCCCGGAAATCACCCATGACGCCAACATGGGGGCCGTGTTCGATTTGCGTAATGTGCCGCTTGAAGAAAGCGGGATGTCGCCGCGCGAAATCTGGAGCAACGAGTCTCAGGAACGTTATGTACTGGCCGTATCGCAGCAGGATATCGAATTGTTCGACGAACTGTGCGGTCGTGAACGTTGCCCTTATGCCATCGTAGGTGCGATTACCGAAGAGCGTCAGCTGAAAGTGATCGATCCGGAATACGGGAACAATCCTGTCGATATGCCGATGGATGTGTTGTTGGGCAAACCACCCAGGATGCACCGTGATGTCGTTCATGAGGTGCGCGAATATCCTCCGGTTCGGCTGGATTCGCTGGAACTGGACAAAGTGGCCAGGGATGTGTTGCTGCTGCCGACGGTAGGTGACAAGTCGTTCCTGATAACGATCGGTGACCGGTCGGTGGGCGGGTTGACCAGCCGTGACCAGATGGTCGGTCCCTGGCAGGTACCGGTAGCCGACTGTGCCGTGACCCTGATGAGTTATGAAGGATATGCCGGCGAAGCGATGGCCATGGGGGAACGGACGCCACTGGCAGTGATCGATGCACCGGCATCGGGGCGTATGGCCATCGGTGAGGCGCTGACCAATATCGCTGCGGCACCGATAGCCGATATTTCCGATATCAAGCTTTCCGCCAACTGGATGGCGGCATGCGGGCAGGTGGGCCAGGATGCGGCCTTGTACGATACGGTCAAAACCGTCGGTATGGATTTGTGTCCGGAACTGGGCATCAGTATTCCGGTCGGGAAGGATTCCCTGTCGATGCGTACGACATGGCAGGATGAAGGCCGGGACAAGGAAGTGCTTTCTCCGGTATCGCTGATCGTTTCCGCTTTCGCTCCGGTTACCGACGTTCGTGATGCATTGACGCCACAGCTTGATTGCGATGTCGGTGAAACAGTGTTGATTCTGATCGATCTGGGGCGTGGCAAAAACCGGATGGGTGCATCCGCACTGGCACAAGTAACGCAACAGATCGGCGCATCGGTTCCGGATGTGGACAGCGCAAAAGATCTGAAAGCCTTTTTCGGCCTCATACAAAAGCTCAACCGTGAAGGGTTGTTGCTGGCCTATCATGACCGCTCCGATGGCGGGTTGTTCGCTACGTTGTGTGAAATGGCGTTCGCCAGCCGTTGTGGTCTGGATATCGATCTGGATTATGTGGTCAATGCGGCGCAGATCAAGGGAAGCGACAATGCCAATATTCTCGCTGCGCTGTTCAATGAAGAACTGGGTGCGGTTATTCAGGTACGTCTGGGCGATCTCGACAAGGTTCAGGCACGGCTCAAAACGGCTGGACTGGATACCGCAGCGCATTATCTGGGTGCGGTAACCAGTGGCGAAACGCTGGAATTCAAGTTGCGCGGTGTACCCGTTTATTCACCGTCACGGGTTCATCTGCATCGCTTGTGGAGCGAAACAAGCTGGCGGATCGCGCGGATGCGTGACAATCCGGATTGCGCCGATATGGAATATGACCGGATTCTGGATGCAGACGATCCCGGAATGGCGCCGCGTGTGCCTTTCGATATGCAGGAAAACATCGCGGCACCTTTTGTATCGAAAGGACTTCGTCCGCGTGTGGCGATTTTGCGTGAACAGGGTTCCAATTCCCATGTCGAGACCGCCTATGTCATGCACAAGGCGGGTTTCGAGGCAGTCGATGTGCATATGAGCGATCTGATCGACGGACGTGTCTGGCTGGATGATTTCAAGGGCATGATCGCCGTTGGTGGTTTTTCCTATGGCGACGTGCTCGGCGCAGGCGAAGGCTGGGCTAAGAAGATCCTGTTCAATGAACGCCTGAAAGAACAGTTCGAAACATTCTTTTTCAGACAGGATACCTTTGCGCTGGGTATTTGCAACGGTTGCCAGATGATGAGCAGCCTGGCTTCCATTATTCCGGGAGCAGAAGCCTGGCCGAAGTTCGTGCGCAACCGTTCCGAGCAGTTCGAGGCACGCTTCACGATGGTTGCCATTCCGAAGTCGCCTTCCATTTTCTTTGCCGGGATGGAAGGTATGGAAGCGCCCATCGTGGTATCGCATGGCGAAGGCAGGGCCGATTTCTCGCAACAAGGGGATATCGACAAGGTAAAGGTTGCCATGCGCTATATCGATCGCAAGGGGCAGCCGACAGAAATCTATCCGCTCAATCCGAACGGATCGCCGCAGGGGATCACGTCCGTGACGACAAACGATGGACGCTTCACGGTGCTGATGCCGCATGCCGAACGGGTATTCAGAACGGTGCAGCAATCCTGGGCACCGGGTGGATGGGGCGAATATTCGCCATGGATGCGGATGTTCTTCAACGCACGCAAGTGGGTCGGATAAGGCCGGCAAGGTGAAAACGGCGGTGATACGCCGGAAACTGTTTGAACAGCCTGTGAAAACAGGCTGTTTTGCATGATGTGTACGGTATGGCTTGTCTGTGCAGTCCTGATGTTTTATTTACACCACAATGCGTGGAAAACCTGCCGGTGCATACGTTGGCTATTTGTGTCCGTATTCGTGTGCAGGCCGTTTGGGCGGACTGTGCCGCCGGACAGTTTTGCGGGGGCGATGCCCGATACAAAACGCCCGTATGCGATGTGTTTTCTTTTATAATCTTCTCTTTCAGCAATGCTGTTTTCTTTCAAGACAAAAAATGAAATCTGCCGAAATTCGTGAAAAGTTCCTGAATTTTTTCAAATCCAGGGGGCATACGGTCGTTCGTTCCAGCCCGCTGGTACCTGCCAACGATCCGACATTGATGCTGACCAATGCGGGAATGGTTCAGTTCAAGGATGTGTTTCTGGGACTGGACAAACGCCCCTATACGCGTGCGACATCTGTCCAGCGGTGTGTACGGGCAGGTGGGAAACATAACGATCTTGAGAACGTGGGCTATACCGCGCGTCACCATACGTTTTTCGAAATGCTGGGCAATTTCAGCTTCGGCGATTATTTCAAGCGTGATGCCATTCATTTTGCATGGGAATTGCTGACGACGGTTTATGGCTTGCCGCCGGAAAAACTGTGGGCGACGGTCTATCAGGAAGATGATGAAGCCTATGATATCTGGGCAAACGAAATCGGCTTGCCAAAAGAGCGGATTGTCAGGATCGGCGACAACAAGGGGGCACGATATGCTTCCGACAATTTCTGGCAAATGGCCGATACGGGGCCGTGTGGACCGTGCAGCGAAATCTTTTACGATCATGGTCCCGATGTTGCAGGCGGCCCTCCGGGAAGCCCGGATGAAGACGGCGATCGTTATATCGAAATCTGGAATCTGGTGTTCATGCAGTTCAACCGGGATGAACAGGGCAATATGACGCCATTGCCACGGCCTTGTGTCGATACTGGCATGGGACTGGAACGACTCGCGGCTGTCTTGCAGCATGTACACAGCAACTATGATATCGATCTTTTCCAGAATCTGATCCGTGCGGCCGCACGCGAAACCGGTACGACCGATTTGACGGACAATTCGTTGAAGGTCATCGCGGATCATATCCGTGCCAGTGCATTCATGATCGTTGACGGCCTGATTCCGGGGAGTGACGGACATGGTTATGTATTGCGCCGGATTATCCGCCGCGCATTGCGCCATGGTTACAAGCTTGGTCAGACGAAACCGTTCTTCTACAAGCTGGTCGATGATCTCGTGAAAGAAATGGGGGCTGCCTATCCGGAACTGACCGAAGCCGCCGATAATGTCAAGCGTGTATTGCGTCATGAAGAAGAACGTTTCGGCGAAACGCTCGATAACGGAATGAAGATTCTGGAAGCTGCGCTTGCCGGCGGTACGAAAGTGCTCGATGGCGAAACGGCATTTACGTTGTACGATACGTATGGCTTCCCGCTGGATCTGACGGCGGATATTTGCCGTGAACGGGCGATTTCCGTGGATGAAAAGGGGTTTGATGCCGCTATGGAAAAACAGCGGGCCGCAGCACGTGCATCCGGCAAGTTCAAGATGGCGGCCGTTCTGGATTATGACGGCGAAAAGACGCACTTTGTCGGTTACGAAAAACTGGATGAAACGGGTACTGTGGTTGCGTTGTACCGCGAAGGTGTACCGGTCGAACGGCTGGAAGCGGGACAGAACGGTGTCGTGGTTCTGGATACCACGCCGTTTTATGCGGAATCCGGTGGACAGGTCGGCGATACCGGGGTTTTGCGCAGCGGCGAAGCACAGTTCGATGTCACCGATACACAGAAGATCAAGGCCGGTGTATCCGGTCATCATGGTACGGTGACGCGCGGAGCGATTGCGCTGGGCGACAAACTCGAAGCGCATGTCGATATGCAGCGTCGCGCACAGACCATGCGCAACCATTCGGTAACCCACCTGATGCACAAGGCATTGCGCCAGGTACTGGGTTCACATGTCGCGCAAAGAGGTTCCCTGGTCGATCCGGACAAGACACGTTTCGATTTCAGTCACAATGCGCCGGTCACCGATGATGAAATCCGTCAGGTAGAGGAAATCGTCAATCGTGAAATCATCGCCAATACGCCGACGCAGGCGCAACAGATGTCATATGACGAAGCGATTGCTCATGGTGCGACGGCACTGTTCGGCGAAAAATACGGGGATGTCGTTCGTGTGCTCGATATCGGTTTTTCGTGTGAACTGTGCGGCGGTACCCATGTCGCCCGTACCGGGGATATCGGCTTTTTCAAGATCGTATCCGAAGGGGGCGTTGCTGCCGGTATCCGTCGTATCGAGGCAGTTACCGGGCTGGGGGCGATGCACTGGGTACAGGATATGGCACGCAGGCTTGATGAAGCAGCGGTTGCGTTGAAAACGCAGCCGGACGGGCTGGTCGATCGCGTGGTGCAATTGCAGGATCAGATGAAGGGACTGGATCGTGAACTGTCCACGCTGAAGGCGAAGATGGCTTCCAGCCAGGGCGACGATCTGGCGGGCAAGGCTGTTGATGCAGGCGGTGTCAAGGTGCTGGCATCCATCATCGAAGGCGCCGATGTACCGGGTCTGCGCAATACCATGGACAAGCTCAAGGACAAGTTGAAGACGGCGGCGATTGTGCTGGCGACAGTCAAGGATGGCAAGGTTAGTCTGATTGCAGGTGTCACGCAGGATATGACCTCGAAACTCAAGGCCGGTGAATTGGTCAATCATGTCGCACGACAGGTTGGTGGAAAGGGGGGCGGTCGTCCCGATATGGCTCAGGCCGGCGGTTCCGATCCGAGCGGTTTGCACGAAGCCTTGAAGAGTGTCGAAGGCTGGGTTCGGGAACGTCTGGGCTGATACGGTATGGAAAACAGGGACGCAAGTGGCGTCGATCTGACGGTCGATGCTTGCGGGACAAAATGTCCCATGCCGATTCTGAAGGCCAAGAAGGCGTTGTCGGGTATGGCATCCGGGCAACTGCTCAAGGTGTTGTCGACTGATCCGGGAGCGGTGCGCGACTTCCGTTTTTTCGGCAGTCAGACGGGAAACGAGGTTGTCTCACAGAGCGAAGATAACGGTGTCTATACGATTATCGTCAGAAGAAAATAGGATAGGAAACAGCAGGTTATTTTGGAGCGTTGCATGAAAATACTGGTGCCCGTCAAACGGGTTGTGGATTATAACGTCAGGATTCGCGTCAAGCCCGATGGCAGCGGCATCGAAACGGACAATGTGAAGATGTCGATGAATCCGTTCGATGAAATTGCGGTCGAGGAAGCCGTTCGCCAGAAGGAAGCGGGTGTCGCAACCGAGGTGATCGCCGTTTCTTGCGGTGTGGAAAAATCGCAGGATACCTTGCGCACTGCGATGGCGGTAGGTGCCGACCGCAGTGTTCTGGTGAAAACCGGTGCGGCCTTGCAGCCGCTGGCGGTCGCGCGGATGTTGCAAAAGATCGTGGAAAAGGAGCAACCTGATCTGGTCATTCTGGGCAAGCAGGCTACCGATGACGATGCAAGCCAGACGGGACAGATGCTGGCGGCGCTTCTGGACTGGCCGCAGGCCACGTCGGTTTCCTCGCTGAAAATCGAGAACGGAAAAGCGCTGGTTACACGTGAAGTCGATGATGGGCAGGAAATGTTGTCGTTGACCCTGCCGGCGGTGATTACGGCCGATTTGCGTCTGAACGAACCGCGGTATGTGACCTTGCCCAACATGATGAAGGCGAAAAAGAAACCGGTCGAAACGACGACCCCGGAAGAGCTGGGTGTGCCGGTGGAATCCAGACTGAAGACATTGAAAGTCGCCGAGCCGGCCGCTCGTTCCCAGGTGCAGATGGTGCCGGATATCGCGACGCTGGTGTCCAGGCTGAAAAACGAAGCCAAAGTGATTTGAGCGCTATCGGGCGCATATCCAGTTTTCAATACAGGAATTCAGAAATGTCCATTCTCGTTATTGCCGAACACGACAACCGGTCGCTTAAAAACAGTACTCTGAATACGGTCAGCGCCGCGCAGGCTTGCGGTCAGGATGTCCATGTGCTTGTCGCGGGCAGCCAGTGCCGTCCGGCGGCCGATATGGCGGCAGGTATCGCCGGGGTTTCGAAGGTGGTGATGGCCGATGCCTCTGCGCTGGAACACGGTTTGCCGGAAGATGTCGCCGCACAGGTCCTGGCTATTGCAGTAGGGTATTCGCATATTCTTGCGCCTGCCACGTCTTTCGGAAAAGCATTCATGCCGCGTGTCGCTGCACGTCTGGGTGTCGAACAGGTTTCGGAAGTCATCAGGGTCGTATCGGAAGATACGTTCGAACGGCCGATTTATGCAGGTAATGCCATCGCTACCGTGCAATCCGGAGATGCCGTCAAGGTACTGACGGTTCGCACGACAGCGTTTCCCCCGGCTGGCAAGGGCGATGGCGCAGCGCCTGTCGAAACAATCGGTGCGGTTTCCGGAAACGGCAGGACGGATTATCTGTCATCGCGTACGGATTCTTCTACACGTCCCGAACTTTCCAGCGCGAAAATCGTGGTGGCCGGAGGACAGGGTGTCGGTTCGGCAGACAATTTCAGGCTGATCGAAGCGTTGGCGGACAAGTTGGGTGCCGCGATCGGTGCATCGCGTGCGGCGGTCGATGCAGGCTATGTATCGAATGATTTGCAGGTCGGACAGACCGGCAAGATCGTTGCGCCGGATTTGTATATCGCTATCGGGATTTCCGGTGCGATCCAGCATGTTGCGGGTATCAAGGATGCCAGAACGATCGTCGCGATCAACCAGGATCCGGATGCTCCGATTTTCCTGACGGCCGATTACGGTATCGTCGGTGATCTCAATGAACTGGTACCGCAGCTGATTGCAGCACTGGGCTGATGGATGCCGCACGGGTGGGGCGATTGGTTCTGCCTGAACGCATTTGCGAACAAATATTCGAATGAAGGAGTTGTTATGCCGGTTTCTGGAAGTGAAGTATCGTCCGTATTCGCGCCTCAGGAAATTTCCACTGAAGTATTGATCGAAAAGTACGCCAAGGGCGATGAGACGACGATTGACGATGTGAAGGAACGGGTGGCCTATGCGCTTTCCGAAGTGGAAGCGCCGAAAGACCGGAAGAAATATGCCAAGGAATTTTTTTGGGCCATGCAAAATGGTTTCATTCCGGCAGGTCGTGTCAGCAGTGCGGCCGGGACAGGACTGCAAACGACGCTTATCAACTGTTTCGTACAACCGGTCGGTGATTCGATCACCAATATGGCCGATGGCAAGCCGGGTATTTATACCGCGCTGGCGCAGGCGGCCGAAACCATGCGTCGTGGCGGCGGCGTCGGCTACAATTTTTCCTGTATCCGTCCGCGCGGAGCCAAGGTCAGGGGAACCGGCAGCAGTGCGTCTGGCCCGATTTCGTATATGAAGGTGTTCGACCGTTCTTGTGAAACGGTCGAGTCGGCCGGTGCGCGTCGCGGTGCGCAAATGGCGGTGTTGAATATCGATCATCCCGATATTCTGGAATTCATTACGGTCAAGCAGGAACAAAATCAGCTGAGCAATTTCAACGTTTCGGTCGGCGTGACCGATGATTTCATGCGTGCCGTCGAGGCCGATGGTGATTTCGAACTGGCGCATGTGGCCGAACCCAATGACGATCTGAAAGAAAAGGGAGCTTTCAAACGGGCAGACGGGAAGTGGGTTTACAGCCGGGTCAAGGCGCGTGATGTCTGGGATCTGGTCATGAAGAGCACGTATAACGCTGCGGAACCGGGTGTGTTGTATATCGACCGGATCAATCGCGAAAACAATCTGGCCTATTGCGAGGTGATCGAGGCGACCAATCCGTGTGGTGAACAACCGCTGCCGGATTACGGGTGTTGTTGTCTGGGAAGCCTCAATCTGACGGCTTTTGTCACGGCACCTTTTTCGGCACAGCCGCTGTTTGACTTCGACCTGCTCTCACGGGTGACGACCATTGCCGTCCGGATGCTGGACAATGTACTGACGGCGACGAAATGGCCGCTTGAAGAGCAGGCACGGGAAGCGGCTGCCAAACGTCGTGTCGGTCTTGGCTTTACCGGTCTGGGCGATGCACTGATTATGCTGGGTATCCGCTACGATTCCGACGAAGGACGCAATCTGGCAGCCGAAATCGCTCGTGCGATGCGCGATGCGGCTTACAGCAGTTCGATCGAACTGGCGAGGGAACGTGGTGCATTTCCGATGCTCGATGTGGAACGCTATCTGGAAGGCGGTTTCGTTTCCCGCTTGCCGGATGCCATGAAAGAGGCGATACGCCAGTACGGTATCCGCAATTCCCATCTGACGTCGATTGCACCGACGGGAACGATTTCACTGGCATTTGCAGACAACGCTTCCAACGGAATCGAACCGGCGTTTTCATGGTTCTATAACCGCGTCAAACGGATGCCGGACGGTTCCAAAAAGACCTATACCGTGGAAGACCATGCCTATCGTGTCTATCGTTCGATGGGGCACGATGTGTCGGATTTGCCGGAATCCTTCGTTTCGGCGCTGGAAATTTCAGCCATCGACCACATGCTGATGGTAGCTGCAGTCGTTCCGTATATCGATGCCGCCATTTCCAAGACGGTCAATGTCGCCGAGGATTATCCATATGAAGATTTCAAGAATCTGTATATGGAAGCCTGGAAAAAGGGACTGAAGGGGATTACGACGTATCGTCCGAACAATGTCAGAACGGCGATTTTGTCGGTTCCGGCAGACGAAAAGAAAGATGAAGCAGCACAGAAATCCGACGAACATGCCGTAACCTTGTCCGAACAGGATCGTCGTATCATTCTGAAAGAAGTGACGATCGCGCCGCCATTGTCGTCCTTGCGCTGGCCATCACGTCCGATGTTGCCGGCGGGTGCTTCGGCATGGGTCAGCGAACAGATTCAGTCGCCGCAGGGTGAATTCGCGGTCGCGGTCTCGGATCATGACGGGATTCCGTTCGAGGTATGGGTGCTTGGCGGACAGACGCCACGAGGACTGGATGCAATCGCCAAGATGCTGTCGATCGATATGCGTGCCAATGACCGCAGCTGGCTGCACAAACGCTTTACGATGCTTTCGCATGTCGGTGGAGATGCCTTCGAGATGCCGATGCCGCCTGAGGGAGAATTCGTTCAGGTACCGAGTGCGACAGCGGCGCTCGCACGGCTGGTGATGTGGCGTTACAACCAGCTTGGCGCGCTGGAATACCAGCCGGATGATCCGTCGCCGGTGCTGGATGCGCTGTTCACGTCGCATGAACCGAGGACCGGCACGGACGGAACACTGGCATGGGTTGCCGATGTGCAAAATCCTTCGACCGGTGATGATTTCGTACTGATGCTCAAGGAGCTGGAAATGCCGGATGGTACACGCCGTCCGTACAGCATGGGACTGACGGGTGGGCATCCGCGTGCACTCGACGGTTTGTGCAAATTGTTGTCGGTCGATATGCGGGTGATCGATCCTGCGTGGATCGGAATGAAGCTGCGCAAGTTGCTTAATTATGCAGAACCGCGTGGTGATTTTCTGGCAAGGGTTCCAGGTACGGAGCGGCAGGCCAGTTTCCCGTCCACGGTGGCTTATATCGCCCAGTTGGTTATTCACCGTTATGCGATGCTGGGAATTCTCATGCCGGATGGCCATCCGGTCAATCCACTGGGGGTCGTCGCTGACGAGCCGGTTCGTGAGGTGCGTCCGGCGACCTTGCGCATGGCGGGCAAACTGTGCAATGAATGTGGCAACACGACGGTGATCCGCAAGGACGGGTGTGATTTTTGTACTGCGTGCGGCGCGATCGGTTCGTGCGGTTGATATTGTGTCAGCGAAATGAGAAGCTGCCGGCTGTTTTCAGCCGGCAGTTTTTTTGCGTATGGGAAAGTCGCATGCAAGATGTTGCCTATCGTTTTGCCGGTATCTGTTTGTCGTTGCATATCTTGAAAACAGAATACGGGTTATAATAAAAAGCTGAAATAAATCGGAAATTCAACCCATTATCCGATTTCCGCTATCGTGCAAGACGACATGCGGAAACTGTCGGGCACTATCCTGTCCGACAGCAGGCGGGAGACCAGACCGGCCGGTATGAATCAGGTTCCAGGGCGGTGTGGTTGTCCCGATTATCTCAAAAAGATTTTCAGGAAAGGATTTCTGTCATGAAAAAATCGTTGTCAAGAGAGCAGGCCGACCTGTTGAGACAGTGCTACGTCAGCATGGTGCTGGATCAGGATGTCATGCAGGGCGTTCAGGATCGCAAGGCGGAGGCTTATGATCTGCTGCTCAATATTTATTCCCAGGTCAATGCACCGCGTGTCGCCGAGTGCAACCATTCTGTCGGCAATGCCTGCCGTTGTGTGAATTCCTGAAAACGGAATTCCCTTGCCCGGGTGAAGTCGGGTAACTGTTTGCAGGAACGGTCATGGACGTCCTATGGCATGATGAAAATATGTTCCTGAAAGCATAAAAACCACCGTTATCAGGTGTTTCTTGCTGCGATACTCCCGTTTTGTGAGTGACGGGAAAATTCATCGCACAAACTTGCATAAATCTCGCAGTAATTTTTCTTTTTTTTCGGCAAGAAAAAGCGTCATTTTGCGCCGCATCTTGATATGATGTCGTTTTTTATGAAATCAGGTTTCATATTCTATGCTGAATTTTCTATCGCGACTTCTTGGGAAAAAACATCCTGTCAGTCAGACAGTGCCTGAAAAGAAACAGGAACCATCGGCATCGCAGGATGAGAAACTGAAAGCATTGGAAACAGTAGCTGCGTTGCCTGACGATGATCAGGCAATCGTCGCTTTCCTGCTGGCTTGCCGTTATGCGGATGCACGATATGCAGCAGCACAGAAAATTCGTTCACGACAGGCTATGGAACAGGTCAGGGACGCCATGCAAAAGACCGATAGACGTGTTTATCGTCTGATGCAGACACGCATGAGCGATATGGCACGTACCGAGGCTCAGGCTGCCAGTATGGAACAAGTCGTCGATACGGCGGCAGCTCTGCTCGATGATCCGGCGCTGACTCCGAATCTGGTTGTCGATCTGGACAGGAAATGGCAGTCTGCCGCCAGTGGTGAGCCGGAAAAATGGCAGACCGGTTTGCGGATGCGTTTCGAGTCGTTGCGGAATCAGCTGGAAGGGCGGCTCACAGCACAGTTGCAGTTGCAAAGAACGGTCAAGTCGGCTTACGGTGAAATGACGGCGCTGGAAAATCGTGTGGATATGACACCGCAGGAACGAAAGGAAGCGCTGGATGCTTTTACGGACAGCCTGATGCAGTGGCGACAGTCGCCCGAATGGTTTTCGCTGCCGCGTCATCTTGTATCGGCAGTCGACGAAAAACTTTCGGCATTGGCCGAGGCATCTGCACGGTTTGAACAGGAATTCGAACGCATGCAGCAGTGTGCCGCATGGCTTGATGAAATGGAAGCCGCCGATGTGTCACAGCTGGAAAAGACTGTGCTTGAAAAAGAATGGACTGCATTCAGGCCATCGGGCGTATTGGCGCAATGGACTGATTTGCAGGCGCGATTCGATGCCTTGTGTCTGCGTTTGCCGGTACCGAAGGAAGAGGAGGTCGTTTTGGAATTGCCATCCATCAACGAGTCTTCGTCCGTTGTACAAGCCGATATCCTTGCGCGTTTCGACGCTGCGCTTGCCGCCATGCAGCAGGCAGTTGAGGCAGGATCCATCCAGGAAGCCGCAATGCATGACGAGGTATTGAGGGGACTCGATACGGAGCATACGGATATCGGTGATGAGCGTCAGGAAAAGCTTTCTCATCTCAGAAGCGAGCTTCGTCGTTTGCGCGGCTGGGCCAGATGGAGCGGACAGCTTTCGCGCGAAAAACTGATTCATTTCGTGCAGGAGTTGCCGGAGCAGAATCTGGAGATCAATGCGTTGGCTGAAGAGGTGATCCACGCCCGCGAACAATGGAAGGCGCTCAATGCGGTTGCCGGTATGGCGACGCGCGAACAGTGGACGGAGTTCGATACGGCTTGCAATGTTGCATATGCGCCGGTACTCGAACATGCCAGATTGCAGGCTCTGGAAAAGGAAAAAAATATTGAATATGCCGAAACGCTGATCGAAAAAGTGGCTGTCTTCGCTGGCGAGTTCGAGACACGTCTTGCGGCAGTGACCGAGCAGCTGGAATCGTTCGACTGGAAGAACGTCATCAATTTTTACCGGCAAATGACACAAGCCTGGCGCAAGCTCGGTATTGTCGGCAGGAAAGAAAAGAAACGCCTCGACGAGGCTTTTTCGGCAGCCATGCTACCGGTGCGTGAAAAGCTTTATGAACAGACACAGCTTGAAATCGGTCGCCGCGAGCAGTTGATTGCCGAAGTGGGTGAGATCGATCCCGACAACAAGGAATCCGGCAAGCTGTTGCGAGCCGTTCAGGAAAAATGGCAGGCTTGTGCGAGAGCATTTCCGCTGGATAATCGTGAAGACCGGAAGTTGTGGGCGCGTTTCCGGGAAGCTTGCGAACAGCTGCATATGCGCCGGATGGAAAAGAATCGCGCGCATGACGAGGAAAGACTACAACATTTGAGGGAGAAGGAAGCGGTATGCGCAGAACTGGAGGCACTGGCAGGATCCGATAATGCAGGTATGCTGGAACATCGTCTGGGTGAATTGCTCGGGCAATGGAAAAACCTGGGTTTCGTTCCGCGTGATGCCGAAGCGGATCTTCGCAAGCGCCTTGACGATGCAGTTGCGGCATGCAGGGACAGGATACGTCGCCTGAAATCGGAAAAGATGTATGAGGCATTGGGCGGATTGGCTGACAAATTGGCTTTGTGTTGCGCGATGGAGCGACAGATTGCAGCCTTTTGCCAGGATACCGGTGAGGATACCGGCGATATGGTGTCGGAAGATGAAGAATACGAAACAGCATGGAAGGCATTGCCGCAGCTTCCCGATGAAATGGAAACCGTTCTGTCTCACCGTTTCTATAATGGTCTGAAAGCGATGGCAAACCGGAATATGGCTTATGGCAGGCGTTTGCTTGGCAATGTCGATGCCATGAAAGACAATATCCTGCGTTTCGAGATTGTCTATGGTCTGGATTCGCCGGAATATTTGCAGGAAGCACGTCTGAAAAAACAGATGGAAGTTTTGCAGGATTCCCTGGGGGGAGGTGACCGTACCCGTGCCATCGAGGCGACGCGGCAGTTGCTTGAATTGCCGGCCTTGTCCGATGAGGAAGATATCCGGCGTATCGATACTTTGGTGAGGGAAATGAACAAACCCGGCTGATGCCGGGTTTTTTTCGCTGGATTCAGTGCAGTTTTTGTCCGGCGGGCAGTTCCGCAAACAAGGCATCGCAATCGGCTTGGCCGAACGTGTAGGTCTGTCCGCAGAAATCGCAGTGGATGGCAAGATTGCCCTGTTCTTTCAATGCTTCGCCGACTTCCTTTTCACCGAGCATTTTGAGCATATTGCCGACCTTTTCACGATTGCAGCTGCAATGAAAGACAGGGTGCTGCGGTTCGAAAACGACGAGGTCATCTTCCCAGAAAAGCCGGTGACGCAGGGTGTCGATACCGGTATTGAGCATTTCATCCGTTTTCAGGGTCGATGCCAGTGTAACGAGACGTTGCCAGGTTTCTTCATCCTCGGATGTGCTTTCGCTGAGTCCGTCAGCGCCAGTCGCCGAAGGCATTTTTTGCATAAGCAGGCCGCGGATGACCCGGTTATCGGCGGCCAGCCACAGTCGGGTGTCGAGCTGTTCGGACTGTTTCATATAGTTTTCGATGACTTGTGCGATGGTGTCGCCTGCCAGAGAAACGATTCCCTGGTATGGGCGTTGTCCCGGGATTTTTTCATGCGGATCAAGAGTGATGACGCAGCGGCCCTTTCCATTGGCGTTGATGAGGTCGGTAAAAGTGGCATTGTCCGGAATGGACGCTTTTTCATCGAGTTTTGCAGTGGCACGGATTTTTTGTGCTGAATCGCATTCCACGACCAGCAGCCGTACAGGCCCGTCTCCCCTGACTTGCATGACGAGCGAACCGTCGAACTTGATGTTGGCGCTCAACAGGGCGGTTGCGCCGATCATTTCACCGAGCAGGCGTATGACGGGTACCGGATAATCATGGTGTGATTGTATTTGTTGCCACATGTCGGCAAGTTCGATGAATTCGCCACGTACGGGCGCTTGCTGGAAAAGGAATTTCTGTAATTGATCGTTCATGTGAAAGCTCCGTAAATGATGAAGCCGACGGCGAGGGATGGCGATAAAGTATCAGGCCGTTTCGCTTACGGCATCCACCGAAGTAGCATCTTCGCGGCTGATTTCCGAGAGTGTGTCGAGAAAGCGCTGTTTGTTCCAGACATAGTGGTTGGCGGCACGTGGCATTCTGGCGGCCCTGTCGGCATCCATGTTGCGTGCTACCCGTGCAGGTGCTCCCATCAGCACGACACCGGATTCGAATTGTTTGTTTTCGGCGATGAGAGAGCCTGCACCGACAAGCGAGTTTTCGGCGATCATGGAGCCGTTCAGGACGGTAGCACGTATGCCAACCATACACCCGTCTCCGATGGTGCAGCCGTGGAGCATGGCCATATGTCCGACTGTGACGTTTTTTCCGATCGTCAATGGATAGCCGGGATCGGCGTGCAGGACCGTACCGTCCTGGATGTTGCTGTTTTCGCCGATGACAATGCGGTCGTTGTCGGCACGGATAACGACGTTGAACCAGACGGAAGCATTTTCGCCGATGGTCACGTCGCCGATGATGGTGGCATTATCGGCGATGAAAGCGGTCGGATGGATTTTCGGTATGCGGTCGCCGAGTCGGTAAATAGGCATATTGTTTGAATCAGTATCGGTTAAGGGAAAACGATTATTGTACCTGTTGATCAAGCAGGTCTTTCAGTACCGTGTGAAAAAAGTATGATTCGATAGACAATAAACTGTTTCACAAAGCCGTCTTGCGGGATGACATGCGATTATAATGACCGGTTTTACAGTTTGTTTTTTGTTTGCCGATGAAAGTCTCACGAACGGAATTTGTCGATGCACATGATATGCGCCTGTGCGTTCGCCATTGGGGTGATGAAGATGCGCCGAAATTGTTTATGGTACATGGCTGGATGGATATTTCCGCTTCCTTCCAGTTCGTCGTGGATGCACTGAAACGCGAATGGCATGTGATTGCTCCGGATATGCGCGGTTTCGGGCATTCCGCATGGGCGGAAGGGGGATACTGGTTTCCGGATTATCTGGCTGATCTGGAGGCGTTGCTCGATCATTACAGTCCGGATGCACCTGTTCGGTTACTCGGACACAGTCTCGGCGGCAATATCACGAGCGTATATGCTGGTGTCAGGCCATCGCGTGTATCGCATCTGATCAGTCTTGAAGGGTATGGCATTGTGGAAAACAGGCCGGATATGGCGCCGGGAAGACTGGAGCGCTGGCTGGATTCCTGCAAGGCGCCGGAACGGTTGCGCCCTTATGCAGACAAGGAGGCCGTGATCGCGCGTTTGCAGAAAAACAATCCGCGTCTGACGTATGAGCGTGCGTTTTTTCTGGCGGATTACTGGACGGAAGTAAACGACAAAGGCGAGCGGATCGTGCTGGCTGATCCGAAGCACAAGTCTTTGCCGGTATTGTCCAGACTCGACGAAATTCTGGCATGCTGGAGTCGTATCGAAGCGAAAGTGCTGTTTGTGGAAGGGGAGCATTCGTTACTGGGTATTCGTATGAAGGATCAGGCCGGTGCGCAAAAAGAAATCAGACGGCGTGCATCGTTTATTCACGATGTACGTATCGCACTGGTCAAGGGAGCCGGACATATGCTCCAGCATGACCAGCCTGAAGCTGTGGCTGAATTGATCGAAGACTTTCTGGCGTGATGTGCCTGCATTCTGCGCCGTATTTTCAGCTGTCGTACAATAGGATTTTTGGTAACGATAAATCGGGATGATGCTGAATATCGACTTGCATTCACATTCTCGTGCATCGGATGGCGTTTTGTCGCCTTCGGAGCTGGTTTTGCGTGCGCACGGCAACGGCGTGAAAATGCTGGCGCTCACAGACCATGACGAGGTCTCAGGTGTGGCCGAGGCAAGGAAAACAGCCGGTGAACTCGGTATCGAACTGGTCTCAGGTGTGGAAGTTTCCATTACATGGGCCGGAACATCCATTCACATTGTCGGCTTGCATGTCGATGAAAATGATCCTGTATTGGTGGAACGGCTTTTTCAAAACCGGACCGGACGTATGGATCGTGCGAAAAAAATGGGAGAGCGTTTCGCAGCGCTGGGGGTCCATGGGGCGTATGAAGGGGCTCTGGGCTATGTCACCAATCCGAATCTGATTTCACGCAAGCATTTCGCCCGTTTTCTGGTGGATTCAGGGGTTTGTCCGACGATTTCCAGTGCGTTTGACCGTTTTCTGAAAGACGGTGGACCGGCCTATGTCCGTCATCAGTGGGCGACGCTGGCCGATGCCGTGCAATGGATTCGTGAAGCCGGTGGTATCGCGGTAGTGGCGCATCCGGGACGTTACAAGATCAGCGATGTTGCCTTGCATGCATTTCTCGATGAATTCCGACAGCTTGGCGGTACGGGGATCGAAGTCGTCACAGGCAGCCACTCGCCCGATCAGTATCTTTATTTTGCCCGCCTGGCCAACCGTTATGGTTTTCTGGCTTCCGTGGGATCGGATTTTCATGCACCCGCTGAATCGCCGGTGGATGTCGGACGATTGCCGGACTTTCCGTGTCCGGTTGAACCTGTCTGGCGAGACTGGAAATAATGTTTTTTTGTACGGACTGGTGCAGAAAATGATGCATAAATGCCGGTTTGCCGTTATATTCGTCACGCTTGCAGAAAGTTAATGAACATATGCCGCTTCGGTGTCATGCTGGCACAAGGGTGGTGGGCTTGAATTTTTCAAAACGGTCACCATCTGATTTTTTCTCAGCAATTATTTGAAAAATACGGAATACATACATGAAAAGGATTTTTCTGTTTCTGGTAACCAATCTGGCTGTCATTGTCGTGATGTCGGTCGTGTTGTCGCTGTTGGGAGTGAACCGCTATTTGTACAGCCGCGGACTTGATCTGGGCAGTTTGCTTGTTTTTTCACTGGTTGTGGGATTCACCGGTTCGATCATTTCGCTTTTGATGAGTAAACAGATGGCGAAATGGTCCACAGGTGCATATGTGATTGAAACGCCGTCCAACGGTACGGAACAATGGTTGCTGGGTACGGTGGCCAAACTTTCGGATGCAGCGGGTATCCGTATGCCGGAAGTGGCGGTTTATGAGGGAGAACCAAATGCATTCGCTACGGGGGCTTTCAAGAATTCGGCTCTCGTTGCGGTTTCTACCGGTTTGCTGGCCAATATGACGCATGAAGAAGTGGAAGCCGTGCTGGGACATGAAATCGCGCATGTCGCCAATGGCGATATGGTCACGCTGACCCTGATACAGGGGGTGCTCAATACGTTCGTGGTTTTTCTGGCACGTGTGGTCGGCTTTTTCGTGGACAATCTGCTTTCGCGCAATTCGGAAAACAACGGCGGACGCGGTCTCGGCTATTTCGTGACAGTGATTGTGTGCGAAATTCTGTTCGGTGTCCTGGCTTCGATCATCGTGGCGTGGTTTTCGCGCTATCGTGAATACAGGGCCGATGCAGGGTCTGCACGTCTTCTTGGATCCAGCCGTCCGATGATTCATGCCTTGCAGCGTCTGGGACATATGGCCTCTGGTGATTTGCCAAAAAATATGACGGCCATGGGTATCAATGGCGGTGGTGCATTCATGTCGCTTTTTGCGACCCATCCGCCGATCGAAAAACGGATCGAGGCGCTTCAGACGGGCAGGGTATGAGTGTGCGTTTCAGGAGTGACAATGCAAAATGGGCAGTCAGTTTTTTGAAATCCACCCCGTCAATCCACAGAGCCGCCTGATAAAAAAGGTGGCCGATATCGTGCGCGAAGGTGGTGTAGTCGTTTTGCCGACCGATTCCAGCTATGCGCTGGTATGCAGACTCGACGACAAGGCAGCGGTCGACAGAATACGGCAGATACGTCAGATAGACGAGCGGCATTTGCTGACCTTGCTGTGCCGTGATCTCAGGGAAGTGGGGTCTTATGCGCGGGTGGACAATGCGGCATACCGTTTGCTGAAAACGGCGACACCGGGTGCATTCACGTTTATTTTGCAGGCGACCCGTGAGGTGCCGCGCCGTCTGTCGCATCCGTCGCGCAAGACGATCGGTTTGCGTGTTCCGGACAACCGGATCGATCATGCCTTGCTTGAGGAGCTGGAAGAACCGCTGATTTGTACGACGGTGATCCTGCCCGGTGAAGAGGATCCGCTGACCGAAGGATATGTCATACAGGAACGGCTTGAAAAACTGGTCGATGCAGTTGTCGATGGGGGAGCTTGCGGGTTGTTGCCGACCACGGTAATCGACCTGACTGGCAAAGAACCTGAACTGGTGCGCAGTGGACGGGGCGATCCTGCGCTGGTCGGTTTGTAGTGGCAGCCGTTTTGCCGACTGTTTCATGGATATGGAAGGTATGCGATGGAAAAAATGATTGAAACAGCCGTCATCTGGGCGCTGCCACTTTTGCTGGCGATTACGTTGCATGAAGCGGCGCATGCATACGTCGCCCGCTTTCTTGGCGATTCGACAGCCTATCTTGCAGGACGCCTGACGCTCGATCCGCTCAAACATATCGATGTGCTGGGAACGGTCATTATTCCCGTGGCGCTTTTGCTGGTGGGCAGTCCGTTCATTTTCGGTTATGCCAAGCCTGTTCCGGTCGACTTCGGACAGTTGCGCCATCCACGGCGTGATACGGCGCTGGTGGCACTGGCAGGACCAGCCGCGAATCTGCTGATGGCGTTTCTCTGGAGCATCGTCAAGGTAGGGCTGATTGCAGGACATGTGCATGCCGCATTTCTGCATCAAATGGCTGATGCCGGCATTGTCGTCAATCTGGTGTTGTTTGCGTTCAATCTTTTTCCATTGCCACCTTTGGACGGAGGACGCATAATGACAAGTTTGTTGCCGGCGCATCTGGCGTACAGGTTCGCACAGATCGAGCGGTATGGCTTTTTTATCGTGCTGGGACTGGTTTATCTGGGGTTGACGACATACTGGATGCGTCCTGTAATGTATCTGGGGCGGTTGATCGTCAATTTCTTTCTCTATCCATTGTTATATTTTTTGCCTGTGTGATTCATTATGTATCCTGATCGAGTTGTTTCCGGTATGCGCCCGACTGGCGCATTGCACCTGGGCCATTACCATGGCGCTATCAAAAACTGGGTTCGTATCCAGTCTGAAGTCGAAAGCCTGTTTTTCGTGGCGGACTGGCATGCCTTGACAACCCATTACGATGAAGTGGAAACGATCGAAAAGAATGCATGGGAAATGGTGATAGACTGGCTGGCTGCCGGTATCGACCCTGAAAAGGCGACGATTTTCATCCAGTCCAGGGTGCTTGAACATGCGGAACTGACGCTGTTGATGAGTATGTCCACACCGTTGTCCTGGCTGGAAAGAGTACCGACATACAAGGATCAGATCCAGAAGCTCGCACATAAGGATCTGACGACTTACGGTTTTCTGGGCTATCCGCTGATGATGGCGGCAGACGTGCTGGTATACCGTGCCAATCAGGTGCCTGTCGGCGAGGATCAGTTGCCGCATATGGAAATCATGCGTGAACTGGCGCGGCGTTTCAATTACATGTACGGGCGCGAAAAAGGGTTCGACGAAAAAGCTCTGGCAAGTACCAAAAAGCTGGGCAACAAACAGGCGAAGGCTTTTCTGGAATGGCGAAACGCCTATCAGGAAAAGGGTGATGCTCAAGCCCTGGAAAAGGCCAAGGCGCTGCTCGATGGTGCAGGCAGCATTTCGTCAGCCGACCGTGAATTGCTCTACGGTTATTTGCTGGGCAGCCGCAAGCAGATTCTGACGGAGCCGCGAGCCTTGCTGACCGAGGCATCGCGGTTGCCGGGACTGGACGGACAAAAGATGTCCAAGAGCTATGGCAATGCAATTGCGTTGCGTGACGACAAGGAAACGGTTACACGCAAAATCCGTACGATGCAGACCGATCCTGCACGCGTCAAACGTACCGACCCGGGAAATCCGGATAAATGTCCGGTCTGGCTGTTCCATGTGGTTTATTCCGACGACGAAACGAAAGAATGGGTACGCAAGGGGTGTTGTTCTGCCGGTATCGGCTGTATCCAGTGCAAGCAACCGATCATCGATGCGGTTGTCCGAGAACTCGAACCGATGCAGGAACGTGCGGCGCAGTATGTTGCCAAACCGGCTCTGGTACGTGAAATCGTCGAGCATGGTTGCGAAAAAGCACGGCGTCTGGCTGGCGAAACAATGCGTGATGTCCGTGAGGCGATGGGGCTTGGTTACTCAGGGAAATAGCGGGACGTCAATTTGCTGGCACTGGTATTCTCGGCTATAATTGGACAGTTTAACGAATCAATCATTGCCGTAGCGCCAGCTCATCTTTCCAACTGAAAACCGTATCGTATGTTCCGGACTTGTTCAATGACAGTTCGGGAGTTTCATGCAGCCTGATGAAGCGTGGTGTTGCGGTAACACTAAAAGGAGTTACCTTGCAATTCCCTTTCGGTCAACAGGAACCAGCCGTTCTTGCGCTTGCGGACGGTACAGTCTTTCGCGGTTATTCAATCGGTGCAACGGGTGAGACATCCGGCGAGGTTGTTTTCAATACATCCATGACGGGATATCAGGAAATTCTGACCGATCCCAGTTACAGCGGACAAATCGTCACCCTGACTTACCCGCATATCGGCAATACGGGGGTCAATCCCGAGGATGTGGAGTCCGGGAAAATCCAGGCGGCAGGTTTTATCGTCAAGGATGTACGTCCCGTCATTTCCAATTTCCGCGCGACGCAGTCGCTTCCTGATTATTTGAAGAGTCAGCATATCGTCGCCATTGCCGGTATCGATACGCGCAAGCTGACTCGTATTCTTCGTGAAAAGGGTGCGCAAAGCGGTGCGATTGTAACGGGTGACGACGAAAAGCGTGCACTTGAACTGGCACGTTCCTGTGCGGGATTATCTGGCCAGGATCTGGCAAAAGTCGTCACGGCCGACAAGCCTTATGAATGGACGGAGGCTGGATGGGAACTTGGCTCGGGTTACAGGCAGCTCGGTGATTCCAGATATCATGTCGTTGCGTTCGACTTCGGCGTCAAACGCAATATCCTGCGTATGCTGACGGACCGTGGCTGCAAGGTAACCGTGATTCCCGCACAATCTACGGTCGAGGATGTGCTGAAACTCTCTCCTGACGGTGTGTTTCTTTCCAATGGGCCGGGCGATCCGGAACCTTGTACCTATGCGATCGATGCGGCGCGTGATCTGATCGAGCGCGGTATTCCTGTTTTCGGCATCTGTCTGGGACATCAGATCATGGCCCTGGCATCCGGTGCGAAGACCATGAAAATGAAGTTCGGCCATCATGGCGCGAATCATCCCGTACAGGATCTTGAAACCGGCAAGGTACTGATTACTTCCCAAAATCATGGTTTTGCCGTGGATGCATCGACCCTGCCGGCAAATTGCAAGGTGACGCACAAATCACTGTTCGACGGTTCCTTGCAAGGATTTGCCAGAACGGACAAACCGGCTTTCTGCTTCCAGGGACATCCGGAAGCGTCTCCAGGGCCGGGTGATGTGGATTATCTGTTCGACCGGTTTGTCGGACTGATGGAAGCCGCCAGAAAGAACAAGTGATGGGTGCGGGCCTATCCGAGCCCGCCCGGAAAGCATTTTCGCCGTTTCCCGAAACCTGAAACGGTAACCAAAACAATTTGCGGAAAATATGCCAAAACGTACAGATATCAAGAGCATTCTTATCATCGGCGCAGGCCCGATCATTATCGGACAGGCTTGTGAGTTCGACTATTCCGGCGCCCAGGCCTGCAAGGCTTTGCGGGAAGAAGGCTACAAGGTCATTCTGGTCAACAGCAATCCGGCGACGATCATGACCGATCCGGAAATGGCGGATGTGACGTTCATCGAACCGATTACCTGGAAGGTTGTGGAACGGATTATCGACAGAGAACGTCCGGATGCGATTTTGCCGACGATGGGTGGACAAACGGCGCTGAACTGCGCGCTTGACCTGTATCGCAACGGGGTACTGGAAAAATACAATGTGGAATTGATCGGTGCTTCTCCGGAAGCGATCGACAAGGCAGAGGATCGCTCGAAATTCAAGGAAGCGATGACGAAAATCGGTTTGTCGTCGGCTCGTTCGGGAATCGCGCATTCGCTGGATGAAGCATGGGATGTCCAGAAAAAAATCGGTTTTCCGGTCATTATCCGCCCGTCGTTCACGCTGGGTGGCACCGGTGGCGGTATTGCGTACAACGAGGAAGAATTCGACGCGATTTGCCGTCGCGGGCTGGAAGCATCCCCGACCAGCGAGTTGTTGATCGAGGAATCGCTGATCGGCTGGAAAGAATACGAAATGGAAGTCGTTCGCGACAAGGCGGACAACTGTATTATCGTGTGCTCGATCGAAAATCTCGATCCGATGGGCGTTCATACGGGCGACTCCATTACGGTGGCACCGGCACAGACGCTGACCGACAAGGAATACCAGCTCATGCGCAACGCCTCGATTTCGATTTTGCGTGAAATCGGAGTCGATACAGGTGGTTCAAACGTACAGTTCGCGATCAATCCGAAAAACGGACGTATGATCGTGATCGAAATGAATCCGCGTGTGTCACGTTCATCCGCTCTCGCTTCGAAAGCGACCGGTTTCCCGATTGCGAAAGTCGCGGCAAAACTGGCAGTCGGCTTTACGCTGGATGAGTTGAAGAACGATATCACGGGGGGCGCAACACCAGCATCGTTCGAACCGACGATCGATTATGTGGTGACGAAGGTACCGCGTTTCACGTTTGAAAAATTCCCGTCTGCCGATCCGCATCTGACGACACAGATGAAGTCAGTAGGTGAAGTCATGGCAATCGGACGTACCTTCCAGGAATCGTTCCAGAAAGCGTTGCGCGGTCTGGAAGTCGGTGTGGAAGGCATGAATGAAAAGACGACCGACCGCGAAGTTATCAAGGAAGAACTGGGCGAACCGGGGCCGGAACGGATATGGTATGTCGGCGATGCATTCGCTCAGGGTTTTACGCTGGAAGAAGTCCACAATCTGACGCATATCGATCCATGGTTCCTGGCACAGATCAAGGAAATCGTCGATATCGAATTGTGGCTGGATCACCAGAAACTTGATGATCTGGACAAGGATACGTTGTTCAGGCTCAAGCAAAAGGGCTTTTCTGACAAACGTCTGGCCTGGCTACTGAAAACGACCGACAGGGTCATTCGCGAAAAACGTCATGCCTGGGGTATACGTCCGGTGTACAAGCGTGTCGATACGTGCGCTGCCGAATTCGCCACGAATACAGCCTATATGTACTCGACGTATGACGAGGAATGCGAAGCAGAACCGACGAACCGCAAAAAAATCATGGTATTGGGTGGTGGACCGAACAGGATCGGTCAGGGTATCGAGTTCGATTACTGCTGCGTTCATGCGGCGATGGCGATGCGCGAGGATGGCTATGAAACGATCATGGTCAACTGCAATCCCGAAACGGTTTCGACAGACTACGATATTTCCGACCGTCTGTATTTCGAGCCGCTGACGCTGGAAGACGTGCTGGAAATCGTGGACAAGGAAAAACCGTATGGCGTGATCGTCCAGTACGGTGGACAGACACCGCTGAAGCTGGCGCTGGATCTGGAAGCCAATGGTGTGCCGATCGTCGGAACTTCCCCGGACATGATCGATGCCGCAGAAGATCGTGAACGCTTCCAGAAGTTGCTGAAAGATTTGCATTTGCGTCAGCCGCCGAACCGTACGGCACGTACCGAGGAAGAAGCGATGGTGCTGGCCAAGGAAATCGGCTATCCGATCGTGGTGCGTCCGTCCTATGTGCTGGGTGGCCGTGCGATGGAAATCGTCCATGACCAGACGGGACTGGAACGTTATATGCGTGAAGCGGTCAAGGTTTCCAACGATTCTCCGGTTTTGCTCGATCGTTTCCTCAATGACGCGATCGAAGTGGATGTGGATTGTATTTCCGACGGCAAGCGGGTGATCATTGGCGGTGTGATGGAACATATCGAGCAGGCCGGTGTCCACTCGGGGGATTCGGCATGCTCGTTGCCACCGTATTCGTTGTCGAAGGAAACGATCGAGGAACTGAAACGAGAAACGACGCTGATGGCGAAGGGATTGAATGTCGTCGGCCTGATGAATGTCCAGTTCGCGATACAGCACCAGATGATTGACGGCAAATTGCAAGATGTGGTTTTCGTGCTGGAAGTCAATCCGCGTGCGTCCCGTACCGTACCGTTCGTCTCGAAAGCGACCGGAAGACAGCTGGCCAAGATTGCCGCTCGCTGCATGGTGGGCAAGACACTTGATGAGCAGGGCATTCTTACGGAAACGGTACCGCCGTATTTCAGTGTCAAGGAAGCGGTTTTCCCGTTCGTCAAATTCCCGGGTGTCGATACGATTCTGGGGCCTGAAATGAAGTCTACTGGCGAAGTCATGGGAATCGGCAAGTCATTTGGCGAAGCGTTTGTCAAGTCCCAGCTGGCTGCAGGTGTCAATTTGCCGCGCTCGGGCAAGGTTTTTCTGTCGGTGAAAGACAGTGACAAACCACGTGCGGTGAAGGTGGCACAGCGTCTGGTCGAAATGGGCTTTTCCATCATGGCGACACGCGGAACCGCCAATACGATCCGTGAAGCCGGTATTGAAGTGGAAACGGTCAACAAGGTGACCGAAGGACGTCCGCATATTGGCGATATCATCAAGAATCACGAAATCGTGATGGTAATCAATACCGTGGAAGAAAAACGGACAGCTATTTTCGATTCCCGGATCATTCGGACTTCGGCCTTGGCAGCACGTATCAATACGATTACGACCATCGCTGGTGCGGAAGCTGCTGTGCAGGGAATCGCCTGCCGGGACAGCATCAGTGTGTATGACTTGCAAAGTCTGCACAAATCGCTCCGGTAAATTGTATTTTGAATAAGAGGTTTGCGAGGCTTTCATGACACATCAATGTGTGTTGAAACGCCTCGCTGGTTTTTTGAGAGGCAAATAAATGAGTTCGATACCTGTTACCGTCAGGGGCGCGCAGATGATGCGCGACGAATTGCAGCGGTTGAAAACGAAAGATCGTTATGAAGTGATCGCCGCGATCGCAGAAGCGCGATCTCACGGTGATTTGTCGGAAAACGCGGAATATGATGCCGCCAAGGAACGGCAGGCATTTATCGAAGGGCGTATTGCAGAGCTGGAAAGCAAGCTCAGTTCGGCACAGATTATCGATCCGAAGACGCTCAACACCAATGGCCGGATCGTCTTCGCGGCGACGGTGTCACTGGAAGATCTGGAGACCGGTGAAAAGGTGCGTTACCAGATCGTCGGAAATGATGAAGCGGACCTCAAAGAAATGAAAATTTCCATTACGTCACCACTGGCTCGTGCCCTGATCGGGCGCGAAGCTGGCGATGTCGTCGAGGTCAACGCACCGGCCGGCGTTCGCGAATATGAAATTCTGGATGTGTTGTTTATTTGACAGGCTTTACCGGGCAAGTGCCTTTTTCTTGGCGCTTGCCTGACGTGTCTTTTTCCGTTTGACCAGACCGCCTTGCGTGACACGCTCGTTTCCCTTGATTTGAACCCGTTTGACGCGGTTTTTGATTGCGCCTGTTCCCGGTTTGAAGGTCACGACGGTTCTGAGCCCGCCTTTTTTGTTGTCTTGCTGCGGTTTTTGAGCTTCCTTTTGTGGGCGGTAGATAACCAGCAGCTTGCCGATATGCTGAACAGGTGCGGCGTCAAGTTCACGGCAGATAGTTTGCAGCATGTCGATTCGTGCCTGACGGTCGTCTCCGAATACGCGGATCTTGATGAGTCCATGAGCGTCGAGGTTGACGCCGATTTCTTTCATGACGGCATCCGTCAGTCCGGCATCGCCGATCATGACGACCGGGTTGAGATTGTGAGCCTGTGACCGGAGCAGGCTTCGTTGTGCAGGATTCAGTTTCAACATAACATTCCTTCGAAAAACTGTATTTTACGCGAATGTCGAAAAATAAATTCAATAAAAGCTGGATGAAAAACCATCTTGGCGATCCTTTTGTGAAACAGGCACAAAAGGATGGCTATCGCGCACGGGCGGTTTACAAGCTGAGCGAGATCGACGAAGATGCGCAGCTGATCTGGCCAGGACAGGTGATCGTTGATCTGGGGTGCGCACCCGGGAGTTGGTCGCAGTATCTTGCACGCAAACTGGGTACTGGCGATGGGCAGACACTCAATGGTACAGTGATCGGACTGGATATGCTTCCGATGGAACCGGTGCCGGGTATCCACTTCATTCAGGGGGATTTCCGCGAAGAATCGGTATTGCATGAACTGGAAACCCTGCTGGATGGAAAAAAGGCTGATCTTGTGCTTTCCGATATGGCTCCGAATTTGTCCGGCATCGCTTCTGCCGATGCGGCACGTGTGGAATATCTGATGGAGCTTGCACTCGATTTCGCCACAGCACATCTGAAACCTTCCGGTGCATTGCTGGTCAAGTGTTTCAATGGCAGTACTTATAACGATATTCTCAAAAGATTTCGCGATACTTTTGTGACGGTGACACCGAAAAAACCGAAAGCCAGCCGGGATTATTCGTCCGAAATTTTTCTTTTGGGCAGAAAACTGCGGTAATTCAAAAAATAAGTTGTTGGTTTTTATGGTTTTTCATGCGCCCTCTGTCACGACGGCAATGCCATGCATGTGTCGGAAGGGTTTTTGGTTCCATATGCCGGTGATGCCGCTCACGGCTTATATGATGATGGCAGATGCATCAAAATGATTGTAAAATGCATTATCTGTCTGTAATCGATATTGACGCACGGGCGTCTGAGGAGTCTTTGTGAACAATATGTTTGTCAGGGTAGGCGTTTGGACTGCCATCATCATCGTCCTGATTACGACCTTCAAACATTTCATGGATCGTAGCAATACGGTGAATATCGAGCCGATCAATTATTCGCAGTTCCTTGATGATGTGCGCTCGAAGCGTATCAAGGATGTGGTGATCGAGGATCGTTCGATCGTCGCCACGACGGTTGAAGGCAAGAAGGTCAAGACCGGTGTGACCTATCTTGACCGCGGACTTGTCGGCGATCTGGTCGATAACGGCGTACAGTTCGATGTCAAACCGCCGGAAGAACCTTCTTTCTGGCTGTCGCTTTTGACTTCATGGTTCCCGATGCTGTTATTGATCGGGGTCTGGATATTTTTCATGCGACAAATGCAGGGGGGCGGAAAAGGTGGCGCGTTTTCGTTCGGCAAGTCAAAGGCGCGCATGATCGACCAGAAAAACAATACAGTGACTTTCAACGATGTGGCAGGTTGCGACGAAGCCAAGGAAGAAGTGCATGAAGTCGTGGATTTTTTGCGCGATCCTGGCAAGTTCCAGAAGCTGGGCGGCCGTATTCCGCGTGGCTTGCTGCTGGTCGGGCCTCCGGGTACCGGTAAAACCTTGCTGGCTCGTGCAATTGCCGGTGAAGCCAAGGTGCCGTTCTTTTCCATTTCCGGTTCCGACTTCGTCGAAATGTTTGTCGGTGTGGGTGCTTCCCGTGTTCGCGATATGTTCGAAACGGCGAAAAAACATTCACCATGCATCATTTTCATTGATGAAATCGACGCAGTCGGCCGTCATCGTGGCGCCGGCATGGGCGGCGGCAATGATGAACGTGAACAGACACTGAACCAGTTGCTGGTGGAAATGGACGGTTTCGAGCCGAATTCCGGTACGATTGTCGTGGCCGCGACGAACCGTGCTGACGTGCTGGACAAGGCACTGTTGCGTCCGGGACGTTTCGACAGACAGGTAGTCGTCGGTTTGCCGGATATTCGTGGCCGCGAACAGATTCTCAATGTACATATGCGCAAGGTGCCGATCGCACCTGATGTCGATCCGGGTGTTCTGGCTCGTGGTACACCGGGCTTTTCCGGTGCCGATCTGGCCAATCTGGTGAATGAGTCCGCCTTGTTTGCCGCACGTCGCAACAAGCGTCTGGTCGAAATGCAGGATTTCGAGGATGCCAAGGACAAGATCCTGATGGGACCGGAGCGCAAATCGTTCGTCATGCGTGAAGAAGAACGGACAAATACCGCTTATCATGAAGCGGGTCATGCTGTGGTCGCCAAGTTGTTGCCGAAGGCCGATCCGGTTCACAAGGTCACCATCATGCCGCGTGGTCATGCGTTGGGGTTGACATGGCAGTTGCCGGAACATGACCGCATCAATATGTACAAGGACAAGATGCTGGAAGAAATCGCCATCCTGTTCGGTGGTCGGGTTGCCGAGGAATTGTTTATGCACCAGATGTCTACCGGTGCTTCCAACGATTTCGAACGTGCCACCAAGATCGCACGTGCGATGGTGACACGTTACGGTATGTCCGAGACGCTTGGCACGATGGTCTATGAAGATACGGAACAGGAAATGTTCTATGGTGGCCGTATGTCTGCCAAGACGGTATCCGAAGCGACCCAGCAAAAAGTCGATAACGAAATCCGTTCTATTTTGGATCAGCAGTATGCATTGGCTCGCAAGTTGCTGGATGAAAACCGTGACAAGGTCGAGCGCATGGCAAAACTGTTGCTGGAATGGGAAACGCTGGATTCCGATCAGGTCAACGATATTATGGATGGCGTGGATCCACGTCCACCGAAGTCTGTACCTCCGAAGTCGCAGGATTCCGATGGGCCTGAAATTACGGAAAATGCGACGGCGGCAGCCTGATTTTCCAGCAATGTTTCAAAGGGCGAGCGTGTCTCGCCCTTTTTTTGAACAGCTATCATGAAATATTTTCAGTGTGGACGTTACCGGTTTGATCTGGATGGCGAGGAATCCAGGCCGCTGGTGATGGGGATTCTCAATGTTACACCCGATTCCTTTTCGGATGGCGGACGCTATGATTCGGTACCGGCAGCGATTTCACGTGCCGAGGTCATGATCCGCGAGGGTGTGGATATTATCGATATCGGCGCAGAGTCGTCACGCCCGGGGGCAGCTGCCGTTTCTCTGCAGGAAGAACTGGATCGTATCATGCCGGTTATCGAGGCCTTGAAGGATTGCGGAAAGCCATTGTCTGTCGATACATACAAGCCAGATGTTATGACAGCGGCGCTGGTATCCGGAGCGGATATGATCAACGATATTTGCGGTTTTTTTTCGGAAAAATCGTTACAGGCTGTGGCTGCATATGATTGCGGGTTATGTGTGATGCATATGCAGGGAGATCCTGGCACCATGCAAAACAACCCGCAATATGACGATGTGGTTGTCGAAGTGTCGGATTTTCTGGTTCGGCAGGTGAACAGACTGGCGTCGTCTGGCGTAGCGTCTAACCGTATCTGTATCGATCCCGGTTTCGGGTTCGGCAAAACGCTGGATGATAATCTGACGCTTCTCAAGAATCTGGATGTCGTGCGAAAACGACTGGATTTGCCGGTATTGGCCGGTTTGTCGCGCAAATCAGTCGTTGGCGCACTGACGGGAAAGCCGGTTGGAGAGCGACTCGCAGGCAATCTTGCTATCGCCTTGTCTGTCGTTTCACATGGCGCTAGTATCCTGAGGGTACATGAAGTCGGTGAGACAGTAGATGCACTGAAAGTCTGGCTGGCAACGCAGTAATGATATTGGAGACTGACTATAAAATGAAACGTCGATATTTTGGAACGGATGGTGTACGCGGCCGGGTCGGTGATGCACCTATTACGCCCGATTTTGTCATGAAACTCGGTTATGCTGCCGGCAAGGTGTTGACCCGGACGGCCACGTCTTCCGGAACGCCGGCTGTGCTGATCGGCAAGGATACACGTATTTCGGGATATATGCTGGAAGCGGCCTTGCAAGCTGGGCTTTCTGCTGCAGGGGTGGATGTCGTGTTGTCCGGACCAATGCCGACGCCAGCTGTAGCATATCTGACGAGAGCCTTGCGTCTGGCTGCCGGTGTCGTCATTTCCGCGTCGCATAATCCTTATTACGATAACGGTATCAAATTCTTTTCGGCATCCGGTAACAAGTTGCCCGATGATATGGAATTCGAAATCGAGTCGTTAATCGACAAGCCGATGGATTGTGCCAGTTCCGAGATGTTGGGCAAGGTCAGAAGGCTCGATGATGCACAGGGACGATACATTGAGTTTTGCAAGAGCACATTTCCGTCCAGCTATGATCTGCGTGGTCTGAAGATCGTCGTGGATTGTGCCAACGGTGCTGCCTATCATATTGCGCCGTGCGTATTCCATGAACTGGGAGCAGATGTCGTGACAATCGGTACGACGCCTAACGGACTCAATATCAACGAGCATTGCGGTGCCACATCTGTGGATGCGCTGGTCGCCGCAGTGCTGGAAAACGGCGCAGACCTCGGTATTGCGTTGGATGGTGATGCCGACAGGCTGGTAATGGTCGATTCTGTCGGCCGTGTCTATAACGGTGACCAGCTTTTGTACCTGATTGTCAAGGACAGGCTGGCTTATAGCGATGTCAAGGGTGTAGCCGGTACATTGATGACGAATATGGGGCTGGAAATCGCTTTCCGCGAAAAACAGATCGGTTTTGTTCGCGCGAACGTGGGTGACCGTTATGTCCTGGAAGCGCTTTTGGAAAAGGGCTGGTTGCTGGGTGGCGAAGGTTCCGGACACCTGATTTGTCTGGACAAGCATACGACTGGCGATGGTATTATTTCGGCCTTGCAGGTGCTGGCGGCATTGCGACGTCACAAGACGACTTTGCCAGCATTCATCAGCGAGCTGAAACTGTTTCCCCAAACGCTTGTCAATGTCCGTATCCGGCCAGGTTTCAACTGGAAAGAAAATGCGGCATTGCAGGCTGAAAAACAGGCAGTCGAGCAGATTCTCGGTGACAATGGTCGTGTGCTGATCCGGCCATCCGGCACAGAGCCGCTCTTGCGTATCATGGTCGAAACGGAAAACGCCGAAGAAGCGCAAACACTAGCCGAACGTATCGCCGCTGTATGCCGAACCGAAGCAGCTGCCTGATATATTGCACACAGCCTGATTCGCTTTCATACGCGCGTATGACGATATGATGAAGTTAAGTGCATTGGTATGGAAACGATCAGGCATCAAGTCGACATCGTTGTAAATCATCGATTTCCACGTGGTCATACACCAACGGAAGCATTAAAAGATGGGGCGGATAATTGATTTTATGCGCCATTAACGGTATCATTTCAGTCTTCGGGGCGTAGCGCAGCCTGGTAGCGCAACTGGTTTGGGACCAGTGGGTCGGATGTTCGAATCATCTCGCCCCGACCAATTTTCCGAAACAGGCTGTCGTCGACAGCCTGTTTTTTGTTAACGGGAAAAGTCGTTTATAATAACTGGCAATCTCGCCAGTTATGTCACTTACCTGCCCTTAGCTCAGCTGGATAGAGCAACGGCCTTCTAAGCCGTAGGTCAGTGGTTCGAATCCACTAGGGCAGGCCATAAAAATCAATCACTTACGCATGTTTCTCACTTGACCTTTTTTCAAGTGAGAACAAATTGTTCTCATTCAGCGGCATAACCGCTTCGTTTTGTCCCTGCGATAAATGGCTGTTGTCTTGCTGTTTCGGTGTCCAAGTAGCTTCTGAGTATCGCTGTGTGTTTTGTGTCAGTCGCAGCTTTAGCGCGCAGTTCCTTGAACTGGAACCACTCGAAATCCAGTCTGCTTTCGTCTGCATATGTTTTTGCTTTCAGTGGGAGTTTCTGAAATCAGCCTTGAACTTGTCGTACGTAATCACTCGAATATCAAGGTGCGTGAGGGTGAAAGGGAGTGTACAAACTGAAAAACGGTGAATTCTGCGGTTAAGCAATTCACTGATTTGGTGGATGGGCGATGGTTATTGTTCACACTGGCTCGGGTTTGCCTGAATGGTGGCGAGTTCGGCGCCCTCTTGGTCCTTGTAGCGGTGGATGATATTGACGTTGTGAGACAGGAACAGGGGAGTTTTGATGTCGTAGCACAGGTCGGCGATGGCGCGTTGTTCCAGTGGTGCCTGTCCAGCTTTGCGGAATCGCTTGAGGTCGGTGACAGTGTAGTCGTAGGTCAGGAGATGGTCGCTAGCTGTGATGTGTTCCAGTGTGGTGTTGCCGTCGATTTTCAGGGGGGTGTTCCGGTTGCGGCTGGTGGCGAATTTGTCGAGTTCGACGCTGATTTCTACCGTATATGGCGGTGTGTTGAAGTAGGTAATGAAGTTGAGGATGTCGTCGGCGTAGTGAAAGATGATGATGGCCACGATGCCATATAACAGACGGAGAATGAACGGACGTTTTTTCATGAGGGATGTCTTGTTCATCAGTTCATTTATCAGTACCAGTACTTCAGGAGTGATATTACAGGGTATGTTATTGCTGAACTTGATATTTCGTCTGGAATGCCTGTTTTCCGATGGTTCCGGTATCTGGTTTTCCATTTGATTTTCCGGATTCCATACCAGACTGCAACTTTATACGCAGGCGGATGAAACGGCAAATGGATTGTGGATGTTCGGTATTTGTGCCGTGTTGCAGGACGGTGTGTACACAGGCAGGGATGGTGCAGGTGTATCGCTGGTGGTAGATATGTCGATAGATGGCAAGGATGAATGTCGCGAAGAGGGTTGTTGGGGGGGCGAAGCGTTCCGGAATCTGTGACGCAACCTGTCGGAAATAACAAATCATAATAAAGCGAACAATATGCCCAAAAGGCATGCAATCTGTTGAAACCTGCGCCAATCAATGCTTGAGAGGCTTTCTCCACAAGGTTATCCACAGGTTTGCGTGGATAACGGAAAAGTCAAGAGGCGAGGGATAAAACGTTGGAAAATGCACACGAATGGTGCGCTTGACAGTAAAAACGGAATGGATTAAGGGATGGGATGATCTGCGCAATCTGTAATCATTTTATGCAAGTATTTGATTTGTTTGTTTAAAAATGGGGTGTTCCTTGACTTGTCCACAGAAGTTGTGAAGAAATTAAAAGATGGCAATTGGACAGAAAAAGGATGCCGGTATGTCATGATGTGGTCATAAAAACAAAAATTTTTGTGGAAAGTCAATGTAATAGCGGGGAGTTTTCCACTGATGGAAGAAATATGGCCGGCAAGTCGTGAACGATGTTGTTTCGTTTCGGACGTGGAAAACAGGCATGCGAAAACAGGGATAACAGGGAGAGGGGACGTGGTGTAGTGACCAGGTCGGCAGGCGATAGTGGTGGGGTGCTACCTGTGTTCGGGATGGTGATGTCAGTGAGTGAGTAAAGAATCGTTTCCCCGGTTCAGTTTTCTGTGATACTTTTTCGGGTGGGCTAGTCGTTTCGGAATGGATGTCATCAGACGGGAGGAGAGATGATTGTCGAGGAGCGGTGCGGGGAGTTTGTCAATGTGTATGTGGACGGATTCGTTTTTACGGCCGATACCGGAAAACGGGGTTGGGGATTCGGTGATGGTGACGACAGCAGCGAACGCGTGGAGCGTGAAGCATCGGCGCGTGGCATGACGAAGGATGCATTTGTCGCCGCTTATACAGGCATTTGCAATGCCGCAGCAGGCTGGGATGATCCACGTTGGACGTACCGTTACCATATTGCGGCGATGAACAGCCAGGGTACATTGATGCAGGAAGAAATCATGGATCGTGTGGAGCAGGCGATTGGGCGCAACAAGGTGTGGCAGGACCGGGAACAATGTCGTGAAATGCTCAAACGCTATGCCTCGATGGGCATGATCCGCCAGTTCGGACTGTGTATCATGAAATACATTTCCGATCGTGAGGATGGCAATCGCAGCCGGATCGTTTACCGGATGGAGGAGTTGTCGCCTTCCGAATTGTCGGCACTGGTTCCGGAAAAGGTGCTCAATAGCGCGATTCATCGTTCAGGCGCGGTGTAATCCCCTATACAACCGGGAGTATGGTTACCGGTATATGGTGTTTTACCGGTAGTGTGGAAATCGTTATGCGTGAATCATCGCATTGCATTTGCCGGACTGTATCCGGCAAATGCAATGCGATGATCACGCTGGCCGGACAAGCGGCCGGTTGCAGCGGCCAGCTGGCATGGTTATTCGGGATCGGGGATGGATGCTGCCTTGCGTTTTTCCGCTTCGGTGATCGTCCAGAGGTAAACGGTTTTGGTGCCGACTTGTTCGATTTTTTCGGCCGGCCATTCCGGTCCCATGTCCGATTCGTTGGAAACGACTTTTGAACCGACCTTGAGTTGTTTCCAGAGGATGGGACGCAATTCGTAGTTGATGGTTTGCGGCAAATAAAGTGCTACGACTGTCGCGTCTGAAAAATCCACCTTGTAGAAATTGCCAAGCCGGAACTGGACGAGATGTTCCACTTTCGCGGCTTTTGCATTGGCATTGGCTTCCTCGATGCGTTTCGGGTTCAGATCGATGCCGATACCGCGTGCGCCGTAATCCCTTGCGGCGGCGATTACGATACGGCCATCGCCGCATCCCAGATCGTAAACGAGATCGTTTTCGTTGATTTCCGCCAGTTTGAGCATACCGTCCACGGTTTCCGGCCATGTCGTGATGAAGCCTGCGTCGAGTTCGGGTCCCATCATTTCGTCAAGGCCGAACTGGGATTTGGCACAGATGACGACGAAAACCGGTGTGAGCAGTGCGACGAGGATAAAGGCTGCAAAAGTGAGGCGGGTTTTTTTCTTTGAATTCATGAAAAAGTCTCTGTCAGGTATCGGCAGGTGTTTCGGTCTGATTTTTGTCAGTATCCATCCGGTTGATGATCCACAGGAAAACCAGTCCCGGCAAGAGGACGGCGACGCCGATCCATGCGGCATTGATTCCGCCGAGCGACTGGTCGTACACATAGGACAGGCTAGACCATAACATATAGCAGCACGTCAGACAAAAAATCAGGGGCAGTACCGGATAGAAAGGTACCCTGAAAGGTCTTGGGGTGTGTGGATCGCGCATTCGGAGTACGAAAAGGGAAATGCCGGAAAGCAGGAAAAACAGCCAGAATACCGGTGCGGTGAATTCGACCATCGATTTGAATCCGCTGCCGATCAGGGTACCCAGTATGACCAGCGCCAGAGAAGCCAGACATTGTATATACAGAGCGTTGACCGGGGTGTCGCGTCGTGCGTCCCAGACACCGAGTTTGCGCAGGACATGCCAGTCGCGGCCCATCGCGTAACTTGTCCGTGCACCGACGATGATGGTGGCGTTGATGGAAGTCAGTGTGGAGATGGCGACCATCAGGGAAATGATTTTGCGTGCGGTGCCGCCAAAAGCCATTTGCATCAGGTCGGCTGCGATGGCAGCAGAGGCCGCCATGCCGGCAAATCCCAGTCCCTGCCAGTATGCCCATGTCACCAGCAGATACAGTGCGGTGATGATGGCGATGGAAAAAACAAGTGCCCTGACCATGTTGCGATGGCCGTCGCGGATTTCGGCGCTGATATAGGCCGCTTCGTTCCAGCCGCCGAAAGTCAGCAGGACGAATACCATCGCCAGTCCGAAATTTGCGGAAAAAAACGGTGAAGTGCCTGATGGTTCGACAGGTGGCGTATGGGTGACAGGTTCGGATGTGCCGGATGCAAGCAGGTAAAGCGCAGTTGCGACGATCAGTACAAGGCACAATACCTGAAGGCCGGTGAAAAGCGACTGTGTTGTCATGCCGGTACGGATATTGCGGATATTGAGCCATGAGAGGACGAGAATGACGGCGATGGCATACAGAAACGGGCCGGAAACGATACCGGCGATATCCAGCGGAACGATACGGTTCATGTAGTCGCCGAATACGAAAGCGAGCAGTGCGATGGAACCGGTGGTGATGACCGACAGGCGGGCCCAGCCGAACAGGAAGGAAACCGAACGTCCGTAGGCTTTTTGCAGAAAGTGGTAATCGCCGCCAGCGTCGGGATAGGCGCAGGCGAGTTCGGCGTAACACAGCGCGCCGACCAGTGAAACAAGGCCGCCCAGTATCCATGCGGAAAACATTGCGCCCGTTTCACCGGTCAGGTTGGCGACGACGGCAGGGGTCTTGAAAATGCCGGCGCCGATGACCAGTCCCACGATCAGGGTAACGGCTTGGTGCAGGCGTAAAATCCGGCGCGGTTTGCCTGCTTCGTTCGATGCCGTAGGCCTATTGTCTGACGCTGGGGACATGGGTTCCTGGTTTCCGATTATGACTGGCAGGCATTATTGTAGAGAAACACTGTGTGTTCACAAAGTGTCTGGCTGGTATGAAATCAGAAAAGGGCCGGATGGCATTGCCCATGCATGGAAAAAACGGGCGAGGATGGCAAGCCGATGAGAAAGGTTCGTTTTATCGGGCAGGCGGGGCAGATATAGCGGAGAGCCTGTGTAGAAAGGGATGAGAGAGCGGACGGGACAGATGGTAGAGTGTATCTTTTTCCCGGCAGGATACATTTTGCCGTGTGACGTCTTTGGCGGAAAACTGCCCGGATCGTGCAGGATACGCCACGGGCAGCATTTTATATGGCGTTAGCGGTGAAGATATGTCTGGCAATGTGCCTGATTTTTGCTGTAAGCGAGTGTGACTTCGCCGGCCATGCATTCATAATCTTCATTGAACCGGCATTCGGAGACCTTGCAGGCGCCTACGCCTGAGGTACGTCCTGTCGATTTGGCGTGTTCCGATGTATCGGCTACGGCGAAAAAGGTGTCGCATCCTGGGGCTTCAGGATTGCCGACAGTGATGGCGCGCGCATGGCAACCGGAATCGCGGTTGAAACCGCAGGATTTCGCAGTGCAGTGTTTGACTTCGGGCATGATGATCTGGATATGTTTCATGATGTTCTCCGGTAAAGACAAGGTTTCGGGAATTCAGTCGTTTTGACGCAACGGCTTGAGGGCAGTTCCCCATGCGACGATTTGATCCAGCATGGTGTTGACCGTTTTTTCATGACGCGGATCGGGTTTGAAAACGGACATTTTTTCAAAATCCGTGAACAGGGAAAGCGTGACCTGGGTACGGACATCCGCGATCATGAACGCACCCATGATATGGCGCAATTCCTGTACGGCGCGCACGCCGCCCATGGCGCCGTAACTGACGAATCCGGCAGATTTGTTGTTCCATTCGTGAAAGAGGTAATCGAGCGCGTTTTTGAGCGCAGCTGGCGGTGCATGGTTGTATTCCGGTGTGACGAATACGAAACCGTCGAAAGATGCGATCTTTTCGGACCATGCGCGTGTATGGGCATGGCAGTACTGGCCGGACGAAGCCGGTTGCGGTTCATCGAGCAGGGGAAGATGGTAATCCCGGATATCGACCAGTTCAGCATCGGTGTGTCTGTGTTGCCGCGCGATGTCGAAAATCCATTTGGCGACCGCTTCACCGTTTCGGTGTGGACGGGTACTGCCGATGATGATAGCCAGCCTGAACATGGTGTGCCTTTCTTTTCATGAAGAAAAAAGCGGGTTGACGATGAAGACAGCATCAGATTACGTTTTTTTTGCCGGCAGGGTTTTCTGTTTGCGCAAACACGGGCCGAATTGCCGGATAATAAATGCTGATCAATACAATCAAAGCCATCTTTATCAGGGAGAGTGACTATGCAGGAAAAATGGATACCCGGTTGCCGGAAACTGGCGCTTGGGCTGATCATCGCATCGCTGGGTGTGTGTCCGCTCGCCATGGCGAAGAGTCCGGTACCAGTACCCGCAAAAACAGCCGCTTCCGCGACAGTACGGCCGGCTGGGTCAGGACAGGCCGCCGTGCAGACGACACCTGCGGGGCAGATGCCTGCAGGACAGGCAGCTGTACAGGCCGGCCAGGTAGCGGCGGACGGGACGGCAGTGCCGGAAATCGTGCAGCCGCAGATACCGGCGATGGTCGGAGTTCAGGTCCCGGGCTATTATCGGGTGAAGGTCGGCCAGTTCGAAGTGACGGCATTGTTCGACGGTACCCTGGATTTTCATTCGGAACTGTTGAAAAACATGGACAAGGCGGCAATCGACAAGGCGCTGTCGCACCACTATGGCCGCGCTACCGGTATCCAGTCGCCGATCAATGCCTATCTGGTACATACGGGTGATCACCTGGTCCTGATTGACGCAGGTGCCGGGAAACTGTTCAGCGAAGATCGTCAGGGGCGTATTCTCGCCAACCTGAAAGCCGCAGGATATCAGCCAGAACAGGTCGATATCGTCATCATGACCCATTTGCACGGTGATCATACCGGCGGGCTGAGCGATATGGAAGGACGGGCCGTTTTTCCCAATGCCACGGTGTATGCCAACCGGATGGAAAACGAATACTGGCTTTCCGAGCAGCAGGCTGCCGCGGCGCCTGTCGAACGCCAGATTTTCTTCAAAATGGCGCGCGAATCGGCTGTGCCTTATCTGATGACGGAAAAATGGAAAGCGATAGAAGGTGGTGCGGAAATCGTGCCGGGCATCCGTGCTGTTGCCGCTTACGGGCATACACCGGGCCATACCGCGTTTGAAATCACGTCAGACGGCCAGTCGCTTCTGGTCTGGGGGGATATCGTCCACAGTCATGTCATCCAGTTCAGCCATCCGGAAGTCGCGATCGAATACGATTCTGATGCAGTTGCTGCGGTCAGGACACGGCAGGCCTTGCTCAAGGATGTCGCTGCGAAACGGGAAATGGTTGCCGGGATGCACTTGCCATTCCCCGGACTTGGGTATGTGGTTGCGGAGGGCAATGGAAAATATACCTGGATTCCGGTGGAATATCAGTAAACCGGGTGGGGCTGGCCGGCAGGTAGTGGCCGGTCAGCTGCCTTGTACGATGGATTTCCTGAAACGCCCCAGTGCGATGAAAAAGAATACCAGCCCGATCACGACAATCGCCAGAAAATCGGGCCAGACGATACTGAAATCGGCACCCCGATACAGAATGGCTTTCGCCAGCCGGACGAAATAGGTCGTCGGAGCCAGTTTCATGACGTTTTGTACCCATACCGGCATACTTTCCTGAGGAGTCGCGCCGCCCGAGAGCATTTGCAACGGAATGATCGTCAGGAAGATCAGCAATCCCAGTTGCGGCATCGAGCGTGCGATCGTTCCCAGAAAAATCCCGATAGAGGCTGCCGAGAACAGATAGACGACTGACGCGGCAATGAACAGGGTGATGGAGCCGGCGATCGGTACCTGCAAGGCGAACTTGACGATGAAAATCAGTGCGAATGTTGCCGCCAGCAGTACCGCGAAACCGTTGGCCCAGATTTTTGAAAGCATGATTTCCGTCGGACCCAGCGGCATCGCCAGCAAATGCTCCAGCGTACCGTGTTCCCGTTCGCGGATGTAGGCAGCTCCCACCAGAATGATGGTCAACATGTTGATATTGTTGATGATTTCCATCACGCCTCCGAACCAGAAACCTGTCATGTTCGGATTGAAACGGACATGTGTGACCAGCCGGATGGGATCGGTCGTGGTATCGGTCGAACGGTTGAAATATTCGTTGATCTCGTTGTTGAAAATGGTTTCGATGTAGCCGGAACCGATAAACGCCTGGCTCATCACGTTGGCGTCGATATTGAGCTGGACATTGGGACTGCGACCGGCTTGAAGGTCGCGCTGAAAACCGGGCGGGATGAGGATCGAGAAGGAATAATAGCCTTTGTCGAGTGCTTCGTTGGCCTGACTCATCTCGATCATATCCGGTTTTTTGAAGTATGGCGGTGTCAGGGCGTTCGATATCCTGTGCGAGAGCTGGGACTGGTCCTGATCGACGATAGCTACCGGGGCGTTATGGATTTCCTGTGAAACCCCTTTGGCAGCGCTGTAAATACCGGCCGTGAATGCCCAGACGATCAACAGGAGCAGTGCCTTGTCCGCCCACAGGCTATACAGTTCTTTCAGACCAAGGCGGTAGATATTGCTGAGGTGGATTTTGAACGATGACATTCATTTCTCCTGTTTCGGCAAGAATATCCACGCGAGGAACGTCAACGCCGGAATGAACGCGGCCAGTGTCAGCAACGGGCCGGTCGCATCGGCGAAAGTGATCGCCTTGGTGAAGACGCCGCGACTCAGCATGATGAAATGGGATGCAGGGAAAAACTGCCCGATCCAGTAGGCGCCCCCTTCGAGCGAACCGATCGGGTCTTTCAGACCGGAAAACTGCGTCGTCGGCAACATCGTCAGAATCGCCGTGCCGAAAAGGGCTGAAATCTGTGTACTGGTGAATGACGAAATCAGCAATCCCAGTCCGGTCGTCGCCGTTACGTAAATCAGCGCGCCCAGCGACAATGCCAGAAAACTGCCCTTGACCGACACCCCGAAAAACCAGACGGCACTGGCGACCATCAGGAAATAACTGATCATCGACAGGACGATATACGGCAGTTGCTTGCCGATCAGAAATTCCAGCTTGGTCACTGGTGTGACATAAAGATTGGTGATGGAACCAAGTTCTTTTTCCCGTACGATACCCAGCGCCATCAGCACCGCCGGAATGAGCATCAGCAACAGCGGAATGATTGCAGGCACCATGGCATAGACGCTCTTGAAATCCTGGTTGTACCGGTAACGTTTTTCCAGTGTGGCGAGCGCCTGTTTGTCCGTTCCGCTGTTTTCCTTGTTGTATTGTTCCAGATACTTGTTATGCAGCCCGCGGATATAGCCCAGAATCGTTTCGCCGCGGTACGGCATGGCACCATCGATCCAGGCCGCGATTTCCGGATGTCGTCCCTGTTGCAGCTCGCGCCCGAAATTCGGTGGGATTTCGATCGCGACACTGATTTTCCCGCTCTCGAGCCGCCGCTCCAGATCGTCGCTGTCCTTCAGCGCAGGTTGTTCCAGAAAATAGCGTGATCCGGCAATATTGTGGATATAGTCGCGTGACTGGGGCGACTGGTCATAGTCCAGCACCGCGAATTGCAGATCCTCGACATCCATCGAAATACCGCCGCCCAGCACGAAAAACAGCAGCAGACTGCCGAGCAGGGCGAATCCCAGACGGATCGGATCGCGGCGCAACTCGAGCGCTTCTCGTGCGGCATATGCCAGAAGACGCCGCAAACTGAAAACGGAAGATTGCGAATGCGGTTTTTCCGGTTCGATTCCGGAGGTATCCTCGAATGTCGTTTTTTCCGCACCGGTCGCTTCTTCCAGATATTCGATGAAAGCCTGTTCCAGCGTATCGGCCTGCTTGCTTTCCTGAAGTTCTTTTGGCGTGCCGCTGGCCAGCACCTTGCCTGCGTTCATCAGTGAAATACGGTCACAGCGTTCGGCCTCGTTCATGAAGTGCGTCGATATGAAAATCGTCACATTCTGCTCACGCGACATTTCGATCAGGAGTCGCCAGAAATCGTCGCGTGCGACCGGATCGACACCGGAAGTCGGTTCGTCCAGAATCAGCAGTTTTGGATTGTGCACAACCGCCACTGCCAGCGAAAGTCGCTGGCGGATACCCAGCGGCAGTCCGGATGCCGTCGCATGCAGATATGGTGCCAGTCCGAAACGGTCGATCAGTTCCTGGATACGCGGTCCCATTTCGTCAGGCGGTAAATGGAACAGCCGTGCATGCAAGTCCAGATTCTGCATGACCGTCAGTTCACCGTACAGTGAAAAGGACTGCGACATATAGCCTACATCCTTTCGGCTTTCCGTATTTTTGGCATCGACTTCGCGACCGAATGTTCTGGCTGTGCCCGATGTCGGCGGAAGCAGACCGGTCAACATCTTCATCGTCGTCGTTTTGCCGCAGCCGTTGGAACCGAGAAAACCGAAAATCTCGCCTTGCGGAATTCTGAAACTGACATGATCGACCGCCACGAAGTCGCCGAATTTCTGGGTCAGGCCGTCCGCCTCGATCGCCCAGGCCTGATTTGGTGTTTCCTTGAGCGGCGGAATGACAAGTTCCGTGTAATTCTGGCGTTTTTCTTCGGGCAAAAACTGGATGAAGGCCTGTTCCAGCGTGGATTTTCCGGTTTGCCGCATCATTTCGGCGGCAGTCCCCGTGGCGATGACCTTTCCGTTGTACATGGCGGCCAGCCAGTCGAATTGTTCGGCTTCTTCCATGTAGGCTGTCGCGACCAGAACGCTCATGTGGGGACGGCGCTGGCGGATCGAGTCGATCAGTTCCCAGAACTGGCGGCGCGACAGTGGATCGACACCGGTCGTCGGTTCGTCGAGAATGAGCAGGTCGGGGTCATGTACCAGCGAGCAGCAAAGCCCCAGTTTTTGTTTCATGCCGCCGGACAGTTTGCCGGCAGGGCGATCCTTGAACGGAAACAGACCGGTCGCTTTTGTCAGTTCGTCGATGCGGCGCAAACGCTCTTCGCGATCCTGTCCAAACAGGCGGGCGAAAAAGTCGATGTTTTCGGCTACGGAAAGCGTCGGATACAGATTCTTGCCAAGTCCCTGCGGCATATAGGCGATACGTGGCAAGAGGGCTTCACGAATGGCGGCATCGCCGATATTTTCGCCCAGCACGTCGATATGGCCCTGCTGGATTTTGCGTGCGCAGGAAATCAACGCCAGCATGGACGATTTTCCGACCCCGTCCGGACCGATCAGACCGACCATGCATCCGCCCGGAATGGACAGTGTTACATCGTCAAGCGCAGTGACCGCCTTGTAGCGTAGCGTGACGTGGTCGAGTTTCGCCGCAACGAGCGTACCCATATCATTTTACCTGCATGTTGGCAGGCCAGACGGCATCCGGATCGGTTTTGACCCAGCCTACGCCCGGCATACCGGACTTGGCGACGTCGATATTTCTTGCCAGCCAGTCCTGATTGACCTGAAGTTTGACGCGGAACATGAATTTTTCGCGTTCGTCACGCGTTTCGACTTCCTTCGGTGTGAACTGGTTGCGTGGCGATACATAAGTGACCGTACAGGGGATCGGATTGTCCGGAATCGCATCCAGAATGATCCGTGCTTCGCTGCCCAGTTCCACGCTGCCAGCTTCGAGATTGGACAGATAGATGTACATGTACACATCGTTCAGATCCAGAATCGAAAATACACGTCCACCCGCCGAGAGCACTTCACCCGGTTCGGCCAGACGGTACAGAATCCGGCCGTCCACAGGCGAGCGCAAGGTCAGATCGTCCAGATTGCTTTTGAGCGAGTCGACACGTGCCTCTGCTTCGCGGATGCTGGCATCGGCCTGTATCACACGGTTGCGTGCGCTGGCCAATGTCGCATTGGCAGTGCGCATCGTGTTGACGTCCTTGTCCAGCTGGGCGGCCGAGATAAAGCCTTTTTTGATCAGTTCCTGTGTCCGTCGCAGGGTCACGCTGGCCAGTTGTTGCTGGCTTTGCGCGCTTTTGACGTCTTCACGTGCCACCTTGGCATATTCTTTCGCCTGTTCCACCGCTGCTTCAGCTGCGCGGATATCGGCTTTGAGCTGTGCGTCGTCGAGTTGTGCTGCGATCTGGCCCGTTTTCAGGTCGGCGCCTTCACGGAAATAGACCTCGATCAGCTTGCCTTGTACCTTGGTGGCGACTGCCGTTTCAGTTGCTTCCAGACGACCGTTGCCGTAGGCGAGTCCCGGCGGTGTGCCGGCAGGTCTCAGAAAATACCATGCGACAGCCGCGACGATACCGGCCAGTACGATAATGATGATCAGTTTCTTGTTGCGCAAAATGGCCGACATGATCAATGCTCCTTGCAATCGACGGCAGAACAAAAACAAATGCTGTACCACACTGTATCAGATTATAGCGGTATCTGCCGTTGCGTAACATTTCAATTTGTAATCGGCAGAGAGGTTCATGCAACGGCATACGCGCATTCTGTTAATATGATTGCCGATTTACGGTACAGCTGTCGGAACAATACCTTCACAAGACGGCAGACCGGTTGACAATTCTGGAAATTTTTTCAGTTTCCGGACAATTTCGCACGAATACGACACATGGAACTGGTTTGTCCTGCCGGCAGTTTGCCGGCACTGAAACAGGCGGTCGATTGCGGTGCCGATTGCGTGTATCTCGGTTTCCGGGACGCGACCAATGCCCGTAATTTCGCCGGACTGAATTTCGATGAAAAAGCCCTGTCGGAAGGCATCGGCTATGCGCATGACCGTGGCCGGAAAGTCCTGCTAGCATTGAATACCTATCCGTTGCCGGACGCATGGGAAGTATGGATACAGGCCGTCGACCGGGCGGCGTGTCACGGCGTGGATGCACTGATCGTCGCAGATCCCGGACTCATGCAGTATGCCTGCGACAAACATCCCGGATTGCGTCTGCATTTGTCGGTGCAGGGGTCGGCCACCAATTATGACGCTATCAATTTTTATGCACGTCATTTCCATATCGCCCGCGTGGTCTTGCCGAGGGTATTGTCGATCGAGCAGGTGGAAACGGTCGTGAACAATACCGATGTGGAAATCGAGGTGTTCGGTTTCGGCAGTCTGTGCGTCATGGTCGAGGGGCGTTGCGCGCTGTCGTCCTATGTGACCGGAGAGGCGCCCAACAATCGCGGCGTATGCTCGCCTGCCAAAGCCGTCCGGTGGCAACCGACGCCGAAAGGACTGGAATCCCGTCTGAATGGTGTGTTGATCGACCGCTATGCCGGCCATGAAAAGGCAAGTTATCCAACGATTTGCAAGGGACGTTATGAAGTCAATGGCGAGGATTACTATGCCATCGAGGAACCGGCCAGTCTCAATACGCTGGAATTGCTGCCGCGCCTGGCGGCAACGGGAGTTTCGGCTATCAAGATCGAAGGCAGGCAGCGCAGCCCGGCCTATACGGCGGCAGCCACACGGGTCTGGCGTGAAGCGCTCGACAGTTGCCTGCGCGATCCTGCCGGCTATCGGGTTCTGCCGCAATGGACGGAAGCACTGGCGCGTTTGTCGGAAGGTCAGCAACAGACATTGGGTGCCTATTACCGTTCATGGAAATGACTGACAGGAAAGGAATCGCGTTTTGAAACTGGCACTGGGACCGGTACAGTATTACTGGCCGAAAGACATGATGACGGCGTTTTACCGCGAAGTCGCGGCGATGCCGGTCGATATCGTTTATCTGGGCGAAACTGTATGTGCAAGACGGCATGAGTTGCGTGAGGACGATTGGCTGGCGCTTGCAGACAGTCTTGCAGCTGCCGGAAAGGAAGTCGTCTGGTCCACACAGGTATTGCTGGAATCCGGTGCGCATATGCAGGCCATGCGTCGTATTGCCGAAAACGGACGCTATACGGTGGAAGCCAATGACATGGGCGCGGTCGGCAATCTCGAAAACCGGCGGCCATTCGTTGCAGGGCCACACCTGAATCTGTACAATCCGGCCGCGCTGGATATGCTGGCCGGATTGGGGGCGTTCAGATGGGTCATGCCGCTGGAAATGAGTTGCGGGAATCTGGCGGCAATGCAGCGTGTGATGCCGGAAGGTATGCAGACGGAAGTGTTTGTTTACGGGCGTTTGCCGCTGGCGTTTTCGGCACGCTGTTTTACGGCGCGGTATCACAACCTGCAAAAGGATGCTTGCGGTTTCAAATGTCTGTCTTATCCTGACGGACTGGAAGTCAGGACGCGGGAAGGGTTGCCGTTTCTCGTTTTCAACGGTATTCAGACACAATCGGCAAACGTATATAATCTGGTCACGGAAGTTCAGCGCATGCAGGAGATGCGGGTCGATGTGTTGCGGGTCGCGCCCCAATCGTCGCATACCGGCGGTATTGTCGACATGTTCCGGCAAGTCATGGAAAAAACGCTTTCTCCTGCCGATGCGCTTGAACGAATGAAAAACATGATGCCGGGCTCTCCATGCAACGGTTACTGGTATGGTGAACCTGGTATGACCTGGCATGGATAGTCAATCGTAAATGAGTGAACCACGCGACATGAACCCTTGCAGCATTCCCAAACCGGTCGGCCGGTTGTTGTCTCGCCTGCCGTCATGGCCGGGTTCACTCCTGTTTGTCGCGGCGCTCAATTCCGTTCTTACGCCCAGATTGCCGGATGATGTCAGGGAGATGATGGCAGGGAAGCAGTTGCGTTTGTCGGTTGCCGATGCCGGTATCTCGTTCAATTTTGTGTGGACAAAGGGTGGTTTTGTCGCCGGAAGGGATCGTGTCGAACCGGATCTGACCATTTCCGCCAGTGCATATGATTTTTATCTGCTGTCGCGACGGCAGGAAGATCCGGATACGCTTTTTTTCAGTCGCCGTCTGGTCATGGAAGGTGATACCGAATTGGGGTTGATGCTGAAGAATACGCTGGACGCCATGGAACTCAATGTGTTCGAACTGGCGCGCGATTTGCCGGCACGCCTGTTATTGTCCATGATACCGGGCTATCGCAAGAGCGGGCAATAATCGTATATGAAACGGTGCCGGTTTGAAAGGCCGATGCCGACAGCCGTGTGCCTGTGATATACGGCTGTGCGGTTTTCATCTGTCGTGGAGCGTGGTTTCACCAGTGTGGCTGTTCATGACGTGATTCCAGCCGAAGCGAACGGCATCACGCTTTGTTTCCCATGAATGTTCTTCCTGATAATTCAGTTCCCGGCTTGTCTGCGCGACCGGTTCGACTTCTTCCCAGGTACATGAGGCAATCCTTTTTCCGTTTTCGGCCAGCAACGCACCATAACGGTATGCAGGCAAACTGTCATCGAATGGAATGCCTGACGACAAATAACGTTTTTTCCAGTGATTGCGGAATGCCGTTTCGTCATTTCGTGTGTTGTTGTCTGTTGCGTGGAATTCGCCAAAACGGCTGTTATGGTCGAGCAGATCCTTGATCGACTTACCGGCCTTTTTCAGGGTATGCAGTGTTTTGTCGGCCAGTTTTTTCATGACAGCAGAAGCCGAACTTGCGGCTTGCAGGCGTTTTTGCCGTTACAGGGTGGTTGGCCTGATACTTGTCGTTTCACTACCCGGTCTTTTTATTCAGCGGATTGTCCCAAAACGAAAACGCCGCTTTCCGATATTGCCGGAACATGGGGAGGATGTTCCGTATCGAACAGGTGGTCCATACGGGATGAAAAAGAGCCGATACCGAGTGTTTCGAAGCGGCACATGGTTTTTGCGGCCTTCATGGCATCGCGATATGAGTCCGTATCGACTGATACGATGAAATGCCCATCCCTGAGCGCCCGGGTATAAAGTCCGGTCGTTTCCGGTACGTTGTCCATATCCTCGATGGAGCGATAAAAGTGGCCGAGATCGTTTTCCAGTCGAGGCAACAGGTGATTTTCTCCGATACGGTCGTAATACCGTACCTGTTCGATATCGTCATCTGAACTGATATAGATCCGGTTAAGCGGGAAACCATCTTCCAGCAATTCGTTGACGGCGGCCCGGGCGACTTCGTCATTTCTGTAAATGACAACGACTTTGTTTTGCATGTTCTGATCCTTTGCTTGAATGGCGTGATATGCCAAAGGGTTCCGGTGTCATATCCGGTAACGGTGATTTCATTAGAACCGCAGGATTTGGGTGTCGTGTTGATATTTATGGAAAAACGGCTTCAAGATTGGCGGGACTTCGTTGACGACCAGAAAAACAGGGAATACGGCACGGTACTTTGCTATCGCGATGGTACCAGGAGCAGCATGTATGAAAAAACGGATTCCGGGCCGGACAATAAGGCCTATTTTCGTGCCGTCAGCGAACGGATTGTCGATTTGATCTGTGCGACACGGGTTTCCAGATCGGGCATTTTGACGGTTACGCGCAGTTTTTCCGGGCCGTTCAGACGGATATGCCTGTTTTTCTGGATCAGTTCGATAATGCGCATGGCGTCTATCGGCGGGTTTGGCAGGAATTGCATGACTGCCGCTTCTGTATGGGCGTCTATCTTGATGATGCCTGCGGTTTTGGCGAGCAGGCGTAACCGGTGGGTTTCGACAAGTGCGCGGGCCGCTTCTGGCAGTTTGCCGAAACGGTCGATCAGTTCTTCCTGCAAGTCGCTGATCTGTTCAGTGGTTTCACAGTTGGCAAAACGTTTGTACAGCGACAGGCGTTCGTTGACGCCCGGACAATAATCTCCCGGCAACAGGGCCGGGGTGTGGAGATTGATTTCCGTGGTCGTGGTGAACGGTGCGTCGTAATCCGGCTGTTCGCCTTTTTTCATTGCCCGTACGGCTTCTTTCAGCATATCGGAATACATCTGGAAACCGATTTCGACCATTTCTCCGGATTGTTCCTCGCCCAGCACTTCGCCGGCGCCACGGATTTCCAGATCGTGCATTGCCAGGAAAAAGCCGCTGCCCAGTTCTTCCATCTGGCGGATGGCTTCCAGCCGCCTTTGTGCCTGTTTCGAGAGGGTCTGGGTATCGTTGACCAGCAAATAGGCATAGGCCTGATGGTGGGAACGTCCGATACGGCCGCGCAGCTGGTGCAATTGCGCCAGTCCGAACTTGTCGGCGCGGTGCATGATCATGGTGTTGGCGTTGGGAACGTCAATGCCTGTTTCGATGATCGTCGTGCACAACAGGATGTTGTAGCGGTGTGCGACGAAATCGCGCATGACCTTTTCCAGTTCACGTTCGTGCATTTGTCCGTGCGCCACGCCGATTCGTGCTTCAGGCAGGAGTGTTTCCAGCATGATACGCCGGTTTTCGATCGTTTCCACTTCGTTGTGCAGGAAATAGACTTGTCCGCCACGCTTGAGTTCGCGCATGCAGGCTTCGCGGATGACGGAGTCGTTTTCTGTCCGGACGAATGTCTTGATCGCCAGCCGTTTTTGCGGGGCGGTGGCGATGATGGAGAAACTGCGCAAGCCGTCGAGCGCCATGCCCAGCGTACGCGGGATCGGTGTCGCTGTCAGTGTCAGGACGTCGACTTCGGCGCGGATGGCTTTCAGGGCTTCTTTCTGCCGAACGCCGAAGCGATGCTCTTCGTCGATGATGACAAGCCCCAGCCGCTTGAACGATACGTCTTTGGAGAGCAGCTTGTGGGTACCGATCACGATATCGACCGAACCGTCTTCCAGCCCCTTGATGGTCTGGTTGACCTGTTTTTGTGTTCGGAAGCGTGACAGTTCGGAGATTCTGACGGGCCAGTCGGCGAAACGGTCGCGGAAGGTCTGGGCATGCTGTTCGGCCAGAAGTGTCGTCGGCGCGAGCAATGCGACCTGTTTGCCGCCCATGACGGCGATGAACGCGGCACGCAGTGCCACTTCGGTCTTGCCGAAACCGACGTCGCCGCAGATCAGGCGGTCCATGGGTTTGTCGGACGTCATGTCTTCCATAACGGCGTTGATGGCGGCTGCCTGATCCGGTGTTTCCTCGAAACCGAAACTGTCGGCGAATGCTTCGTAATCGTTTTTCGTCAGCGGGAAGGCAAAGCCCTTGCGCATGGATCGGCGGGCGTACAGATCGAGCAGTTCGGCTGCAGTGTCATGGATTTTCTGTGCGGCTTTCTGGCGCGCTTTTTCCCACTGGCCGGAACCGAGGGTATGCAACGGGGCATCTTCAGGCGATGTGCCGGCATAGCGGGATATGACGTGCAGTTGAGAAACAGGTACATAGAGTTTGGCATCGTGCGCGTATTGCAGATGCAAAAATTCTGTTTCCCCTTCACCCAGATCGACGGAGATGAGTCCACGGTAGCGTCCGATGCCGTGATGAGCATGGACGACCGGGTCGCCGATTTTCAGTTCGGACAAATCACGGACGATGGATTCGATATGGAAGTTCGCTTCCGTCTTGCGGCGGCTGCCCCGTCTGCCGGAATTGGCATACAGTTCCGTTTCCGTGATGAAGGTGAGATCGCCGAATATGTAGCCGAGGGAAAACCCTTTCTGGAGCGGTGCGACGGTGAGCATCACTTTTTCTGAATGGGTGACGAAATCGGCGAAATTTTCACATACCGTCACGTCGAAGGCGTATTCGCTGAACAGCTGCTGCATGGTTTCGCGCCGTCCGGGCGATTCGGCGCAAATCAGTACACGCTTGTCGGTCTTGTCCACATAGGCACGCAGGTTGGCAAGCGGATCGTCAGCGCGGCGGTTGACGGTGACGTCGGGAATCGGGGAGGACAGTTCCGAAGGGGCATCATCGGATGTGATCACCCAGCGCGCATAGGGCTGGGACAGTACGAAGAAGTCTTCGTTGCTCAAAAACAGTTTTTCCGGCGGCAGCAATGGGCGTTCGCGGTCGGCTTTCAGGAATGCGTAGCGCGAACGGGTATCCGCCCAGAATCGCTGGAAGGCTTCGCTGACGTTGCCGATGAACGTGAAAATGGCGTTTTCCGGGAGATACTGGAAAAGGGTCGCTGTTTCCTCGAAGAAAAGTGGCAGGTAGTATTCGATACCTGCCGAGGCGATTCCGCTGGCGATGTCGCGGTAGATGACGGACAGGGTAGGATCGCCTTCGAATATTTCGCGCCAGCGGCTTCTGAAAAATGCCCGCGAGGACTCGTCCATGGGAAATTCGCGTCCTGGCAACATCCGGATTTCCTTCACGGGATACAGTGAACGCTGGGTGTCGGCATCGAATGTGCGGATGGTTTCGATGGTATCGCCGAACAGATCGAGGCGGTAAGGCAGTTTCGATCCCATCGGGAACAGGTCGATCAGTCCACCACGCACGGAATATTCTCCCGGCGACATGACCTGGGAAACATGGTTGTAACCGGCGATCGTCAGCTGGGATTTCAGTTTGTTTTCATCCAGCACTTCATTCTGTTTGAAAAAGAAAGTGTGTGCCGCGAGAAAAGAAGGAGGGGCGATGCGCAGCAAGGCAGTCGAAGCGGGTACCAACAGGATGTCGCAGCGTCCGTGATGTACTTCATAGAGGGTGGCAAGACGCTGCGAGACCAGATCCTGATGGGGTGAAAAGGAATCGTAAGGCAGTGTTTCCCAGTCGGGCAACAAATGGCAGCGCAGTGGATCGTCCGTAATGCTGTCGAACCATGGAATTTCCTCCAGCAATCGTCTGGCGTCGGATGCATTGGCGACGATGACCACCAGCATTTGCTGGCGGGATTTCAGCTCATGTCCCGCACGGGCAAGCACCAGCGCATCGGCGGAGCCGTGCAATGGCGGCAATGCGAAACGTTGTCCTGGGCGGGGAAGGAATTTCTTGAGATCGAAAGGCATCAATACAAAAAAGACGAGATCGGCCAAAGGCCAATTCGTCCTGTTCCGGATTACAATACGAAAACCAAATATAACATTATAAACGATGATAGCGTCTCACGCCTTGCCAGACGCCCCTTTCTTGCGGAAACTCGCCCTATGATCCCAGTAACGGAAGCCGACATGGCATCACGCCGTTTTTTTGTCCTGATTCCGGCTGCCGGAACGGGAACGCGCATGGGCGCATCCCGGCCGAAACAATATCTGGAGATACAGGGTAAACCGGTGCTCCAGTATGTGTTGGAAGCGTTTGCCGTTTGTGACGGGATAGAACGGATTTGCGTGCTTGCAAGCCCGCAGGACAAGTGGCTCGATGGTTTTCTTCGGGCATGGCAGGACAGGATGGACAGGCGTGTCCGTTTTTTTCGCTGTGGCGGATCGACGCGGCGCGAGACGGTGATCAACGGTTTGCTCGCTCTTTCGTCAGAGTGTGCGCCTCGGGACTGGATACTGGTGCATGATGCGGCGCGACCCGGTATTACGCCGGAACTGGTAACCCGTCTGATCGCAGATGCGGGAAACGGAATGGACGGCGGGTTGCTGGCGTTGCCTGTTGCCGATACGGTCAAACGTTTGAGTGCCGGCAGGGTGGAGACTGTTCCGCGCGATGGCCTGTGGCTGGCGCAAACACCGCAGATGTTTCCCTATGCGGTTTTGCTGGATGCCTTGCGACGACATGTGCAGGCGACCGATGAAGCCAGTGCTGTCGAGGCAGCGGGAGGCAGACCGAAACTGGTGCAGGGACATGTCTGCAATACGAAGATCACTCGTCCGGATGATCTGGCGCTCGTGGAAATGTTTCTGAAAGCGGCAGGAAGAAACTGACAGAAGAGAGAAGGCGAATGAAGGGTTTTCCGTTCAGAATCGGGCAGGGATATGATTGTCATGCGCTGGTCGAAGGCCGGCGTCTGGTGATCGGCGGTGTCGAAATCGCGCATTCACGGGGGCTTTTGGGGCATTCCGATGCCGATGTGTTGTTGCATGCGATTACCGATGCCTTGCTGGGTGCAGCAGGACTGGGCGATATCGGACGGCATTTTCCCGATACGGATGTCCGTTTCGCAGGGGTCGATTCACGGGTATTGTTGCGGCAGGCGGTCGTTCTGGTGACCGATGCGGGTTATGTCGCTGGCAATCTCGATGCCACGATCATCGCGCAGGCTCCGCGCATGGCGCCGCATATCGCACTCATGCAAGCCAATATCGCCGCCGATCTCGGTATTGCCGTTTCTCAAGTCAATATCAAGGCGAAAACCAATGAACGGCTCGGTTTTCTGGGACGCGAGGAAGGGATTGCAGCCGAAGCGGTTGTGCTGCTTTACCGCGAAAATACAGAAAACGCCGTGTCTGACTGATGGTTCGGGCGTGTCGTCAGGTTGTCAGGATCAGTTTTCATAGACATCGGCACCCTTGGGCACGACGAAACGGAACATGCCTGCGGAAACGGGCGGGTTTTTCTCGAATTGCGTAAATTTGACCAGTGTGAGCTGGCCGAGGGAATCATACAGTTCCATGGCTTCGGGAATGCCGTTTTTCATGCCGATCGTGATTTTTTCAAAAGGTGTATCCCGCGTTTTCGGGATGATTTCAACCCATTCGCATCCATGGTGCGGTGCGGCGTTTTTGAGTGTGAAATTCTTTTCCAAATCGTTGCTGCCGAACAGAATGGCAGCAGGGCTGGAACCGAGTGCGTCTCCGAGTTTTTTGATCGTGACCTGATTGAGGTCCTTGTCGTACATGTACAGGCGAATGCCGTCGGCTTGCAGGATCTGTTCATAGGGCTTGTTGTACGTCCAGATGAATTTGCCCGGACGGGAAAACAGGAAGGTGCCGGAAGCCGCGTTGGCGAAACGGATTTTTTCGCCGGATTTGACTTGCGCCTGCTGGAATTGGCCTTTTGCGGAGTGGGCGGTGGCCGAAAAATTCTTGAGCTGGTCAATGGCCGAAGCGTATGCCAAGGCCGGCACGATCAGCAAAATCAGAAAGGCTTGAGCCAGTTTGTAGATACAGGATCGCATAATGATTCCAGAGTGAACGATAATTGTTTCCGACAGGCGGTTTGTATGGACACAGCCATTCAATCCTGTCCGGATGTCGGTACCAGTATTTCACGATTGCCGTTGCTTTGCATGGGCGAGACGATACCGCTTCTTTCCATCTGTTCCAGTAGTCTTGCGGCACGGTTGTAGCCGATGCGCAGATGGCGCTGGACGAGCGAGATCGATGCCCGGCGGTTTTTCAGCACGATGGCAACCGCCTGATCGTACAACGCGTCGGCTTCTCCATCACCAGCGTTGTTTTCGCCGGGCATCGCGCCGTTTTCGTCAAGCGTGCCGCCTTCGAGTATGCCCTCGACATAATCGGCTTCGCCATGTTCTTTCAGGAACGAGACGACACGATGGACTTCATCGTCTGATACGAATGCGCCATGCACACGGTTCGGCAAACCGGTACCCGGTGGCAGGTAAAGCATGTCGCCCAGTCCAAGCAGGGTTTCCGCACCCATCTGGTCAAGAATGGTTCGTGAATCGATCTTGCTGCTGACCTGGAAAGCGATACGCGTCGGAATATTGGCTTTGATAAGACCAGTGATGACATCAACGGAAGGCCGTTGCGTTGCCAGAATAAGGTGGATACCGGCGGCACGCGCTTTTTGCGCGATACGTGCGATGAGTTCTTCCACTTTCTTGCCGACCACCATCATCAGATCGGCGAATTCATCGACGATGATGACGATTTGCGGCATGGTTTCAAGCGGTTCCGGAGCATCCGGCGTGATGGAGAACGGGTTGGGGATTCTTTCCTCTTTCTTTTCCGCTTCCATGATCCGGTTGTTGTAACCGGCAAGATTGCGCACACCGAGATGCGACATGAGACGGTAGCGTTTTTCCATTTCGGCAACGGCCCATGCGAGCGCATGTCCCGCCTTTCGCATGTCGGTGACGACAGGTGCGAGCAGATGGGGAATGCCTTCGTAGATGGACAATTCCAGCATCTTCGGATCGATCAGGATCAGTCGTACCTGTGCGGGGGTGGCCTTGTAGAGCAGCGACAGGATCGTCGCATTGATGCAGACGGATTTGCCCGAGCCGGTCGTTCCGGCAACGAGCAGGTGCGGCATTCTGGACAGATCGGCCACTACCGGATTGCCGGCGATATCCTTGCCCAGCGCGATCGTCAGGTTCGAAGCGGCATCACTGTAGACTTTGGAACTCAGAATTTCGGTCAGCCGGACAATCTGGCGTTTGGCGTTCGGCAGTTCCAGCGCCATATAGTTTTTGCCGGGAATGGTTTCGATCACACGGATGGAGACCAGAGAGAGCGAACGTGCGAGATCGCGGGAAAGGTTGACGATCGTGCTGCCCTTGACGCCGGTTGCCGGTTCGATTTCGTAGCGTGTGACGACAGGTCCGGGGTAGGCGGCTACCACTCGTACGCTTACGCCGAAATCGGAGAGTTTTTTCTCGATCAGGCGGCTGGTGAATTCCAGTGTTTCCACACTGATGGTTTCCTGTTGTTCGGAAACCGGATCGAGCAGGGAAAGCGGTGGCAATTCGGAGTCGTGCAAGTCGTTGAAAAGGACGACTTGCCGCTCTTTTTCCGCACGGTCGGATTTCGGGACATCGGTGATTTGCGGTTCGATGCGCATGGGCGGCGCTTCGGTTGCACGGGCTTTTTCCTGTGTCACGACTTCTTCGCGTCTGACGGTGGCGACCTGACCGATCTTGCGGTCTTCCCGAACGGTGTAGATTTTTTTCAAGGCAAAATAGATGCCTTCGAGAAAAGCGCCGATCCGTTCGACGAGTTGCAGCCAGGACATCTGGAGGAAAAGGCTGAAGCCCAGCGCACACAAGAGCACCAGTATCAGGGTGCCGCAGGTAAAGCCCAGATAGTATTGGGCCATTTTGCCTACGCTTTCGCCGATGACTCCACCCGGAATGCCGGGCAGGGTTATTTTCGTGTTGTACATGCGAAGATATTCGATGCCTGAGCTGGAGACAAGCAGGAGAACGAAACCGCCGTTTTTGAGAATCCGGTCACGAAGCCAGGAACGCTCCGGTTCTTCCTGAAGCATAAGCAGGCGAGAAATACGCCGGTATCCAGCCCAGATCGTTCTGATCATCCACAGAATCAGCCACCATGCCGAGATGCCGAAGGTGAAAAACAGCAAATCGGATATCCATGCGCCGATACGGCCGCCGATATTGGAAATGGTGGCCGTCTGGCTGGCATGCGACCAGCCGGGATCTGCCTTGTCGAAGGTCAGGAAAATCAGGAAAAAATAGATGGTGGCGACAATCAGGACGAACCACCATGCTTCGTTCAGAAGACGCGTGGAACGGCTGGGTGCGACAGGCGTCGGATCCGGTTTTTTCCTGTCATAACTCGAAGTGTTTTTGTTCATGAATCCGTCACGGTAAAAGCTCTTTCCTGTCGGTTTGCAGGAAAACGACCAGTATTCGGCTATTGTATTCGACTTTGGAAAAAGTCCCAATGTTCCGGGACAAACGGGGAAGGGATTTCATATCCGCTTTCGGTATGTCGGGATAGCGGACATCTTATTTTCTTGCTTTAGTCTATAATCGGGACAGGGACTGGCTGTGGAGCGGAAAAGTATCCTGTTGCAATCCTGTCTCGCACAGCCGGTTTGTGAGACGAATTCCGATTTTTCCCGATGGTGAAGCTATGACAACTTCTTCGATACATTCCGATGTGATCATTCTGGGATCCGGCCCTGCCGGTTATACCGCAGCGATCTATACGGCAAGAGCCAATCTCAAACCGCTTCTGATTACAGGACTGCAACAGGGCGGACAACTGATGACGGCTTCGGAAGTCGAAAACTGGCCAGGGGACGGACAGGGCATACCGGGACCTGATCTGATGCAGCGTTTCCTTGAACATGCCGAACGTTTCGAAACACGGATCGAATTCGACCAGATTCATACGGCCGAACTGAATGCCAAGCCTATCCGGCTGATCGGCGATATGGGGGAATATACCTGCAATGCGCTCATCATTGCCACGGGTGCGTCGGCACAGTATCTGGGATTGCCATCGGAGCAGGCCTATATCGGACGGGGGGTATCGGGATGCGCTACTTGTGACGGTTTTTTCTACCGTAACCGTGAAGTGGCAGTCGTCGGCGGCGGCAATACAGCGGTCGATGAAGCGATTTATCTTTCCAATATCGCGTCGAAAGTCACGCTCATTCACCGTCGTGATACCTTTCGTGCTGAACCGATTCTGGTTTCACGGCTGATGGAACGTGTCGAAGCCGGAAAAATCTCGATTTTGTACAACTCTGTGGTCGATGAGGTGCTGGGGGACGATTCCGGCGTGACCGGCATACGCGTCAAGTCCGTCAGTGACGGAACGACGAAAGATGTGGCCCTTCATGGTGTATTCATCGCTATCGGTCACAAACCGAATACCGCCATATTCGAGGGACAACTCGAGATGGTCAACGGTTATATCAAGACCCGCATGGGGCAGGACGGCATGGCGACCGCCACCAGTATTCCGGGCGTGTTCGCTGCAGGAGATGTTCAGGATTATACCTACCGGCAGGCGATTACCAGCGCAGGTTCCGGATGCATGGCTGCACTGGATGTCCAGCGTTATCTGGAAGCGCAACAGGAGCGTTGAGTATCATGGCGGCGTCAAGGAAACTTTCCGATTTCGCTTCGCTGAAAAAGGCCGTGAAGAAGGTCAACGAGGAACGGAGAAAGCAGGAAGAGGCACGCAAAAGGGCGGAGCGCCAGGCGCAGTCGGACAGGGAACTTTTTCTGAGCAGTATCGGGGACGTCACGCCTCTGGATGCCAGCGACAGGATCGAACCGGTATTTCAGGCGCCACGCCCGATTCCGGTGCAACGTATCGCAGACGAGAAGCTGGCATTGCGTGAATCGCTTTCAGATGAATTCAGTGTGGAAAGTCTGCTGGAAACGGATGAGGCCCTGAGTTACACAAAAGAAGGAATCGGTCCGGATGTCGTACGCAAATTGCGTCGGGGGCACTGGGTCATTCAGGACCAGATCGATTTGCATGGCATGCGTCGGGATGAAGCCCGGGAGATGATCGTGGAATTTCTCAGACAGGCTGCATTGCGAGGCATCCGGTGTGTGCGGATCGTTCACGGCAAGGGACTGGGTTCGGTCAATAATGAGCCGGTGCTGAAAAAACTGGTTCACAAATGGCTGGTGCAGCGTTCGGATGTCATCGCCTTTTGTCAGGCGAAGCCGGCCGATGGCGGTTCCGGCGCGGTGGTCGTTCTGCTCAAGGGACGCTAGGCACTGGCATAAACCGTTTCGTCCCGATATACTTGAAAGTTACCGTTTTCAGGCAGATACGCCGTTTTTCCATTGAGAGGTATTCATGCTTTCTTCGTTCAAAAAAGCGCTCCCCGCTGCGCTGATGCTGATTGTCGCAGGTTCGATGGCCGCATGTTCGACAGGTCAGGAAAAAGTCGCGGAACTGACCGCAAAAGCCGAACAGGGTGATGTGGACGCCATGGTGGATGTCGCGGAAATGTATTGCAGCGGTACGACGATCGAACAGGATGACCAGATATGCGGCATGTGGATGAAACGCGCCGCCGAAAAGGGCCATATCCGCGCCCAGTACATGCTGGGCAGAATGTATGAACTCGGATTGGGTATGCGTGCCGATCCGGTACAGGCCTACAAGTGGTACACGCTGTCGGGCGATCAGGGATACCGGATGTCGCAGACCGGAGCGAAAAACATGCTTGAAGTCATGACGCCGCAACAGCGTGCGGAAGCGAAAAAACTGGTGGCCGAAAGTGGGAAGCAGTAATCGGTTGAATGCCGGGGCGGAATTCCGGTCGTATTTGCCGGAAGGACAGGAATCGGCGGTTTGCCGGTACCGGTATGCGGATTGTGCGGGAATGGGAATCAGGCAATTTACCGAACAGGATATCGTTCCGGCGGGACAAATGGCTTACGATGTATGGTCATATGAACTGGACGGTGTCGGTGATGCGTTCAATCGTTTCATTCATGAATATCTGGTTCGTTACTACGATGTGAACCGGCATTATTCCTGGTGCGTGGACGAAGGTGGACTGGATGCTTTCTTGCTGGCAGGATGCAAGACCGACGTCGGCAGTTGCGATACCTGGTTTTCGCATGGCTTGTCAGGTTTTTCAAGGGAAGAACGGAAAATCGCCTTGCAGTACCGGGATTATCTGGCAAGAAACAGCCATGCGGTCAGACGTTTCATGACCGGAAACGATGTCCAGATGGGATTGTTCATGAGCCGTGTTTCCGGTACGGGACGGCGGCTTCTGGACAATCTGGAACAGTTGTGCCGGAAGGACGGTATCAGCAATCTTTATCTCTGGGCAGATGCAACCTGCCATGTGTCGTATTACGAAAAAAACGGTTTTGAAATGATGGCACGCTTTGAAAACGGCATGCTTTCAGACAAACCGGCCCTAGATACCTGTGTATTCAGAAAGCGTCTGAACTGATACAGGTTGGGCAACGTTTTGCAGATGGCGCGCCCCGCCAGGGGGCAAAACCATCCGTCGCGGAACCGGTTCAGCCGGATTCAGATCGCTTCGATACCGGTTTCGCCAGTGCGGATCCGGATGACCTGCTCGATATCCTGCACGAAAATCTTGCCGTCACCGATCTTGCCCGTTCTGGCCGATTTGAGAATTGCCTCGATCGCCAGTTCCAGCATGCTGTCGTCCACCACGACTTCGATTTTGACCTTGGGCAGAAAATCGACGACGTATTCTGCACCACGATAAAGTTCGGTATGGCCTTTCTGGCGGCCGAATCCCTTGACTTCCGTGACGGTCAGGCCATTGATGTTGGCATCGGACAAGGCTTCTCGCACTTCATCCAGCTTGAACGGTTTGATGATGGCGGTGATTTTTTTCATGCAAGCTCCGGTAATGATGAAAAGAAACATTCCGCCAGTCGTGCGGAATACGGTGCATTGTAAAACATTCCGGTTTCAATCGCGAAATTTGGACGTGATCGGACAACGCCAGTCGCGACCGAATCCTCGTGGTGTGATCCGGATGCCGATAGGTGCCTGACGACGCTTGTATTCATTGATCCGCATCAGCCGGACGATACGTTCCACCACGATCTGGCTGTATCCGTTGCGGATGATTTCATTGACGCTCTTGTTTTCTTCCATGAACATCCGGACGATGGCGTCGAGCACCTCGTAAGGGGGAAGAGTATCCTGGTCGAACTGGTTCGGCTTGAGTTCGGCGGTCGGCGCACGGGTCATCATGCGTTCCGGAATGACGTCCGAGAGGGTGTTGCGGTAACGGCACAGGCGGTAGACCAGTGTTTTGTATATATCCTTGATGACGGCGAATCCTCCGGCCATGTCACCGTAAAGCGTGCAGTAGCCAACTGCCATTTCGCTTTTGTTGCCTGTCGTGAGCACGATGGAACCGAACTTGTTGGACAGCGCCATCAGCAGGGTGCCGCGGATACGTGCCTGCAGATTTTCTTCCGTCGAATCTTCGGGCATACCGGAGAATTGCGGCGCAAGCGTTTGCAAAAAGGACGAGAAACAGTCCGTAATCGCTATTTCGTCATAGCTGACACCTAGACGCGCGGCCATTTCGCTGGCATCGATACGTGAAATATCGCTGGTATAAGGCGAAGGCATCATGACGGCACGTACTTTTTCCGGCCCCAGCGCATCAACTGCAACAGCCAGAACCAGCGCCGAGTCGACGCCACCGGAAAGGCCGATGATGACGCCCGGAAAACCGTTTTTGCCGACATAGTCGCGTACACCCAGAACGAGTGCACGGTAGACTTCTTCCTCGACCGAAGGATGTTTTTCCATACGTCCGTTGACGGGATCGCCATTTTCGAAAGCGATGATTTCCATGTCTTCATCGCACTGTTTGAGTTGTACGCAAACCTTGCCGTCACGGTTCATGGCGAAAGAGCAGCCATCGAAAATCAGTTCATCCTGACCGCCTACCAGGTTGGCATAAACGGCGGACATGCCCTGATGGATGACGTTTTGCCGCACGATGACGGGACGCTGGTGCATTTTCCCCATATGGTATGGAGAACTGTTCATGATCAACAGCACTTCGGCGCCTGCCGCACGGGTACGCTCGGCAGGTTCCGGAAACCAGATGTCTTCACAGATCGCGACGCCGAAGCGTGTCCCGCGAACATCGAACACCAGCGGTTCATTGCCCGGGGTGAAATAGCGTTTTTCATCGAAAACAGTGTAGTTGGGCAGTTCCTGCTTGAAATAGGTGCCGATGATCGCGCCGTTGACCAGAATGGAACAGGCGTTGTAGCACAGGCCGTTGCGGATGCAGTGATGACCGACCAGCACATGGACATTGTCGAGATCGGCCAGCTCGTTTTTCAGTCTGTCGAGTTCAAGTTGTGTTGCCGAATGGAAGCTATGCTGCAACAGCAGGTCTTCCGGCGGGTAACCGGTCAGCGACAGTTCCGGGGTCAGCACGATATCCGCTCCCTGTGCGGCCGCTTGCCGGGCGAATCGTGCAATGCGCTCGCGGTTGCCGGACAAATCTCCGACGGTACTGTTGATCTGGGCTATGGCGACTTTGGGAGACATGATGTCGTTTCCGAAAAACTGTTAACTGAAATAGGATATTACTTTTTTGATTTCCTGTTTGGACTATCGTCCGAAAACATGAGATTTTATCCGATAAATGTCTATCGAAACGGAATTTGGTTACAATGCTAAATTCGGTTGGCCGGATGGTGTTGCCGTTTCCGGCTGTGTCCAATCGCTGAATTGTCGGGATGTCCGTATGCAATATGTATCGACCCGTGCCGGGGATAAAAACGGTACAGGAAAATCTTTTTCGCAAATTCTTCTGGAAGGTCTGGCACCGGATGGCGGCCTGTATATGCCTGAATCCTATCCGGTCGTGACCGGTCGTGAACTTGATGCCTGGCGCAAACTTTCCTATGCGGAGCTGGCTTTCGAGATTCTGAAAAAGTTCGCCGACGATATTCCGGAGGCGGATCTGAAAGCACTGGCGCAAAAAACCTATACGCCTGAGGTTTACTGCAATGTGCGGGAAGGCGACACGGCGCAGGATATCGCGCCCTTGCGGGTGCTTGGTGAAAAAGACGGCAAGAAACTGATGCTCTTGTCGCTCTCGAACGGCCCGACGCTGGCGTTCAAGGACATGGCCATGCAGTTGCTCGGCAATCTGTTCGAATACGCGCTGTCCCGCCAGAATGCGGAACTCAATATTCTCGGCGCGACTTCCGGTGATACCGGCAGCGCGGCGGAATATGCCATGCGCGGCAAGAAGGGTATCCGCGTTTTCATGCTGTCGCCTTACCGGAAGATGAGCGCATTCCAGACAGCACAGATGTTCAGCCTGCAAGACCCGAATATTTACAATATCGCGATCGAAGGGGTATTCGACGATTGTCAGGATATCGTCAAGGCCGTATCGAACGATTTGTCCTACAAGACGCGCCAGAAGATCGGTACCGTCAATTCGATCAACTGGGCCAGAGTAGTTGCGCAGGTCGTCTATTATTTCCGCGCTTACCTCAAGGCGACTGCCGATAACAGCGAAAAGGTTTCGTTTACGGTACCGTCAGGCAATTTCGGCAATATCTGTGCCGGTCATATCGCCCGTATGATGGGATTGCCGATTGATCGTCTGGTTGTCGCGACCAATGAAAACGATGTACTCGATGAATTTTTCCGCAGCGGCGTCTATCGTGTCCGCAAATCGGATGAAACATGGCATACGAGCAGCCCGTCCATGGATATTTCGAAGGCATCCAATTTCGAGCGGTTCGTCTACGACTTGCTCGGACGAGACGGCCGGCGTGTCAGTCATCTTTTCAGGCAGATCGAAACCAAAGGCTTTTTCGACCTGTCGGATAGTCAGAAGGGCGATGGCGACGAATTTTCGCGTGTCCCCTCATATGGTTTCGAATCCGGCAAATCCACCCATGCGGATCGTATCGCTACTATCCGGAAAGTCAGCAGCGAATATGGTATCACGATCGACCCGCATACGGCAGACGGTATCAAGGTCGCGTGGGAACACCAGCAAAAGGGCGTGCCGATGATTGTGCTGGAAACGGCACAGGCCGCCAAGTTCAACGAAACGATTTTCGAGGCACTGGGTCACAATGCTTCGAGGCCCGCAGGTTTCGAAAATATCGAGGGATTGCCGCAACGGTTTACCGTCATGCCGGTCGATGCGGGAGAAGTCAAGAAATTCATTGCCGAACGGACGGGACTCTGAACCGGGTACAAGTTCCGTAGGCCGGACGGAGTATGGAAGGAGCGGGGATATGTTGACGGCAAGTGAAGCCCTTTCGCAATTGCTCGGCAGTGTCAGCACGATACAGGATGTGGAAACATTGCCTGTATCGCAGACCAATGGCCGTGTGTTGGCCCAAGCGCAGTATGCATGCGTTACCGTTCCGGATACCGACAATTCGGCCATGGACGGTTATGCCTTTCGTTACGACGATGTGGCCGATACTGCGTCGGTATTGACCATCACCCAGAGAATACCAGCAGGTGCGACGGGAGTGCCGCTGGGCAAGGGGGAAGCAGCGCGGATTTTCACGGGGGCACCCCTGCCGGAAGGTGCGGATACCGTCGTCAGGCAGGAATGGTGCCTGGCAGAAGGCAACCGCTTGTCCTTTTTGCGTTTGCCTGAGAAGGGTGAAGCTGTCCGGCATGCAGGGGAACAGGCGAAGAAGGGCGATCCTGTCCTGATGGCGGGTACCCGATTGCGTTCGCAGCATCTCGGCGTTGCTGTAACTGTCGGTTTGACCCATCTGCCGGTCGTCAGAAAGCCGAAGGTGGCATTGCTGTGTACCGGAGACGAACTGGTTAAACCCGGCGAACCGCTTCCGCCCGGCAAGGTTTATAACTCGAACTGCTATATGCTCCGCGGCTTGCTGGAAGACTTCGGATGCGAAGTATCCGATTTCGGCATCGTGCCTGACGATTTCCGGACGACCTGTCGCTATTTCGTGCAGGCAGCGGCGGAACATGACTTGATCCTGACATCTGGCGGTGCATCAGTCGGCGAGGAAGACCATGTCAAACACGCTATCGAGACGGAAGGGCGGCTGCATTTCTGGAAAATCGCGGTCAAACCCGGAAAACCGCTGGTTTACGGGGAAATCGGCAGGCAGTCTTCAGACGACGGTACGGCGATCATCGGTTTGCCGGGCAATCCGGTGTCCGGTTTCGTGACCTTTTTGCTGTTCGTCCGTCCGTATCTGCTGGCCATGCAGGGTGTCACGGATGTAACGCCGAAAGCCTTGTTATTGCCATGCGCCAGCGCTTATCCGAAAGCGGACGAACGCAATGAATTTTTGCGTGCCAGAATCAACGGCAACGGCGAAGTGGAATTGTTCGGCAATCAGGGTTCGGGCATTTTGTCATCGGCGGTATGGGGTGACGGACTGGTCGACAATCCGCCCGGGCATGCAATCAGACCGGGCGAGACAGTCCGGTTCATTCCTTTCAGTGAATTCTGGCGTCCATGAGAATCAGAGTACGTTATTTCGCCAGTATCCGTGAGGCATTGGGTGTTTCGGAAGAATGGCTTGATTTGCCGGAAAACGTTCATACCGTCGGCGATCTCAGACAATATCTTGTGCGGCGCGGTACGGTATGGGCGGCGGTACTGGCGGAGGAAAACGGTGTGAGGATGGCTTTTGAGCTGAAAATGGCGACGGCCAGTACTGTCCTGACGGAAAACGGGGAAGCGGCTTTCTTTCCGCCTGTCACCGGTGGATGAATACCGGTTGTTTCCGGTGTGAGCCCGGAAACGACAAAGCCGGCGCAAGCCGGCTTTGAAAGAAACAAGGAAAGGAAACGAGGGAGATTACTTGATTTTGGTTTCCTTGTAAGGGACATGCTTGCGAGCCTTGGGATCGAACTTGATGATTTCGATCTTTTCAGGCGTAGTCCGCTTGTTTTTGGTCGTAGTATAGAAATGACCGGTACCCGCGGTGGATTCCAGTTTGATTTTTTCTCTGCCTGCTTTAGCCATAACAAAAACCTCTCAAAAAAAAGAACCGAAGACCGGCTTAGATTTTTTCGCCGCGAGCGCGAAGATCGGCGAGAACAGCGTCGATACCGAGTTTGTCGATGACACGCAGGCCGGCATTGGAAACGCGAAGCGAAACCCAGCGGTTTTCGGACTCGACGAAAAAGCGGCGGTAATGCAAATTGGGCATAAAGCGCCGTTTGGACTTGTTATTGGCATGAGAAACCGTATTACCGGACATGGGTTTTTTACCTGTGACCTGGCAAACGCGAGCCATAAGAACCTCCGAAATAAAAAAAGCGAAGGCTGCATTCTATATGAAAGGAAAACAAAAGACAAGAAAAAACAGTGACTTGTCAAAAACAAGTGTGTCCTATAATTTGAATATATGTCACAATTTCTCAATGAGGCATGGAGCTTCCGGCAAGCGTGTGCAAATGATCGTTGCGCAATCGTATGTTCCGCATTGTATTGCTGTGGCAGGATAGAGGCATTTCAAGGCAATTACAGTCTTTCGCGGCCATTTTGAATATAATAGAGGACGGTTTCCGTTTTACGGGAAAATAGAGGTTTTTTGAAGAGCACGGGTGATCGTATGGCAGAGGCGATGATTGTTATTACGGACTGTAACCATGTCAATATCGATGCGGAAAAGGCGGTTTTCGAAGCGGCCGGTATTCCGTACAAGGCGTTTCAATGCAGGACTGAAGACGATCTGATCGCGAATTGCAAAGGTGCGGTTTCCGTATGCAACCAGCGTGCGCCTTTTACCGAAAAGGTATTTGCCGCGTTGCCCGAACTGAAAATGGTGGTTCGCTATGGTGATGGTGTCGACAATGTCGATCTGGAAGCGGCGACGCGCCATGGTGTTCAGGTATGCAATGTTCCGGACTACGGCACATCCGAAGTCGCCAATCATGCGCTTGCACTGATGCTGGCGATCACGCGCAAAATATGTCAGGCGAACGACCAGGTCAGGGCGGGACGCTGGAATTATGCGGAAATGGTGCCGATCCAGCATCTGGCGAACATGACGGTCGGTGTCATCGGACTGGGCCGGATCGGGCTGGCATTCGCCAAACGGGTACACGCACTGGGTTGCCGGGTTATCGGTTTCGATATCTTTACCGATCATGTCAAGGGAGATCCGGAGTGTTCGTTCATCGAACTGACCTCGGAAGACGATGTCATTGCACGTGCCGACGTACTGTCTTTGCACTGTAGCCTGAACGCGCAGGATGCCCGTATGATGAATACGGAAAGTTTTGCGAAAATGAAAAAAGGCGCCATGTTCGTCAATGTGACGCGTGGTGGTCTGGTCGAGGAAGCCGCATTGGCCGAAGCGCTGAAGTCCGGTCATCTGGCCGGAGCCGGTATCGATGTGACCAGCAGCGAGCCGCTGCCGATGGACAGCCCGTTGCGTTCTGCGCCGCATATCATCATCACACCGCATATGGCATGGTATTCGGTTCAGGCCGAAAACAATCTCAAGACGCGCTGTGCAGAAGAAGCGGTACGCGGTTTCAGGGGGGAAAAACCTCGCTGTCCTGTCAACAGGCTGTAAAGGCGAGCGGAAGCGCTGTCCGTATGTGATCGTCGCATTGACCGGTAACAGGCAATGCGCATGCAGCGTGGTCTTGTGCAAAAAAGCGCTAGCGGCGGCCGCAAGTCGAAGACATGCATGCGAATCGGCGGTTTGACTGTTTTTTTATGAAGCAATATCCTGTTTTTTATTGTGCAAAATACCAAAATTGTGGTAGGCAATCTGCTTGAAAAATCTGTATAATCCTGTTTTGGACACATAGGAATTACCATGCGACTACTCAAAAAGGCACTCACGTTCGATGACGTGCTTCTCGTACCGGCTTATTCTGCCGTTCTTCCCAAAGATACTGTTTTGAGAACCCGTCTGACGAGAAAGATCTCGTTGAATATTCCGCTGCTTTCCGCTGCGATGGATACGGTGACGGAATCGTCACTGGCTATTGCCATGGCAAGACAGGGTGGCATCGGTATCATCCACAAAAACATGACCGCGCTTGAACAGGCTCGCGAAGTGGCTCGCGTCAAACGGTTCGAGGCTGGCGTCGTGACCGATCCGATCACCATTCCGCCATCCATGAAAATCCGTGATGTGATCGCACTGTCCAAACAGCACGGCATCAGCGGCTTCCCTGTGGTGGAAGGCCGTACCGTCGTCGGTATCATCACCAACCGCGACCTGCGTTTCGAACAGGAACTTGACGCACCGGTACGCGACAAGATGACCCCGCGCGAAAAACTGGTTTACGTCAAGGAAGGTGCGTCGCTCGACGAAGCCAAACGCCTGATGAACCGCAGTCGTCTGGAACGGGTGCTGGTCGTCAATGACGATTTCGAATTACGTGGCCTGATCACCGTAAAGGACATCCAGAAAACGAACGACTATCCGCTGGCTTCCAAGGACGGGTACGGCAAATTGCTGGCCGGTGCCGCTGTCGGTGTCGGTCCGGACAATGACGAACGTATCGAACTGTTGGCGAAGGCCGGTGTTGACGTTCTCGTCGTCGATACGGCGCATGGTCATTCACAGGGCGTGCTCGATCGCGTCAAATGGGTCAAGACGCATTATCCGGATATCGAAGTCATCGGCGGCAATATCGCCACCGCCGCTGCGGCACGTGCATTGCTCGATCACGGTGCTGACGCCGTCAAGGTCGGTATCGGCCCGGGTTCCATTTGCACGACCCGTATCGTCGCCGGTGTCGGTGTTCCGCAGATCACTGCCATTTCCGACGTTGCCGAAGCGCTCGAAGGTACCGGTGTACCGTGTATCGCGGACGGCGGCATCCGCTTCTCCGGCGACATCGCCAAGGCACTGGCAGCCGGCGCATCGACCGTTATGATGGGCAGCATGTTCGCAGGTACCGATGAAGCACCGGGCGAAGTCATCCTCTATCAGGGCCGCAGCTACAAGGCTTATCGCGGTATGGGCAGCGTCGGCGCCATGCAGCGCGGTTCGGCAGACCGTTACTTCCAGGACGAAGCCGAACACCAGCCGGACAAACTGGTTCCGGAAGGTATCGAAGCCCGTGTTCCGTACAAGGGCAGCGTCAACGCCATCATCTTCCAGCTGATCGGCGGTGTCCGTTCCTCGATGGGATACTGCGGTTGCAAGACCATCGACGAAATGCGCGAACGTGCCGAATTCGTCGAAATCAGTTCGGCCGGTATGCGTGAATCGCACGTACACGACGTCCAGATCACCAAAGAGGCGCCGAACTACCGTCTTGAATAAGACAAAAAAGAGTACAGGGGCCGGTCATTCCGGCCCTTTGCGTTTCCAGAACCCGTTTTGACAAGAAAATTCCATGCATTCCAGAATACTGATTCTCGATTTTGGTTCACAGGTCACCCAGCTGATCGCACGCCGTGTACGTGAAGCCGGTGTGTTTTCGGAAGTCGTTCCCTATGATGTGGGAACGGATTTCATCCGCGATTATGCAGCCGATGGTTCGCTCAAGGGCATCATCCTTTCCGGTGGTCCCAACAGCGTCACCGAAGGCGACACGCCGCGTGTGCCGCAAATCGTGTTCGAGCTGGGATTGCCGGTACTGGGCATTTGCTACGGCATGCAGGCCATGGCGGAACAGCTGGGCGGCAAGGTCGAAAACGGCAAGGTACGTGAATTCGGCTATGCCGAGGTACAAACGACACGTCATACCCGTTGGCTTGACGGTGTCGCCGATGCGGTTCTGGCCAACGGCATGTCGCTTTTGAAAGTCTGGATGAGCCATGGCGACAAGGTGACGGCGCTGCCGCAGGGCTTTGAAGTCATACTCGCCAACGAAGCCTGCCCGATCGCCGGCATGGCCGACGAAACACGCAAATTCTACGCCGTCCAGTTCCATCCCGAAGTGACCCATACCGTACAGGGTCGCGCGATGCTCAATCGGTTCGTGCATGACATCTGCGGATGCAGTGCCGACTGGAACATGCCTGACTATGTATCCGAAGCCGTCGAAGCCATCCGGCAGAAAGTCGGCAAGGACGACGTGATTCTGGGACTCTCTGGCGGTGTCGATTCCAGCGTTGCCGCTGCATTGATCCATCGCGCCATCGGTGATCAGCTGACTTGCGTATTCGTCGATCATGGCTTGCTGCGCCTGAACGAAGGCAAGATGGTCATGGATATGTTCGCTCGCAACCTCGGCGTCAAGGTCGTTCATGTCGATGCGACCGAACAGTTCATGGGCAAACTGGCCGGAGTGACCGATCCGGAAGAAAAACGCAAAATCATCGGTCGCGAATTCGTCGAAGTCTTTCAGGCCGAGGCGGCGAAAATCACCAATGCCAAATGGCTGGCGCAAGGCACCATCTATCCGGACGTCATCGAAAGTGCCGGCAAGGGCAAGAAAGGGCAGACCATCAAGAGCCACCACAACGTCGGCGGGCTGCCGGACACGTTGAACCTGAAACTGCTCGAACCCTTGCGCGAACTGTTCAAGGACGAAGTGCGCGAACTGGGGCTTGCACTCGGCCTGCCGCGTGAAATGGTCTATCGTCATCCGTTCCCGGGTCCTGGACTGGGTGTCCGTATTCTGGGCGAAGTCAAAAAAGAATACGCCGACCTGCTGCGCGAAGCCGATGCCATCTTCATCGAGGAACTGTGGAACACCCCGTCACCGATGACGACGGAAAAAGGCGAGCCGATGAGCTGGTATGACGCGACCAGTCAGGCATTCGCCGTCTTTTTGCCCGTCAAATCCGTCGGCGTCATGGGCGACGGCAGAACGTACGAATATGTCGTCGCGTTGCGTGCCGTACAGACACAGGACTTCATGACCGCACAATGGGCGCATCTGCCGCACGAACTGCTCGGCAAAGTCTCCAACCGGATCATCAACGAAGTCCGCGGCATCAATCGCGTCGTTTACGACATCTCCGGCAAACCGCCTGCCACAATTGAGTGGGAATAATTTCAGAGGTCGAAAAAAGCCAGTAAACACTGGACTTTTTAAGCCTTGATGCCCCTTGTGGCAACGATTTGGCAACAGAATTTCATTATTCACAAGAAAAGAGCTATCTGATTTCAAATGAAGTCAGGTAGCTCTTTTTTATTTGACTATACGGATGGAAATTGAATGGTCGTTTTAATCAATCGCTCTTGTGGGATTTTTCAACCCAACTATATGTTTCTCCCTTATAGCGCAGATAGAATTCTTCTCGATCGTTATAGTGATGTCCCATCAGATTGGGACGAATATCGTCTCTGACAGCGAGGATCAATTCTTCCGGAGCATTGTTATCAACTAAAGACATTATAGCAAGGGCATATCCAACATATATGCCCTCCAAGTAGCCATCTTGATGAAGATTATCAATTAAAAGATTATCGGGCAAACTGGCGTATCCTTTGGGAAGCACTCCTTTTTCAGCAAGCTGAGAAGACCACAAGGATATAAGCTCATCCGTATCCTTTTTGCTCAACAGCTTCTCAAGGTCAATATTTTGAACCTTGTCTTTTACATACTTAGATAAGACACCAATGAGCATTTTACCTATGCTCAATATTTCTTGGTTAGCTTCGCTTTTCAACCCATCAGCTACACCATCGCCTAATTTCACTTTGTTATCTGACATTTCCCTTTCCCCTCACTTGGTGTCTATTTCTTCTTTCAATGCCTCGACGAGCATATCACTAAGTCCCTGTGACGGTGTGATCTTGTGCCACTGACCGGAGGTATCGTATTCCGGATAGTAATAGCGCCAGCGATCGTATTCTTCTTTCGTGATCTCGCCTGCTTTCAGCTTGGCGGCAACCGAACCCCACGCGGTAAGCATCCTGTGAAGCGCTGCTGCGTCGCGTCCCTTATGGATATGGACGCGCAGATGCACCTCGTCCTCGCACTCGCAGACTTCAAGCCCGTACCGGTCTTCCAGCGTGAACAATGTGTGCATCAGTCCAATATCAGAGTCAATTTCCGGTACATCCAGCGCCTTGGGTGAAACGTCAAGCACCTGTGCCAGCGCAGCGGTCACGTCCGCTTTGGGCGTTCTGGAACCATTCTCGTACTGCGCAAGGCGGACATCTGCGGATTTCTCCGGGAAACCCAGTGCCATGCCAAGGTATTTCTGCGTCATACCCCGCATCGTGCGGAAAAAGTGGATGCGTTCACCAATCGCCATAATAGCCATCTCCTGTGTCGGTTGTCTTTGATAACGAGTATAGCAGATATGTTTAATTTCGTCAAGAAAAATCTAAGCAAATTTATTTAATATTTTCCTGCAAACCAGCTTGACTTAAACTAATGTGTATAGTACAATAGTTGTAGACTAAGCATATTAGCTTAATTCATAAAAATTTTACAATTAGGACGGTCAACAAATGCAGAAAAAATGTCCGTTGTAAAGTGAGGGTGTGAAATCCAAAAGCCGTAAAATTGAATGACCGTCCAAAGGATACTTTCTCCGGGGAAGCAGGCGATGAAATGAGCGTGCCAAGGAGAAAAGAAAACGGCACAGCGCCGAAAAGGGTTGCCTGTCAGAGTCCTGCGGATAGAACGGCGAAGCAATCAACCACAAATCAGGAAAGGAAGGTATTTTGCCTATGGCAGAACAGTCGTTTATGAGATTTGAAGAAGTGGCGCAGGAATTGGGAGTGTCCAAGTCCTATGCCTACAAAATCGTGCAGAAGGGAGAATTGCAATGCCTATTTCCTACGATAAGCTCTGGAAACTGCTGATCGATAAGAAAATGAACCGGACAGATTTGAAAGACGCCTCTGGTATCAGCTTCAATGTGCTTGCCAAGATGGGGAAAAACGAATTTGTCTCTATAGAAAGCCTTATGAAGATTTGTGCTACTCTCAATTGTAATGTAGGCGATATTGTAGATTTTTTACCAGAAAGTGAGGGATTGCAGGAATGACACCAGAGATGCTGGCTACGCTAACCGAACAAGTTGCCGAGCTTGTTCAGACTTACAGTAATAATTATCTGCAATTCCAGAGAGCAACCTATAACGAGACTCAAGTCCGTGTTGATTTTGTAAACCGCTTCTTCAAACTTCTTGGATGGGATGTAGATAACGAACGTGGATTGCCACAACACCTGCGTGAAGTTACCCATGAGGCTACCGTAGTTGTAGAGGAAGACGGCGTCCATCGCAGCAAAAAACCAGATTATTCTTTCAAGGTAGGTACGGAAGTCCTGTATTTCCTTGAGACAAAGAAACCTGCGGTAAACCTTACTATCGATGTAGCTCCGGCGTTCCAGTTGCGCAGATATGGATGGAGCGGAAACTTAAAAGTCTCAGTGCTGACCAATTTCACCGATCTATATATCTATGATTGTTCTGTTCGTCCGAGAGAAGGCGATGACATTGGTGTCGCAATGATTGCTCACTACCACTTCGACGAGTATGTGGAATGTTTTGAGGAAATTTACAACATGCTGTCCAAAGAAGCAGCCTTGACCGGACAGTTTGAACGCCATTTTGGTAACATTCAGGGAGCTCTTCGTCGTGAACCGTTCGATCAGTATTTCCTGGATCAGATTAGAGCATGGCGAATGCTGCTTGGTGAGGATATTCTGCGCAACAATCCAAACATTGATGTAGAAACACTCAATATTTTTGTTCAACGAGTGCTTAATAGAACAATTTTCCTTCGTATTTGTGAGGATAGATGTTTCGAGAACTATGAGTCGCTGAAGGCTATTACGGCATACCAAGATCTAAGGTCAATGTTCGCTGCGGCAGATCAGAAGTATGATTCTGGATTATTCGAACTCTTAGAAGAAGATCGCCTTACTGTGTCTGACTCAGTTATTATCGAGATTTTTCAAAGCCTGTATTACCCCAATAACTCCTATGAGTTTGGTGTAATTGACCCGTATATTATTGGCCAGATTTATGAACTGTTCTTGGATGAGGCGCTTGCAATCCGAGAAGATGGACATATTGAGTCGCAAGAAAAGCCCGAAGTAGTTGACTCCCAGGGTGCAGTCAATACCCCAAAAAACATCACTGATATTATTATCGAAGAAACGCTCCGTCCTCTGTATGAAAATAAAACTCCTGAGGAAGTGGCTCAGTATCGCATTGCAGATATCTGCTGCGGGTCAGGCAACTTCTTGCTGTCGGCATTTGAATACATTGTAAACTATCATATTGAGTATTATCGAAATCATGATAGAGAAAATGCTGAGCGAAGAGGCGATATTTATCAACTGGCTGGCAGTACAAACTATATACTTTCTTATGAGAAAAAACGCTCCATTTTGAAAAACAACATCTTCGGTGTTGATATTGACCCTCTCGCTGTAGAAGTATCAAAGTTCAGCTTGCTGCTAAAGGCATTGGAAAATTCGTCCTTGGAGGAGGCAGAAGCTTTTCATCAGCGTACTAATCAACGCATCCTTCCTAATTTGGACGAGAACATCAAAAATGGTAACAGCCTTGTGAATATGGCTTATGCACGTTTTGATCGATCTGTTTATCAGAATGTTTCCTTGATGAACAAGTTAAAGATGTTCGATTGGAATGCTGAGTTTTGCAACCGAAAGTTTGATGCGATTATCGGTAATCCGCCCTATATTCGTGTGCAGAATATGGTGTACTATTCCCGAGAAGAGTATGATTTTTATAAGAGTAGCTATTCTCCCTATGTAACCGCACAAACTGATACACTCGATAAGTATTATCTGTTTATTGAAAAAGGACTTGCACTGTTAAACGATGACGGAATGCTGGGTTATATCGTCCCGCACAAGTTTATGAACATCAAGTCAGGCGCTAAATTGAGAGAATTGCTTTCTTCCAATTCCAGTGTTAAGAAAATTCTGCATTTCGGAACTCATCAAGTTTTTGAAAACAGAAGCACTTATACCTGCATTTTGGTATTATCTAAGCAAGGCTATGAAGAATTCCAAATTGGCTTTGTTCAGGATTGGAATCGGTTCTTATTCAATCATGATACAGAATGCTCGACCTATCCGGCTGCTTATATCAGTGGTCAGCCGTGGTCGTTCTTGCCTCAAAATATTGTTGCACATTTGGAAGAGATTTCGCAATCTTGCGTTTCCCTTTCTACTTTGGTTGACATTTTTGTTGGTGTTCAAACAAGTGCTGACCAAATCTATATCATCCACGCTGATCGTGAAGACGAGAATTTCATTTACTCGTACGATAGACAGGGTCGTGAGTTCCAGATAGAGAAAGGAATTCTGCGTAAAAGTATATATGACACACAACTTGTCAGTTATGAGAAAATTGAAGCAAATAGCTACATCATATTCCCGTACAAGGCGGTAAACGGAAGACCGGTTCTATATAGTTTGGCAGAAATGACAGAGGATTTCCCTCATGCGTTAGCATATTTGAATCGCTTCAAAGATAAGCTGGATGAACGTAATATGCCTGGACGCACGACTGAAAATTGGTTTGCGTTCGGACGCAGTCAATCTTTAAGACGTTTCCTTGCAGGAGAACATCTCGTTTGGCCTGTGCTGTCAACAAGCTCAAATTATGTCTATGATAATGATATGGTTGTCTTCACTGGTGGAGGAAATGGTCCTTTCTATGGTATAGAAAAGAAAGCTACTTCTCAGGAATCTATTTTCTATATCCAGGCGATTTTGAACCATTGGCTAATGGAACTCCTTGTGAAAAGTAGAGCAAGCACCTTTAGAGGGGATTACTATTCTCACGGAAAGCAGTTTATTGCGACTCTTCCTATTTACAAGATTGATTTTGAAAACCCAGCCGAAGTCGCCAAGCATCAGCAGATTGTTGAGATGGTGCAAAATATTATGCAGTTAAAGGAACAATTAGCTTCTGCTCCTAATGCAGCTCGTCGTACAGTTTTGGAACACTCCATCACGGCAATCAATGCTGAATTAAATAGCGTAATCGATGAGCTTTATCAGGTAGAATCTCAAGAAGTCGAGGAACAGGTATGAAACCAATTGAAGGATATAACAAATTAAGAGGCGGCTACTATACCCCCGACAAAATTTCTGAATTTATCGCAGAATGGGCTATCCGTAAAACATCAGATTCTGTTTTAGAGCCAAGCTGCGGCGATGGTAGTTTTTTGAGTGCCATAACTACTCGTTATAGAGAGTTGGGCGCTACAGATGAACAAATTCGGAACAATGTGCTTGGGATTGAGTTGGATGATATTGAGGCTGAAAAATCCGCACAGTATGGTACAACAGTGATATGCAAGGATTTCTTCACATATTACCAAAAAGAAATTGAAGGTCAGACTCAGTTTGATGTGATAGTTGGCAATCCACCTTTTATTCGCTATCAGCATTTTACAGAGGAGTATCGTAAAGTTGCGTTCGCTTTGATGAATAATCATGGATTTCATCCCAATCGCCTAACGAATATTTGGCTACCATTCTTACTGCTTTCTTGTAAAGCATTAAAGCCAAATGGTCGCGTAGGGATGGTCATTCCTGCCGAATTGTTCCAAGTTGATTACGCTGCTGAAGCGAGGCAATTTCTCAGCACATTTTTTGACAAGCTAACGCTTGTTACATTCAAGCGGTTGGTTTTTGATGATATACAGCAGGAAGTTGTTCTTCTACTGGGTGAAAGAGGCTGTAATAAACATGGCATTCGTGTTGTCGAACTGGAAGACATGTCGGATTTGATTGCGCGAGGTCAAACATGCTTGGAGAATACCGAATTTAAGGAACTCGACCATAGTCGTGATAAATGGGTAAAATATTATTTATCCAACGAGGAGTTAGAACTGCTGAAACGGCTCAATAATGATCCGAGAATTTCTGATGCTACCGACTTGTTTGAGGTAAATGTTGGCCTTGTGAGTGGCGAGAATGACTTTTTCATCATGAATCAGGCAACAGTAAAAGAATTCAATCTTCAGAATAGTGTTGTCCCAATCATTAGTCGCTCTGAGCAGCTAAAAGGCGTGCAATTAACGAATGAGGATTATAATACTCTGATTGCATTGGGGAAAAAAGTATTTTTCTTTGCTCCCGGGAATGAGGAGTTTAATGCGTTAACCGATGAGCAGAAAGCATACATCCAATGGGGCGAAAAAAAAGGATTCAATAAGAATTACAAATGTCGTATAAGGCCAAAGTGGTATCATGTATCGCAGACTTGGTATGCCGATGCGTTCTTAATTCGCCAGGCACATTTGTATCCGAGAATGATTCTGAACGATAAGAAAGCCCTTGTCACGGATACGCTCCATAAAGTAAGGTTTTTAGAGGGCATCGATGGAAAGCAGGTTGCAGCAGCTTTTTTGAACACATATACATTCGCTCTAAGTGAAACGCTTGGAAGAAGTTATGGTGGAGGCGTTCTCACTTTTGAACCAGGAGAAATCCGTAGAATTCGTATCCCTATGCTAATGGCGAGTCAGTTAGACTTGCATGCAATTGATTGCTGGCAACGAAATGGAGAAATTGATAAAATATTGGAGTATACAGATGCCAGTTTGCTTCAGAAAGGGCTTGGACTATCCGCGCAAGAAATTAGTTTGCTTCATAGTGTCTGGAAAAAATTACACAGCCGTAGGATGACTCGAAAGAATCCTCGCAAGCCTATATAAATTGCGGCTGTAGAATTTAGAACAGAGGTGCTCACTGTGATTAAATCAATTAAACTTAAGAATTGCGCCACTTATCCATCAGTGGGCGTTTCAATCGAAAACTGCCAAAAGATCAATTTCTTTTATGGCCCTAATGGCAGTGGAAAATCCACTATTAGTAATTTCTTGCGCAATCCGACTGATTCTCAATATAGTGAGTGTGAAATTAAGTGGGAAAATGACATCGTAGCAGATGTTGTTGTATATAATCGTGAATTTCGTGTAAAAAACTTGAAAGAAAACATTGCTGGTGTTTTTACACTTGGTCAAGCAACAATTGAAGATATACAAGCTCTTGAAAAAATGAAAGAGCAACGCACAAAGAAGAACGAAGACTATACAACACGGGATAATACCCTCAAAAAGAAGTGGCAAGAAGAATCCGAATACAAAGCCTCATTTAGAGATACTGTATGGGAACGAATATTAAAACCCAATGAAGCAGATTTTCAAGAGGCATTCAGTGGTTTCAGGAACAATAAAGAACGCTTCCGAGACGAAGTGCTTAGACGCTACGCAAGCTCGCGTACTTCTTGTGAAGCAAGAGATAGTCTGCTTTTACGGGCTAAGACTTTGTTTGCACAAAAGCCGGAAAAATGTGCAATTATCTTGTTTTCCATTGACGATACCGTTGAACGACTTGCTGAAATTGAAACTTCAACGATTTGGAGCAAAGTAATTGTTGGCAATAAAGATCTTCCTATTGGACGGCTTATAGATGTTTTGGATAATGCAGACTGGGTAAATCAAGGAAGAAAGCATTTGAGAGAGGGTGGGATTTGTCCGTTCTGTCAGCAGCCCACAATTACAGGGGAACTGAAACAGCAGCTTGATGCTTTCTTTAGCGGAGAATACGAGCAGGATGTCAACCAAATAAAACAGTTCATTAGCCAATATAGCGTATATACTGACGAATTGTTGAGACGTATAAACACACTTCGGACAAGCCTTGGGGCTTACCCTGCTGCCGGGATTGACACAAATAAACTCAATGGATTGATAGATCTGCTTAATGGATATTTTTCTAAGAATAAAGCTGAAATGCTTATTAAGGAAAAAGAACCTGGCAGAATCATTTCGCTAACAGAAACCGCTGTAACGATAAGTTCAATAACACAATTGGTAATCGACGGAAATGCAGCTATTACCAAACATAATAAAATGGTTGATAACTATACGTCTGAGAAGAACGCTCTTGTAGCTGATATTTGGGCGTTTTTAATGGATGAAAACGAGGCGCTAATTGCTGGATATTTGAACGATATTGAAACTTTCACCAAAGCTAAAAAGGGCATTCAAAAAGGGATCGATATATGCAAGCAGCAATTGGATGAGCTGGATGAAAAAATAGTTGATGCTGGCAAGAACATAACGAGTGTTCAGCCGACCGTTGATGAGATCAATCGTTCTCTGAAAAGCTATGGTTTTACTAACTTCCAAATAGCACCTTCTCCAGTTCAGCCAAACGCCTATCAAATACAGCGAATGGACGGCTCTCTTGCTACCAACACATTGAGCGAAGGAGAAGAAACATTTATATCATTCTTGTATTTCTTGCAATTTGCCAAAGGCTCCGTTGATGTGTCAAAAATTTCTAATCGTAAGGTTTTGGTATTGGATGATCCGATCTGTAGTCTTGACAGTACGGTTTTATACATAGTAAGTTCTATGGTTAAAGGGTTAATAAAAGATGTCCGTGAGGGAAATTCTGACGTAGAACAGATTTTTATTCTCACTCACAATGTGTTTTTTCATAAGGAAACCGCTTTTATCGATCGCAGAACTGAAGTTTGCAATGATATTCATTTCTGGATTATTAGCAAGGACAATAACATATCCTTTATCAGAGCATACGAAAGAAACAATCCAATTAAAACGTCATATGAACTGTTGTGGGAAGAACTAAAAAGTAACACAAATGCTTCGCTTATTACAACACAAAATATCATGCGAAGAATTTTGGAAAACTACTTTAGTATTCTCGGAAAAACAAAGGATGACGCAATTGTGGACTCTTTCTCTACAATAGAAGAAAAGATGATCTGTCGTTCTTTGCTGAGTTGGATAAATGACGGATCGCATACAATCCCCGATGATTTGTATATTGATAGTTATACAGATTCGATAGACCGTTATAAGCAAATATTCAAAGCAGTATTTATCAAAATGGGACACGAATCTCATTATAAAATGATGATGGGAGTGACATGAATTCTCTTGTAGTTCTTGCGTTTCGTGGCAACACCATGGCAACAGAAAATCAGATAGCCCACGCTACCTGAATAATGAAAGTAATACAAATAATCTGTGCTAAATTCCATAAGCAAACCTGTTTAGAATAGGGTTGACGGGAGCGAGTGGGAGTGAAGGTTTTCTTCAAACCCCGTCCTGATGGACGGGGTTTTTTTATTGTCTGCAAGGCGGTTTTTTTGCATGGATGCAGAAATTGATCTGGTGGAGCGACACAACAGGAAAGGTTTATGTTTGAAAAAGCTGAAACGGGATGAGACTGTCAGGTACGGTACCAGGAGCCAGACTGACGCGAGTAGGCATTCAGACTATGTCGGACTGACTTTCCTCAACCGGGGTGTTCCCGGCGATTTATATAATGTTTTCGCATGGCAAATTCCTGCGATCAGGTGAGAGACGGAGGCCAGTTTGTCGTTTTTTCCCGAAAGTTTGAGAGTTTTCACGATTGGACGGGACTGTGTGCGACAATGAAAACCTTGTCTGCGGAAAGAATCCTGAATGATGCAAAGTGATACTGCTGGACTGAAGATAAGGGAAAGGTGGCGGAAGTTCTTCCGTTCGGTAGGTGTCGTTCTGGGCGGCGGTTTGCTTGCGGCGCTGGCAGTCTGGATGCTGGTGTCGGGTGTCGATCCGGCAGGCGCGGCGGCGAGCCAGTTTGTCGGCAGGAAGTATATTTTTCCGGCAGGTGCGATTGCCCTGTTTTTTGCCGCTTTTCTTTGCGTTTTCGGCTTTTTTCCGGTGCCCAGATCATCATATGCATCCGGTATCCGTTTTTCCGTATTCATCATCCGCAAACATTTACCGGTTTTTCTCGGTATCGCCGTGCTGGTTCCAGTGCTGGCGTATGTCGTTTTCTTCATGCTCGCCGAGAATGAAACTGCAGCATTCGACCGGAATTTCTCTTTGCTGGCGAAAGAGCAGATCAGGCAGATCAGCGACTGGAAAGATCGTCAAAGCGCATGGGCTGTCGCTCAAGCCGGTTTGTCAGGCGAGGCGGGTATTTTCCGTCAGGGACAACGATTGGGCGTGACGGAAAGACAGGGTTTGCCGGAGCGTTTACAGACGGTGGCCAGGAACGGTCGCCCGGATGCGGATGGCCGGAAGCCGGTTACGGAAACTGCCGCGCATGATATGTCCCATGTACTGAAATCCCGTCGTATCTGGATGGGGCCACCGAAAAGGATTTCGAATGCGGATGGGACATGGCGGGATGTGCTGACGATGTACGTGCCTTTCATGAAAGAAACATCTGCAGGTCCGGAAGCGGGGGTTCGGCTTCATTATGTCAATCCGGCCGAGTCGCTGATACCTGTCATGTCGATCTGGCCGACGAGCGGCATGACGTCACGGGTATTTCTGTTCAGTACCCGTGGCGGGGAAGTGGCGATGCTGCGCAGTGTGCCGACGGGACGGATCGCCTATCCGATCGAACAGGGTGATGCCGGCCACGGACAGTGGCTCGAAAAGATAGGCCGAACCCGGCAGGGAATTTTTCATACGGTCGATCATCGCGGCAAGCGTGTTGTCGGTTATGTGGGCAAGATTCCCGATTCGGACTGGTCGCTGATGGTCAAGATGGACGAACGGGAAGCTTATGGCCATATCCGGCAAATGGCATGGTATATCCTGCTGATGGCCACGCTTTTGACCGCTTCGGCGGCGCTGGTTCTGTTTTTCGTATTGCGTCACCGGCATATGCAGTATCAGACGGTCCGGATGAAGAACGGCCTGAAACAGCGTGCGTTGCGCCATGACTATCTGAGCCGTTTTGCCAACGATGCCATTATCCTGATGGACGATAGCGGAACGGTGATCGAGGCGAACGAGCGTTCCGGTGCGTTATTCGGCAAGGCCCGTTCCGCATTGAGCGGCAAAAATATCCGGACGGTTTTCGATCCGCAGGATGCCCCGGTATTTGAAGAAAGGTGGCAGGAACTCAAGCGGGAGAAAAGCCTGATTTTCGAGGCATACGGCAAACATGCGGATGGTCGGATTTTTCCGGTCGAAATCAGTTCGGGCATTATCGATACCGCCGGTAAATGTTTTGCGCAGTTCATCATCCGCGATGTATCCGAAAAGAAAAAGGCGGACGAAGCTATCTGGCGGCATGCCAATTTCGATTTGCTGACCGGGCTGGCGAACCGGCGGATGTTCCAGCAAAGGCTGCTTTTCGAGACCAGAAAAGCGCAGCGTACCGGCGGTTCTGTGACATTGATGTATCTCGATCTCGACCGCTTCAAGTATGTGAACGATACGATGGGACATGATGCGGGCGATTCTCTGCTCAAGGGTGCCAGCGAACGGATTTCGCATTGTGTCCGCGAGACAGACATGGTGGCGCGGCTGGGTGGCGATGAATTTACGGTCATCCTGGCGGATCTGGAAGATTTTCGCGATGTCAGCCGGGTGGCGCAGAGTATTCGGAGTGCCTTGTCGCAACCGTTCGTGATCGATGGGCAAAGCGTACATGTGTCGACCAGCATCGGTATCGCCTTTTATCCGGAAGATGCCGCCGATGTACAGGAATTGATGAAGCATGCCGATCAGGCCATGTATGCGGCGAAGAAAAACGGCGGGAACCGGTATCATTATTTCACGTCCTCGATGCAGGAAGCGGTCAGGCAGCGCACGAACATGATTTGCGAATTGCGTCATGCACTGGATTGCGGACAGTTCGAGACGGTATTCCAGCCGATCGCCAGCATGAAAACCGGTGAAATCGGCTGGGCGGAAGCCTTGACACGGTGGCGGCATCCCGTTTCCGGCATGATGGAACCTGTCACGTTCGTGCCCTTGATGGAAGAAACGGGCATGATCCGCGCGTTCGGCAACGGGCTTTTCATGGAAACGGTATGGCAGGCCGCGAAGTGGCGTGCATCACGTCCGGATTTTTGTATCAGTCTCAATCTTTCGCCGGTACAGTTCACGGAAGGCGGTATCGCTGTCGATGAATGGATGGCCTGCCTCGAAGAATTGTCCCTGCCGCCGCAGTCCGTAGTGATCGAGATTACCGAACAATTGCTTGCGGGGACGGATGCATCGGTTGTCAGGCAACTCGATGCATTGCACCGCAGGGGCGTCAGGGTGGCGATCGATGATTTCGGGACAGGGTATTCATCGCTGGCTTCGCTCAAGAAGTTCAGTCCGGATTACATGAAGATCGACAGGACATTCATCCGGAATCTGACGGCGGGCGATGAAGACAGGACATTGTGCGAAACGATGATCATGATGGCGCACAAACTGGATATCGCGGTCGTCGCCGAAGGTGTCGAGACACCGGAGCAATGGCGGATACTGTCGTCGCTCGGTTGCGATTATGCACAGGGGTATTACATATCCGAACCGGTTGAAAAGGCGTCTTTCGGAAAACTGCTGGCGGTGAAAGGTTGTACAGTCATGGCGTGACGTCGGTCGGTGCAATCGCAGACGGTGACGAAAAACGCAATCGGTGCGAAAATATCTGTTTTTGTTCAGGCCGAACGATAGCCGGAGAGCGGTTGTGACGTACAGCGTAAAGGAAATTTTCTATACATTGCAGGGCGAGGGCGCACGTACCGGACGTCCTGCCGTATTCTGCCGTTTTTCGGGCTGCAATTTGTGGTCGGGAAGGGAAGAAGACAGGCCACGTGCCGTTTGCCGGTTTTGCGATACCGATTTTGTCGGCACGACAGGCGAATGCGGCGGAAAATACCCGACGGCGGATGCATTGGCCGAGCGTATCGTTTCCCTGTGGCCGGCGAGCCATCCGGAAAACCGCTATGTCGTATTCACCGGAGGTGAACCGCTGCTACAGCTGGATGAAGCATTGATCGACGCGATGCACCGTGCCGGTTTTGAAGTCGCGATCGAAACCAACGGCACCATTGCCGTACCGCCCGGTATCGACTGGGTTTGCGTCAGTCCGAAGGTGGGGGCGAAACTCGTGGTCACACAGGGCGACGAAATCAAGGTCGTGATTCCTCAGGAAAACCAGAATCTGGCCGATTATGAGCGGCTTGCCTTTTCCCATTTTTACGTCCAGCCGATGGATGGAGAAAACCGGCAGCAAAACGTTAGAATAGCGATAGCAACCTGTTTGACGAACCCGAAATGGAAGCTCGGTTTGCAAACGCATAAATATTTACAGATACCCTGATATTTTCATGTTGACGATTACCCGAAAACTCGAATTCGATGCCGGACACCGCATTCCGGATCACCACAGCCAGTGCAGGAACCTGCACGGGCACCGTTATGTATTGCATATCACGCTGGAAGGGAATCCGCTTGAGAAGGAAGGGGACGCCGGCAATGGCATGGTGCTGGATTTTTCCGAAGTCAAACGGCTGGCGGAAATCCATCTGGTATCCCATTGGGATCATGCCTTTCTGGTGTATGAAAAAGACACGCCGGTCAGACAGTTCCTGGACAGTTTGCCGAACCACAAAACCGTCGTATTCGACAGGGTGCCGACAGTCGAAAACATGGCACGTGTGGCCTTCGATACCCTCAGGGAAGTTTATGAGGGATTTTTCGGCAATGCGCTGGTACTCAAGAGTGTCCGGATTTATGAAACGCCGAATTGCTGGGCTGAAGTAACGGCCGATTCGCTTGCATGAACGATGAAATGTTCATGCGCGAGGCACTCGTGCAGGCGCAATATGCGAAAGCGGCCGGGGAAGTGCCGGTCGGTGCGGTCGTCGTCAGGGATGGAGAGATCATCGCGACGGGATTCAACTGCCCGATATCCGGACATGATCCGACGGCACATGCCGAAATCATGGCGTTGCGCAATGCGGCGGCGGTATGCCGAAACTACCGGTTGCCCGACTGCGAGCTGTATGTCACGCTGGAACCGTGCGCGATGTGTGTCGGCGCCATGATCCATGCGCGCCTCAAACGCGTGGTTTTCGGGGCGTATGACCCGAAAACGGGCGCATGTGGCAGTGTCGTCGATCTGTTTATGCAAAAGGAACTGAATCATCACACGACCGTGACAGGCGGTATCTTGCAGGACGATTGTTCGGCGATGCTCAAGGCGTTTTTCGCCGAACGCAGAAAACTGGCCAAAGCCGCACGGCAGGCGGAGTGATCTCTGAAGCGGGCGCAAGCCGTTGTCTGACGCAGCCACAGCGATCGGGGGACATCATGAAAAAATGGATGATTGCGCTGTTGATGGTGGGATGTCTGCTTGATGGTTTTTGTCAGTCGCCGGATGTGCCGCCAGCGTCGCCGAACACTACCTCATCAGTGGAAAAAAACGTCCCGGACCCGCGTGCCGGAACTGCATATCGACAGGCGGCAGACGGGCCAGCGCCTTTTGAAATACGGAATACCGACATGAAAACAGAAAAAACAGGCATCGCGATCATCGCGCCGGGCGGCTATGTATCCGATACCGATTACCGGCGGGGCATTGCCGGACTCGAAGCCGCGGGATACCGCGTATTCAGCTATTACGATCCCGAAGCGCGATACCAGCGTTTTGCCGCGACCGATGCCGAAAGGGTGCGACAGATCGAGCAGGCGGCCGCCAATCCGGACGTGAAAATCATCATGGCGGTACGCGGCGGATATGGTACTTCGAGGCTGTTGCCCTATCTCGATTTCCGCAAACTGGCCGCAAGCGGCAAACTGTTTGTCGGACACAGCGATTTCACCGTTTTTCAGATGGCGCTGTTGAAACAGGGTGGCATCAGTTTTGCCGGGCCGATGGTGAACAGCGACTTCGCTCGTGCGGAAATCAGTCCGTTCATGCGCGGGCATTTTGAACGCTGCATGACTTCGCCGGAAATGACCGTGCGGTGGACAGCGCAGGGCAATCCCGAAGTCGATGCCTCCGGCACCCTCTGGGGCGGCAATCTGGCGATGCTGGCGCATTTGACTGGAACACCATGGATGCCTGATATTGAAGGTGGCATTCTGTTTGTGGAAGATGTCCATGAACAACCTTACCAGATCGAGCGGATGCTGGTACAGCTCGATGAGGCCGGTATTCTCGAAAAACAGAAAGCGCTGGTACTCGGGCGTTTTTCGGAATACCGGGTGACCGACTACGATAACGGCTATGATCTGGATGCCATGCTGGCATGGTTGCGTGCACGGCTGACCATTCCGGTCGTTACGGGACTGCCTTTCGGACATGTCCCTGACAAGGTCACCTTGCCTGTCGGTGCACAGGCGCATCTGGTATCGCACGACGGTGTCGTGCAGTTGCATTTGAGCGGATATCCCACCGTTTGGTAAAATAATCTGTTTTACCAGTCGTACAGGGAATAATCGTGCTATCAGCAGCCAATATCACCATGCAGTTCGGCCCCAGGCCGCTGTTTGAAAACGTATCCGTCAAGTTCGGCGAAGGAAACCGTTATGGCCTGATCGGAGCCAATGGCGCCGGCAAATCGACCTTCATGAAAATTCTGGGCGGTGATCTGGAACCGACTTCCGGAACCGTCATGCTCGATCCGGGCGAACGGCTTGGCAAACTGCGTCAGGACCAGTTCGCATACGAAGACATGCGTGTGCTGGACGTTGTCATGATGGGGCATACCGAAATGTGGCAAACCATGATGGAGCGCGATGCCATTTATGCCAATCCCGATGCCACCGACGACGATTACATGAAAGCTGCCGAACTCGAAGCGAAATTCGCCGAGTACGACGGCTACACGGCCGAAGCGCGCGCGGGTGAATTGCTGCTCGGCGTCGGTATTGGACTGGAATTCCACAACGGTCCCATGAGTGCTGTCGCGCCGGGCTGGAAGTTGCGCGTATTGCTGGCGCAGGCGCTGTTTTCCGACCCGGATGTGCTGCTTCTGGATGAACCGACCAACAATCTGGACATCAACACGATCCGATGGCTGGAAAACGTCCTGAACGAACGTGATTCCACCATGATCATCATCTCGCACGACCGTCATTTCCTCAATCAGGTCTGCACCCATATCGCCGACATGGACTACGGCACACTGAAAGTGTATCCGGGCAATTACGATGACTACATGCTGGCTTCCGCACAGGCCAGGGCGCAACAGCAGGCCGCCAATGCCAGGGCGAAAGAACGTATCGCCGAATTGCAGGAATTCGTTCGCCGTTTTTCCGCCAACAAATCCAAGGCGCGGCAAGCCACGTCCCGTGCCCGCCAGATCGAGAAAATCCGCGTCGAGGATGTCAAACCGTCGAGCCGCGTGCATCCCTATATCCGTTTCGAGGCGGGCAAGAAACTGCATCGTCTGGCATTGGAGGCCGAACATATTTCCAAATCCTATGACCATCCGGTATTTCAGGATTTCAGCATCATGATCGAAGCCGGAGAAAAAGTCGCGATCATCGGTGCGAACGGCGCGGGCAAAACGACGCTTTTGCGCTGTCTGGGTGGCGAAGCCTGCCAGATGCAGGCCGATACAGGAACCGTCAAATGGGCGGAACATGCCGATATCGGCTACATGCCGCAAGACATGGCGGAAGCATTCGACAACGATCTGAACCTGACAGACTGGATGGCACGTTTCACCCGCGAAGGTGACGATGACCAGACCGTGCGTTCGGTACTGGGGCGGTTGCTGTTCTCGGGCGACGAAGTCAGGAAATCGGCCAGGGTGCTTTCCGGTGGCGAAAAAGGGCGCATGATGTACGGCAAACTGATTCTGGGGCGTCACAACGTCATGCTGATGGACGAACCGACCAACCACATGGATATGGAATCCATCGAAGCCCTGAATATCGCGCTGGAAAAATATACCGGCACTCTGTTGTTTGTCTCGCATGACCGCGAGTTCGTATCGTCGCTCGCGACACGGATTCTGGAAGTCAGGGATGGACAGATCATCGACTTCAAGGGCAGCTATGATGAATATCTGCACAGCCAGGGGCTTGAATAACGGCGAAAAGGAGCCATCGTTTCCTGACAATTTCGCCGGTTTGTGCCATAGTTATTTTTAGCTTTTCAATTTACCAGTGGATACCATGCAAAATTCCGGAATCAGGGAAGTCCAGTACGACTTGCCCGAAATGCAAAGCGGGGCACGGACAGTCGCCAATGCCTGGGCGCGCGTGCCGCGTACCCTGTCGCCGCAGGAAAAACAGGCTTGCCGCGAAAAAATCAAACGGCTCCTCAAGGAAAAAAATGCGGTACTCGTGGCGCATTACTACGTCGATGGCGACATTCAGGATCTGGCAGAAGAAACCGGCGGATGTGTCGCAGACTCGCTGGAAATGGCGCGTTTCGGACGGGACAATCCGGCCAAAACCCTTGTCGTCGCGGGTGTTCGTTTCATGGGCGAAACCGCCAAGATTTTGAGTCCGGACAAAAAAATCCTCATGCCCGACCTCGATGCCTGCTGCTCGCTTGATCTGGGTTGTCCGGCCGATGCGTTTTCGGCATTTTGCGATGAACATCCGGATCGCGTTGTCGTGGTCTATGCCAATACCAGCGCAGCCGTCAAGGCACGCGCCGACTGGATGGCGACCTCGTCGATCGGGCTGGACATCGTCCGGCACCTGCACGAACAGGGCAAAAAAATCCTCTGGGCGCCGGATCGCCATCTCGGCAGCTATATCCAGGAACAGACAGGCGCCGACATGCTCATGTGGCAAGGTTCCTGTCTGGTGCATGACGAATTCAAGGCAGCCGAACTGAAAATGCTGAAAGAAGAACATCCGGGCGCGAAAATACTGGTGCATCCGGAATCGCCTGCATCCGTCGTCATTCAGGCCGATGTCGTCGGTTCCACTTCCCAGATTCTCAATGCCGCCAAGTCCATGGATGCGGATACTTTCATCGTCGCGACCGACAAGGGCATATTCCACAAGATGCAGCAGCAAATGCCTGAAAAAACCTTCATCGAAGCACCGACTGCCGGAAACGGCGCGACCTGCAAGAGCTGTGCGCAATGCCCATGGATGGCGATGAACTCGCTGGAAAATCTGGCGCACGTGCTGGAAACGGAAGAAAACGAAATTTTCGTCGATGGCGAAACGGCGAAAAAAGCCATCGTCTGCATCGAAAGGATGCTTGATTTCTCAGCACAGCAAAAAGCGAAAGCGCAGAATGGGGAAGCGAAGCTGACTTCCGGCATGGGGGCAGCATGAACCGTTCCGGTTTTGCCTGGGAAAAATTGCTGGATGCCGCGATTGCCTCCAATGTGGAAACAGCACTGGCGGAAGACGTCGGAACGGGCGACTTGACCGCCTCGTTGTTGCCGCCGGACGAACTGGTATCCGGCCATCTCATCGTCCGCGAAAAGGCCGTCCTGTGCGGTATCCCGTGGTTTGATGCCGTCATGCACCGGCTCGACAGCCGCATCGCTATCCAGTGGCAGTACCGCGAGGGTGACGACATGGCAGCCGACAGCGAAGTGTGCCGCATTTCCGGCCCGGTCCGGGCGATACTGACCGGGGAACGCACGGCGATGAACTTTCTCCAGCTTCTTTCGGGCGTCGCCACCGCTACCCGCGAATATGTCCAGCTTGTCGAGGGTACGCACGCCAGAATATACGACACACGCAAAACCGTACCGGGCTTGCGCATCGCCCAGAAATACGCCGTCAGCGTCGGCGGTGGCGAAAACCAGCGGCTGGCGCTGTACGACGCTATCCTGATCAAGGAAAACCACATCGCCGCCGCAGGCGGTATCCGGCAATCGCTTGAACAGGCAGCGAAAAAAACAGGCGTTCCCGTCCAGATCGAGGTCGAAACGATCGGCCAGCTCAAGGAAGCGCTGGCAGCCGGCGCGCGTTCCATTCTTCTGGACAATTTCAGCCTTGACGCCATGCGGGAAGCCGTCGCCGTCAACCGGCAGGCCGGTCGCTCCGCCGAACTCGAAGCCTCCGGCGGTATCGATCGCCATACCATCCGCGCTATCGCCGAAACCGGTGTGGATCGTATCTCCATCGGCGAGCTGACCAAGCATGTCAAGGCGACCGACTATTCCCTCAGGCTGTTTGGCTGACCATAGGGCAGACGCATCATGAGACAGGAACCGATTGTGACCGTCCGCGTCCAGCGACAGGACTTCGACATGAACGAAGAACTGGAACGCCTGCGTGCCGGACGGCACGACATCGGCGCCGTCGTCTCGTTTCTCGGCACCGTGCGGGATATCCATAACGGGGAAACCGTCCTGTCCATGGAGCTGGAACACTATCCGGAAATGACGGAAAACGTCCTGCGGGACATCGCAGACGAAGCGTTGAAACGCTGGGACATACTGGACGTGACCATCATCCACCGTGTCGGCAAACTCAAACCGTCCGACCGGATCGTCCTGATCGCCGTGGCATCCAGCCATCGCGGAGAAGCCTTTTCAGCCTGCGAATACATCATCGATACCCTGAAAGATCGCGCCCCTTTCTGGAAAAAGGAAGAAACCCCGACAGGTGCGCACTGGGTCAGGGGCAGATGAAGCGGGTTTGGCGATACACTTCCCAGTCACTTGCACGACGTTCGTTATTATTCGGGATGAAACTCAACCGTGAAGATACTGCCTGTCGTTTTCTTTTGCCATGCACGCTATCCCGTGCTATCCGTTTCATGCGGAAAGAAGGTAAAATCCTCGTTGCTAACAAATTGAATTGTATTGGTGCCGGGAGTTGCTTGTCCGGTGCCAAAAGGTGATGGTGTTCCACCTTTCCCAACCGCCGCGCTTTCGTGCGGCTGATGACGCCTGATTTTTCACCGGTTCGGTGAGGGGTCGGCGTATCTGTCTTTTCTTCCCTGATCCGGTATGTCTGCTGTCTTGTGTGAGAGTGCGGGACGGTGCGAGTTTTCGTTTTTTGATGAATTGGGGGATACAATGGGATTTATCGCGGTCGGTATCGGTGCTGCGCTCGGTGCCTGGATCAGATGGGGGCTGGGGATGTTGCTCAATCAGGTGCATCAGCATATCCCGCTGGGGACGCTGGTGGCCAATCTGGCGGGCGGGTATGTGATCGGGCTGGCGATGGCGTTTTTCAGTACGCATAACGGTATCAGTCCGGAATGGCGGTTGTTTGCGATTACCGGTTTTCTGGGTGGGTTGACGACGTTTTCGACTTTTTCTGCGGAGACGGTGCTGATGATACAGCGCGGGGATTATGTCTGGGCCGCCGCACAGGTCGTTTTGCATGTCGCGGGGGCGGTTTTGCTGTGTCTGGCGGGGTTTGCCAGTTACCGGTTTTTCTCCGGAATGTAGGCTGGGAAATATCGTTTCCGTTTCAATTTTCGCAATGAAAAGGTCTTGAAATCGGGTATGCTGACCCTATATAGGATTCAATGACAGTTATCGGGAGAATTCAATGCGTCAAGACAAATTGACAACCAAATTACAGGAAGCCATTGCAGATGCACAGAGTCTGGCGGTCGGTAACGACAACCAGTATGTCGATCCGGTGCATTTGCTGGCGGCCTTGTTGCAACAGAATGATGGCAGTACCCGTTCGCTGCTGCAGCGGGCCGGTGTGAACGTCAACCGGTTGGCCACGTCGCTGAAAACGGCGATGGATCGTTTGCCGAAGGTGAGCGGAACGGGGGGCGATGTCCAGATCGGGCGGGAACTGGTCAATGTGCTCAATCTGGCTGATCGTGAAGCCCAGAAACGCAATGACCAGTTCATCGCCAGCGAAATGATTTTGCTGGCCTTGCTGGATGACAAGTCCGAAGCGGGGCGGCTGGCACGTGAAGCCGGTCTGACACGAAGTGCGCTGGAAGCGGCTATTCAGGCCGTTCGCGGTGATGCGAACGTCAATTCCGCCGATGCGGAAAGTCAGCGGGAAGCCCTGAAGAAATATACGCTGGATCTGACGGAACGTGCCCGTTCGGGCAAGCTCGATCCGGTGATCGGCCGTGATGATGAAATCCGTCGTGCCATTCAGGTTTTGCAGCGTCGTACGAAGAACAATCCGGTGCTGATCGGTGAACCGGGTGTGGGCAAGACCGCGATCGTTGAAGGGTTGGCACAGCGTATCGTCAACAATGAAGTGCCGGAAAGCCTGAAGGGCAAGCGGGTGCTGGCGCTGGATATGGCTGCGCTTCTGGCCGGTGCGAAATTCCGTGGTGAATTCGAGGAACGTCTGAAAGCGGTTCTGAACGAACTGGCGAAAGACGAAGGGCAGGATATTGTCTTTATCGATGAAATCCATACGATGGTCGGTGCGGGCAAGGCCGAAGGCGCGATGGATGCCGGCAATATGCTGAAACCGGCGCTGGCTCGTGGCGAACTGCATTGTGTCGGTGCGACGACGCTGGACGAATATCGCAAGTACATCGAAAAGGATGCCGCGCTGGAACGTCGTTTCCAGAAAATCATCGTCGATGAGCCGTCCGTCGAGGATACGATCGCCATTTTGCGTGGCTTGCAGGAAAAATACGAATTGCATCACGGGGTGGAAATCACCGACCCTGCCATTATCGCCGCGGCGGAATTGTCGCACCGTTACATTACCGACCGTTTCCTGCCGGACAAGGCGATCGACCTGATCGATGAAGCCGCATCGCGTATCAAGATGGAAATCGATTCCAAACCGGAAGTCATGGACAAGCTCGATCGCCGGATCATCCAGCTCAAGATCGAACGGGAAGCCATGAGGAAGGAAACGGACGAGGCTTCGAAGAAACGGCTTGCGCTTCTGGAAGAAGAAATCACGAAGCTGGAAAAGGAATATGCCGATTATGATGAAATCCTGAAAGCTGAAAAGGCAGGGGTGGAAGGTTCCAAGCATATCAAGGAAGAAATCGACAAGGTTCGCCAGCAGATCGAGGAGGCCAAACGGCGCGGCGATTACCAGAAGATGTCCGAATTGATGTACGGTCGTCTGCCGGAACTGGAAAAAGCGCTGGCAGCGGAAACGAAGAAGGACGAAAAACTGGAACACGATCATCCGAGGCTGTTGCGCACGCAGGTCGATGCCGAGGAAATCGCGGAAGTGGTTTCGCGGGCTACCGGTATCCCTGTCTCGAAGATGATGCAGGGCGAACGCGACAAGCTCTTGCATATGGAAGACGAACTGCATAAACGGGTCGTCGGCCAGCATGAAGCGATCGTTGCGGTTTCCGAAGCGATCAGGCGTTCGCGTGCCGGTCTGTCCGACCCTAACCGGCCGTATGGTTCTTTCATGTTCCTTGGGCCGACCGGTGTGGGCAAGACCGAATTGTGCAAGGCGCTGGCCGCTTTCCTGTTCGATACGGAAGAAGCCATGATCCGTATCGACATGAGCGAATTCATGGAAAAACACTCGGTCGCCCGTCTGATCGGTGCGCCTCCGGGATATGTCGGCTATGAAGAAGGCGGTTATCTGACCGAAGCGGTACGCCGCAAACCGTACAGTGTCATTTTGCTTGATGAAATCGAAAAGGCGCATCCGGATGTGTTCAATGTCCTGTTGCAGGTTCTCGATGATGGACGAATGACCGACGGACAGGGACGTACGGTGGATTTCAAGAATACCGTCATCGTCATGACCTCGAATCTGGGTTCGCAGATCATCCAGTCGATGGACAAGAGCGATCAGGGTCTGATCAAGGTGGCTGTCATGGATGAAGTCCGCAAACATTTCCGTCCGGAATTCATCAACCGTGTGGATGAGATCGTGGTCTTCCATGCGCTGGATGAAAAGAATATCGGTGCGATCGCCAAGATTCAGCTCGAACTGGTCAACCGCCGTTTGCAGGGTATGGAAATGTCGATGGAAGTATCGGATGCCGCATTGCACAAGATCGCGGAAGCAGGTTTCGATCCATTGTTCGGCGCCCGCCCGCTGAAACGGGCTATCCAGAACCGGATCGAAAATCCGTTGTCGAAGTATATTCTGGAAGGCAAGTTCGGTCCGAAAGATGTCATCGTTGTGGACGAAAAGAATGGCGAGCTGGTGTTCGACAAACGAAAAGCCGACTGACATTCGTTTCTGATATAAAACCCTCTGTCCTGACCGGGCAGGGGGTTTTTTTATGCCCGTGTTGTTGTGGTACATTGCAGGGCAAAGGGTGGTTGCGTTTTTTGCTGTTGCCCGAAGTCTTGTCAAGCGATACCGGATGCTTTATGTTCGTTGTGACGGTTTTGTTTGTACGTTTTTCAGGCATGGCAATGCATCAGGCAGGGATTGCCGGCCATTCATGGAATACGACAATGCTGAATATGAAATATCGTGCGAAACGGTGGGCTGCGGCGGGATTGTGTGCCTTTTTTGCGGGCATGTTTTCTGTAACGGCTTTTGCCGACAGTGACAGAAATGGCCGGCAAGCCAAAGAGGAATCGTCTTCATGGACGAGTTATTTCAGCCGTTATCTGGTGTTCTGGGAAACGGATGACGGCAAGAAGTCCGAAAAGGAAGTGACCGATCCGAAGGCATGGAAAAAAATCGCGGTCGATTTCAATGATTTCCTGCCTGACAATTTGCCGGGTGTCGCGGAATATCGACGTGCGGCGCGTTACCAGCTGTGGGAAAACCAGCCTTCCCATACCGCGCAGGAAGTTTATGATTTGTATGGTGTTTCTGCACAAAAGGGCAATGTGTTGGCCTTGATGAAGCAGTATGAAATGTATCTGGAGAATCAGGATGCGACGGATGAGGGAAAACGGTTTTTTGCCGAACGCCTGAATGAGGCTTGCCAGCAGGTATATCCGGTCGCGGTGACCGGCAATGCGGATGCGCAGTATTTTTATGCGCGTTATTGCATGAATTTCAAGAGTGCGCAGGCGCAGTCGTGGTTTGCACGGGCGATGAAGCAGTACCGGAGTTTTGCGGATCGCCAGATTCCATATGCGCAGTATATGCTGGGTGAGATTTACCGGGTTTACGGTGAGGAAAAGACTGCACAGGACTGGTTTTTGCAGTCGGCGCAAAACGGCAATGCCGAGGCGGTCTGCAAGATCAGGCAGGATGTGTTTTATGAAAACGAGGTCTGGGAGAAACTTGGACCTGGGGTCAAGGGAAACGGTTCATGTGCGGTGTATCAGGCACTCAGACTGATCGCCCAAACGCACAACAACAAGGCTGTGGCGCATGCGGCAACGGAATTGTTGTTGCAAATGCCGGTGGGGTATGCGCGAAAAGGGTTTACCGATACCGGAAGCGGTTTTCATTATTTTCCGTATGAACGGACACTGGATGCCATTCTTTCGATCCAGCCTTCTGGTCTGACGGCGTCGCAAAGGGAAAAATCGAAAGAGCTGGTGGAAAAATATAAAAACAAACGGGCGGCATTTGTCGATGATTATCTGGACAAGTTCGACTGGAACCGCCTGAGTCCGTTCGGGGACTGACATCGCGTTTGGCGGACAGAAACAAAAGCCGGTGCCTGAAAGCACCGGCTTTTGTTTCATGGATACGTTCAGAGAATATCCGCTGCGTAGTCCGCCAGTCTGGAGCGTTCACCGCGTGCCAGCATGACGTGCCCGCTGTGTTCCCATCCTCTGAAACGGTCGACGACATAGGTCAGACCGCTGGAGCCTTCGGTCAGATACGGGGTGTCGATCTGTGCGATGTTGCCCAGACAGACGATCTTGGTTCCCGGACCCGCGCGGGTGATCAGCGTTTTCATCTGTTTCGGTGTGAGGTTTTGCGCTTCGTCGATGATGAGGAACTTGTCCACGAAGGTGCGTCCGCGCATGAAGTTCAGGGACTTGATCGAGATGCGCGAGCGGATGAGTTCCTGGGTCGTGGCGCGTCCCCATTCGCCGGCGTCGTTGTCTGCCTTGGACAAGACTTCCAGATTGTCGTCGAGCGCGCCCATCCATGGCGACATTTTTTCTTCTTCCGTTCCCGGCAGAAAGCCGATGTCTTCGCCGACAGGAATCGTGACGCGGGTGACGATGACTTCGTTGTACCGTTTCATTTCCAGTACCTGTGTCAGCCCGGCGGCAAGCGCCAGCAGGGTCTTGCCGGTACCGGCTTGTCCCACAAGGGTGACGATGTCGATATCAGGGTTCATCAGGATATTGAAGGCGAAATTCTGTTCGCGGTTGCGTGCAGTAATGCCCCAGACGTTGTTTTTGCCATGGGTATAGTCATGCAGGGTTTCGAGAACGGCTTTTTTGCCTTCGATTTGTTTGACTTGCGCCTGAAACGGTGTTTCACCGGCTTCCGGTTCGAGATAGACGAACTGGTTGACGACCATGGACGATACCATCGGCCCGCTGATACGGTAGAGGGTCTGGCTGACGCCGTGATGGTCGTTTTCATGCCAGGTTTCGATATTCTTGCCGTGTTTTTCCCAGAAGTTGGCAGGCAGTTGCAGGGTACCCGGGTAGAGCAGGTCGGAATCTTCCAGTACCTGATCGTTGAAGTAGTCTTCCGAGGAGAGACCCAGCGCGCGTGCCTTGATGCGCATGTTGATGTCCTTGGAGACCATGACGACGGCGCGTCCCGGATGTTTGGCGCGCAGTGTCATCATGACGCCGAGAATCTGGTTGTCGGCCTTGTCGGATGCCAGATTTTCGGGTAGCGGGCTGGCTTCCATGTTTGTCTGGAAGAAAAGGTGTCCCTGCGCCTCGCGGTTGCCCAGTTTGTTCAGTGGAATGCCTTCGGTCAGCAGGACGCTTTCATCCACGTCGGCGACGAGCAAATCCAGCGTCCGGGTGACTTGCCGGACGTTGCGGGCGACGTCTGACATACCGCGTTTGTGGTTGTCGAGTTCTTCCAGCGTGATCATCGGCAGGAAAATATCATGTTCCTCGAAACGGAACAGTGAGGTCGGATCGTGCATCAGGACATTGGTGTCCAGAACGAACAGTTTCGTTTCTCCGGACTGGCTGGCTGCACGGCTCAGCGGCGATTGCAGGGTGGTTTCCACCAGTTTTTTGCGGGGTGGACGTGATGGCGGTTTGGCTGCCGACATGGCACGGCGCGGTTTTTCCGGAGCGGCCACGGCGGCTTTGCGGGACGGTGTCGTTTTGCTCGTGCCGTCTCCTGCGGGAACGGTTGTCTGCGTAACCGGCGGCTTTGCGGCTTTTGCCGCTTTTGCGGTTTTTCGGGCCAACGCTACGGCATCGTCCGGCAGCCGGGTTGCCGCGGCATCTTTCGGAGAAAGGGTATCGGCTGGTTTGGCAGGCATTTTGGGTAATGGCATCGTAACCTCGCTTTTTGTTTGTTGGTGTCCGGAGTGCAATCGTGTTACGTCGGGAAACCGGGACGGCGTTTTCCCTGCATGCTGCATGTTCAGCGGTCAAGTTCGCGTGCCGCTTCAAGTATTTCACCGATGTGGCCGGGGACTTTCACGCCACGCCATTCTTTCACCAGTTGTCCGTTCCGGTCAATCAGGAATGTGCTGCGTTCGATGCCGCGTCCGACTTTTCCGTAACGGGTTTTCGTTTTCATGACGTTGAAGCGGTTGCACAGCGTTTCATCAGGGTCGGAAATCAGCGGAAAGGGCAGGTCGAATTTTTTTGCGAAGTTTTCGTGCGAGCGGATGCTGTCCCGGCTGACGCCGACGATTTCGGTTCCCGCCTGCTGGAATTCCGGGTAATGGTCGCGGAAATCGATGCTTTCCGCCGTACAGCCCGGCGTATTGTCCTTGGGATAGAAATACAGGACAAGGTTTTTTCCCTTGTAGTCAGACAGTCTGAACGGCTTGATGGTCGCATCTGCCGTGAAATCGGGTATGGTCTGGTTGAGCTGGATGGTTTCTTCTGACATGGTCGTTTTCTCTTTTTGTTTTTCCCGGTGACGGTGCCTGTACGAATAATGTGCGCCGTATGGATATGATGGAAGTGTAACCGTTTTTTATGGATTTATCTCATTCATGACAAGCGCAAGCAAAACATTCCGTTCTTCGGCAAGCAAGAGGTTGCAGGTGCCGCAGGCCGAGCGATTGTTCATGCATTCGATGATGATGCCGTGTTCGAGCAGGGTGAATATCCAGTCCTGCGGAAGTTGCCGGGTATGCTGCCCGGTACCGAGTACGACGATGTCGGGCCGCCAGGTTTTCAGCGCGACAAGGTCGTCTATCGTCAGTGTATCGAAGGATGTGACCGGCCAGCGGACAGGTTGCATGCCCGGCATGGCGATCAGACTGTGCCGGTATGCGCGGCCGGCAATCACGATTTGATGGTCATCGTATGCGGAAATGCCTTGATGCAATGCGGTTTGTTCGGGTTCGATCTTCATAATGATATTGTGTGTCATGCGGCCTGATAGCGCCTCATGCTTTTTTTGCTTACCTAAACGGTCATAAAGTGATAGGCTTATTTATTTAGTGGTTTCAGTCTTGATTCAGTGTCGGGTATGAATCAGAATGATATATTGTCTGGTATCGAAGGGCACCATCCTTAAACATATTCCGGGAGCACAAAATGCACCTTATCAACAAATCGAAAAAGCTGGCAAATGTTTGTTATGACATACGCGGACCCGTTCTGGAAAGAGCGCGGCAAATGGAAGCGGAAGGCCAGAAAATCATCAAACTGAACATCGGCAATGTCGGTGCGTTCGGTTTCGAACCGCCTGATGAAATCGTGCGCGACATGATCAAGAACATGCTCAACGCCGCGCCGTATTCCGATTCCAAGGGCATGTTCGCGTCCCGGAAAGCGATCATGCAGTACACACAGCAGAAAAATATCGAAGGTGTGACGATCGACGATATCTATATCGGCAATGGCGCGTCCGAGCTGATCGTCATGAGCATGCAGGCCCTTCTGGACAATGGTGACGAAGTGCTGGTTCCGGCACCGGATTATCCGCTGTGGACGGCGGCGGTCACGCTGGCCGGCGGCAAGGCAGTCCATTATCTGTGTGACGAAGCCAACGACTGGATGCCGGATATCGCCGATATCGAATCGAAAATCACGCCGCATACGAAAGCGATCGTCGTCATCAATCCGAACAATCCGACCGGTGCGCTGTATCCAGACGAATTGTTGAAAAAAATCGTCGATCTGGCACGTGAACATCAGCTGATCGTGTTCGCCGATGAAATCTACGACAAGTGTCTGTACGATGGTGTCACGCATACGTCGATGGCTTCGCTCGCCAACGATGTGCTGTTCATCACCATGAACGGCTTGTCGAAAAATTACCGTTCCTGCGGTTATCGTGTCGGCTGGATGGTCGTTTCGGGCGAGAAAAAATACGCCCGTGATTATATCGTCGGTCTGGACATGCTTTCATCCATGCGGTTGTGTTCGAATGTACCGGGGCAGTTCGCCATCCAGACGGCACTGGGCGGTTACCAGAGTATCAACGATCTGGTCGCGCCCGGTGGAAGACTGGCACGGCAACGTGATCTGGCGTACAAATTGCTGACCGACATACCGGGTGTGACCTGCGTCAAGGCAAAAGCATCGCTTTACATGTTCCCGAGACTGGATCCGGAAATTTATCCGATTCAGGATGACAGGCAGTTCGCTTATGAATTGCTGGAAAGGGAAAAGGTCCTGATCGTACAGGGTACCGGATTCAACTGGATCGCACCGGATCATTTCCGTGTCGTGTTCTTGCCGAATTCGGACGATTTGACACATGCGATCGAACGTATCGCCCGTTTCCTGGAATATTATCGCCGCAAGTTCGGTACCGAAGAGCTGGCAATGAAAAAATACGGAAAAATCCGTCAGGAAAAGGAACTGAGAGTCGTTTGAAGCATCATTTGGTAAACAGGGAAATTTGGTAAAAAAAGGAAATATGAAGCCGGTTAAAGTTGGAATTCTGGGATTGGGAACCGTCGGTTCCGGTACCTTCAATGTACTGAAACGGAATCAGAAAGAAATCAGGGGGCGTGCCGGTCGGAACATAGAGGTCGTCATGGTTGCCGACCGCAATGTGGAGATGGCACGCAAGATCGTCAACGGTGACTGTGAAGTCGTCGCTGACGGCAATCTGCTGGTGAACAATCCCGATATCGACATCGTGGTGGAACTGATCGGCGGTTATGGCGTCGCAAAGGATTTCGTTCTGAAAGCCATCGCCAACGGCAAGCATGTCGTGACGGCCAACAAGGCATTGCTGGCTTTGCATGGCAATGAAATTTTCGAAGCTGCCCAAAACAAAAAGGTGATCGTGGCGTTCGAAGCTGCCGTTGCTGGCGGTATTCCGATCATCAAGGCATTGCGTGAAGGGTTGACTGCCAACCGGATCGAATGGATCGCCGGCATCATCAACGGTACGACCAATTTCATTTTGTCGGAAATGCGCGAAAAAGGACTGGATTTCGATACGGTTCTGAAAAATGCGCAGGAACTCGGTTATGCTGAATCCGATCCGACTTTCGATATTGAAGGGTTCGATGCCGCACACAAGGTCACGATCATGTCGTCGCTGGCTTTCGGTATTCCTGTCCAGTTCGACAAGGCCTATGTCGAAGGGATCAACCGGCTAGAGGCGATCGATATCAAGTATGCCGAACAGCTGGGGTATCGTATCAAGTTGCTGGGTATCACCAAGCGGATGAAAAACGGTATCGAATTGCGTGTCCATCCGACGCTGATTCCGTCCAAACGCCTGATCGCCAATGTGGAAGGCGCGATGAATGCCGTGCTGGTTAACAGCGATGCGGTCGGCGCTTCCCTGTATTACGGCAAGGGTGCAGGTTCCGAACCGACGGCATCCGCCGTGATCGCCGATCTGGTCGATATCGCCCGTCTGGAATCGGTCGATCCGGAGCACCGTGTTCCCCATCTGGCTTTCCAGCCGGATGCATTGACGAATACACCGATACTGCCGATGTCGGAAGTCACCACCAGCTATTACCTGAGAATGCAGGTCAAGGATCAGCCTGGTGTTCTCGCGGATATCACGCGTATTCTGGCCGACCTGAAAATTTCCATCGATGCTTTCCTGCAGAAGGAACCAATGGAAGGGGAAACACTGGTCGATATCATCATCCTGACGCATATGACACAGGAAAAGAATATGAATGCCGCCATCGAAAAAGTGGAAAAATTATCCACCGTGATGGGAAAAGTGACGAAAATACGACTTGAGGAATTGATGTAATGTCATTCTTAAATTAGTCTAACGGAAGGTTCAGGATTGGCTGACAGCCGGTGACGGTATGCCAATATTCTTTCCAGCAGGTTTCTTTGGGAGATAGCCATGTTCAATAAAATCATGATTCCGACTGACGGTTCGGAACTTTCAACTGCCGCAGCGCTCGAAGGTGTCGCTTTTGCGGCGGACAACAAATCCGAGGTGGTCGGTGTGTATGTCGCGCCTGAGTACCAGTACCCGGTATACGTCGAAATCATTCCGCCTACGTATCCGATCGAGGAAGAATATGATTCGATGATGCGCAAGGTCGGCATGGAATATCTTCAGCCGGTACAGGAAGCGGCAAAACAGGCCGGTGTTCCTTTTTCGAGTATTGTGCTGTTTTCCAATTCGGCGGGTTCTGCCATTGCCGATGCGGCGAAGGAACAGAATTGCGACCTGATTTTCATGGGGTCGCATGGCCGTTCCGGACTCGGACAGCTGCTGTTGGGGAGTGTGACGACAAAGGTATTGAATCTGTGCCAGATTCCTGTACTGGTTCATCATATCCGCAAGAAAAAATAATCGTATTTTTCTTTAAAAAAAACGCCATACAGATACCGTATGGCGTTTTTTTGTATGAGCGGTATTGGTATGACAGGAAGCGAAAATGTGTCATGTCGTACCTGTTGATGGATAGCTGGGGGCAATTCCTGCAAAAAAAATCCCGGGAATATCCCGGGATTTCTGACAAGGAATGCAAACCGGTCAGATGTGTTCGCCGAGTACGGAAACCGTGATATCGACAACGACGTCGGAATGCAGTGCGATGGAAACAGGGAAGTCCCCAACAGTCTTGAACGGACCCTGTGGCAGGCGAACCTGAGCCTTGTGGATGTCGAAGCCTTGTTTGGTAAGCGCTTCGGCGATGTCGAAGTTGGTGACGGAACCGAACAGACGGCCATCGACGCCCGATTTTTGCAGGATCTGGACGGTCAGACCTTCCAGTTTTTCGCCCTGTGCCTGGGCAGCTGCCAGTTTTTCGGCAGCCGCTTTTTCCAGTTCGGCGCGTTTTGCTTCGAATTCCTCGATGGCGGCTGCAGTTGCACGGCGTGCCATGCGCTGCGGGATCAGGAAGTTGCGTGCATAGCCGTCCTTGACCTTGACGACATCACCCAGATTGCCGAGATTGCCGACTTTTTCCAACAAAATAACTTGCATTTTTTTCTCCAATATTCTCTAGATTGACCGGCAAAAATCAGGCGGAATGCAGGGAAGTGTATGGCAGCAGGGCCAGGAAACGGGCGCGCTTGATGGCCGTATCCAGCTGACGCTGATAGTGTGCCTTGGTGCCCGTCAGGCGTGCCGGCATGATCTTGCAGTTTTCCTGGATGAAATCTTTCAGGGTATCGATATCCTTGTAATCGATCTGTTCTACGTTTGCTACGGTGAAACGGCAGAATTTCTTGCGTTTGAACAGTGGGTTCTGCTGTTTGCGTTTGTCCTTGTTTTTGTTCTTGTCGAATTTTTTACCAAATGCCATTTTCGGCTCCTGTATATAAAAGGTTTGGCCTATTCAATCGATGAAAAGCCGGTGATATGAAACAGAAGATTCCTGCTTTTGAGACTTTTTGCCGCCAGAAAACCCGTGAAATGGTAAAACGGACCGGTTTCCAGTTTTGCAAACGATTCCGAAATATCGCCGATCACGATGGCAGGTATTTCGAATTCGACGTTCCGGCCGATTTCCGCTTCCCACTGTTGGGAACGATGCCACAATCGGGTTGCGATGACCGGTATGCCTGCCGGAGTGTATCGTACCGCTTCGCGTTCGATGATTCTGGCAGTCAGCCGGAGGCGGTTTTCAGCAGTCAGGGAATTCTCCTGTCGCGGTTTTGTCAGGCTGAAGCGGTCTGTTCTGCCGGGGCAGGGGCTGCCTTGGCGGATTCTTCCTTCTGTGCCGATTTCATCATCGGGGAAGGACCGGTTTCAGCATGTTTCATTTTGACCGTCAGATGACGCAAAATGGCATCGTTGAACTTGAATGCGGTTTCCAGTTCATTCAGGGTTTCGCTGTCGCATTCGATGTTCATCAGAACATAGTGGGCCTTGGCGAACTTGTTGATCATGTAGGCCAGCTGACGGCGGCCCCAGTCTTCAACACGATGGATTTTTCCGCCGCGCGATGTGACATTGTTTTTGTAACGTTCGATCATGGCCGGAACCTGTTCGCTCTGGTCAGGATGAACGATAAAGACGATTTCGTAGTGACGCATGCATACTCCTTTTGGACGTTAAAATAGCCCGCCCCGGCGTCAAGTCAGGTGCGGGAAGAAGAAAATCCTGCAATTCTACCGCGTTACGTATTTATTGGCAATATATGCTATACCGGCCCGTTTGGCGTTTCCTGAAAAACGCTGTCGAATCGGTGGAAAAACAGCACTTTCTCTTTTAAAATACTGGGTAAATGAACAGACTATAAAAATTTCCAGTCAAATATTATCAGTCGTTTCCATTCTTACGAGGGCCTTATGATAAAGCTGACCGCACGTCAACAGGAAATTCTGGAACTGATTGTCCAGTCGATCGACAAGACAGGGTTCCCGCCGACACGCGCGGAAATCGCCGCCGAACTGGGATTCAAGTCCGTCAATGCAGCAGAGGAACATTTGCAGGCGCTGGCAAGAAAAGGCGTCATTGAAATGGTTCCGGGTATTTCACGGGGTATCCGTCTTTTGCATGACGTGGGGAAGATAACACTTTCCGAACCACAGAAGCAGGAACAGTATGCGGTTCCGCTTGTCGGGCGTGTTGCGGCGGGTTCGCCTATTCTGGCCCAGGAGCATGTCGAGAAAACCTATTTTCTGGATCCGTCGCTTTTTTCGGAAAAACCGGATTATTTGTTGAAGGTCAGGGGATTGTCCATGCGCGATATCGGTATTCTGGAAGGTGATCTTGTCGCTGTCAGGAAAACGGAAAAGGCTCGGAACGGGCAGATTGTTGTGGCACGTCTGGGGGATGATGTGACGGTCAAGCGGTTCCGCAAGACCGGTCAGATGATCGAACTGATTTCCGAAAATCCTGACTTTGCACCGATCCGGGTCAATACCGATGCGGACGGTTTCAGGATTGAAGGACTGGTTGTCGGGCTGTTGCGTACCTGGCAGTGATTCATTCCCTTTGTCCGGTAGTCAGGCGTTTTTCGATTTGTCGTGCGATGCCGCGCAGAATATTCACTTCTTCCGTTTCAAGACCGCTTCGCGAAAACAGCCTTTTGAGGCGTGGCATCAGTTTTTTTGGATTGTCCGGATTCAGGAATCCGATGGCGGTCAGCGCTTCTTCCAGATGGGTCAGCATGCCGTGAATCTGTTCGACGGATGCAGGTTGTCCATGGAAACCGACGGGGCTGTTTTCCGTTACGGATGTGTCGTTTCGCAGTAGTGCGATCCGGCTTTCATAAGCCAGAACCTGAACGGCCTGTGCGAGATTGAGGGATGAGTAAACCGGGTTGGCGGGAATGTGGATGAGCGCCTGACAGGATTCGACGGCATCGTTGGGCAAGCCATAGCGCTCGTTTCCGAAGACGAGTGCACAGTTGATCCGCACGTCCGGCAAGACGGTTTCGGCAAATTTTCTCGGCGTCAGGACAGGGGGCGAGAATTCGCGTAACCGTGCCGATACGGCAGCAGCGAACCGGCAGCCGTCCAGCGCTTTTTCAATGTTGTCGACGATTTCCGCGTTTTCCAGAATATCCTGGGCACCGCTGGCGAAAGCAATGGCTTCCTCATGGGTGAGGACATTGTCGAAGCGGGGACGCACCAGTACAAGACGATGGAATCCCATGGTTTTGATGGCGCGTGCCGCCGCGCCGACATTGCCGGGATGGCTGGTTTCGACAAGGACAAAACGCAACGAGTGAAAAATGGATGTGTCGGTTTCTGGCAGGTTCATTTACAATATAAAGTTTATGAAAAAACAAAACGGCATATTCCGGTCATGTCCTGTTTTTTTTGCCGGTTTGTCCGTTTTCGGTGAATCATTATGACACTGTGCCTTTTTTTCCGATATGGCCGGTGACGTTTTTATACGAATACGCTATGCAACCAATGCTTAATACGGCGGTAAAGGCGGCTCGCCTTGCCGGAACGATCATCAACCGCGCTTCATTCGATCTCGAACAGATCGCCGTCGAACAGAAAGAACAGAACGATTTTGTCACGGAAGTGGACAAGGCAGCAGAGGCGAAGATCATCGATGTGCTGCTTTCTGCCTATCCGTCACATGCCATTCTGGCTGAAGAATCGGGTGCCTCGAACGGCATGAATGACGAAAGCGAAAATGTCTGGATCATCGATCCGATCGATGGAACGACCAATTTCATGCACGGTTTTCCCTGCTATTGCGTATCGATCGCATTGCGCCAGCGGGGTGTGATCACTCAGGGCGTGATTTACGACCCGGTTCATAACGATCTGTTCACCGCGTCGAAGGGCGCAGGTGCTTTTCTGAACAACCGCCGTATCCGTGTCAGCAAAACGGATCGTCTTTCCAGGGCGCTGATCGGAACGGGCTTTGCAGGCCGCAAGAAAAATCCCGAAGCGCTGAAGGAATTTCTGCGTATGTTCGAAACCATGACGATGAATTGCCAGGCTGTTCGCCGTCCGGGTTCCGCTGCACTGGATCTGGCTTATGTGGCATGCGGTCGCTATGACGGTTATTACGAAAAGGCGCTCAATATCTGGGATATCGCTGCCGGTTCGCTGCTGGTATCGGAGGCAGGCGGTATCGTGGCCGACTTCGGCGGAGAATCCGGTTTTCTGGAATCGGGAAATATCGTGGCAGGTACGCCCCGGGTCTTCGCACAGATGTTGCCACTGTTGAAAGCAGCCGAATAAGGCATGACCGCCAGCTTCGGTATTTGACATGTATACGGATTCGTCGGGAAAACGGCTCGATCTGTTTTGTCAGGTTATCGACAATTTCGGTGATGCGGGGGTTTGCTGGCGTCTTGCCAGACAGTTGGCGGGTGAATACGGCTTTCGTGTCAGGCTGTGGATTGACAAGCCGGAGGTTTTGCAAAAAATCTGTCCTGAAATCCTGCCCGACAGGGTTGAACAGAAAGTTTCCGGTGTTTCCGTCATGTTGTGGCCTGAGGCCTTTCCGTTTTTTTTGCCGGATGATATACCAGATGTGGTGATCGAAGGTTTCGGCGCGCGTTTGCCGGAATCATATGTCCGACGCATGGCGGAAAGACTGCATGCGCCGGTCTGGATCAATCTGGAATATCTGAGTGCGGAATCATGGGTCGGCGAGAGCCATCTCATGGCTTCGCCGCAGTCCTGGATACCATTGACGAAATATTTTTATTTTCCGGGGTTTGCCGGCAATACCGGTGGCCTGATACGGGAAGCGGGTTTGTTCGACGAGCGTGACGCATGGCAGACCGATTCGTCGGGTATCGCCCGTTTTTTGCCGACGGAGATGGCTGATGGTGCGAAACGTCCGCTGCTGGTTTCACTTTTCTGTTATCCCGATGCGCCGGTGTTTTCATTGTTCGATCTCTTCGGACAGTGTGGCCATGAGATCGTTTGTCTGGTACCGGAAGGGGTTGCGACGGATGTGTTGGTGTCGTTCATGCAGCGGCCGGCGCAGGCCGGAACACAGTTTCGCAAGGGAACATTGACCGTCAGGATATTGCCGATGGTGCCACAGGCCGATTATGACCGCCTGTTATGGTCTTGCGACCTCAATTTCGTCCGTGGCGAGGATTCGTTTGTCCGGGCACAGTGGGCAGCGCGTCCTTTTGTCTGGCATATCTATCCTCAGGAAGATGATGCCCATCGTGTCAAACTCGATGCATTTCTCGATTGCTATCTGGCAGGTTTGCCGGCGGCGCATGCCGAAACGGTTCGGCATTTCTGGTATGCATGGAACGGGGTTGGAGAGATGTGCTGCGACGACGAAAACGGAGAAAAATTTCTGGAAATCTTGCCATCATTGAAACAGTATGGCAGGGACTGGGCGAAAAAATTGGCACTCCACGCAGATTTGGCCTCCGGTTTGGTACGATTTATCAATACTTTGCGTTAAAGTATTTTTTATATTTTCATGAACTGATTTTTTTGTTTAAAATCAATTTATTACAGTTTTTTTGTTTTTGTTTTTCTCATCCATGTCTAAACGGCGTTTAGACATGACGGGCTGAACGACGTCTTTTTTGTCACGCCTATAGATGGCCGTCGTGCTGCTTTGTTTGTGTCCCAGCAGCTTCTGTGCATCGCTATGCGTGTCAGAATCGGAGGCCGCTTTGGCGCGCAAATCCCGAAACTGGAACGGCTGGAAATCAAGATTGTTTTTCTCAGCGTAAAGGATAGCCAGATTCCTTGCTCTCGCAAATTTGGTCTGTAGCGTGTTGATCCTGATGGGCTGCCCATGTTGATTGCATACCAGGGTTTTACCGACGATGTTCCGCTGTCTGATGTTATTGATAACCTGTTCGAGTTCTCCTGTCACAGCGATCCGCACAGTCTGGCCTGTCTTATGCTGAACAATGGTCAGCACATTGTCTTTGATGTCTGTCCAGCACATGTTGAGTGTGTCAGATGGTCTCTGGCCGGTGAGGTAGGCAATGCGCATCGCGTCCTGCAATGGTCGATCGGCAAATTGCATGACGAGATCGTAATCCTGATCACGCACATAGATATTTCGTCTGGAGTTACCGGACAGCTGGCGCGTCAGTCCAGTTACAGGATTCGGTGTCGTCATGTATCCTCGCAGTCTTGCCCAGTCAAACAGCATGGACAAATATCTGATTTCCATCTTTCCGCTGATTTTTGACGAGCGTTCATGATGATAGCGCAATAGATGAGCCGGTTTGATTGCGTTTATATCCATTCTGCCAAAGACAGGGGAGAGCATTTTCCACATCGCAGCATAGTTTTTGAGCGTAATGTCCGACAGACCGGATTCTTTCTTGTCTTTCGCCCATTCCCAGTATTTACCATGAACAGCCTCAATGCTGTTCTGTGCTATCGATGGTCTTCCTTCGATTTCTGCCCATTTACGTTTTGCTTCATTCAGATTTTTTCCAAGCGGGATGAGTTTCTTTTTACCGTTTTCGTCGCGCTGACACTCGTAGTAATACCAGACTGAGACAGAGCCATCCTTTTTGATACGGGTACGCTTTGTCATACGCAAGGGCAGATCGAAGTATTTTGTTTTTCGAGCAATCATTTTTTAACTTGCGAAAAATCCGGTTCAGTTTCAAGAACAGATGCAGCTTTTCCGCTCAATCGCTGACGGCAATAGATACGACTTACAACAGGGACATTTCGGGCATTAACAAGAAAAACAAATCCTCTGTCTCTCAACCATTTGATCTGGTCTGTATTGGTTTTATAACCGGTCAACTGTGCCATTTCTTTTGGATCAAGAAACTCCCCCATCACGCCACCTTTTTCACTTCATGGTTGTGGTTCCATTCCAGCAGGCGTTGCAGTGTATTCCAGTTGTCCACGGCGCCTTTTTTGTTCCTGGCGCTGTGAGATGCCACGCCACAGTCGCAGACGCATTGCCATGTGGTATGTGCGATATTGGCCGGCATCAGGATCGGAACGCGCCGGCAGCTGAAACATCGGTCGATCATGTCTGTTCTCCTCAAGCCCGCGTAATGCGGGCTTTATCGTGTGAAATCAAATTAAGCTCTTTCCATCCCAAGCCTTCGGCTCAGAGCAGTCATACACGCATCGAATAACTGTCTGATCTTTGCAAGATTCACCCAACCCGGGTCGGAAATGATTCTGGTGACCGTATCGAACGGGTCTGGCATTGGCGTGATCTGTACTTTTCCCTCATGACTGATATTCAAAACAAACTGGTGACGCCACAATGAACCAGCCAACAGTCCCGCCAGTACATCATCCGGAATTTCCATCGATGGAGTGACGTTACCGCCTCTGGCCTTTTCGGCGACGTCTTCAATATATTTGTTGGCGATCGCACGAACACGCATGAATTCGTCAGGATCGAACAGATTGATGTGGGAATGTGCCTCCTGCTTCGGCAACGCTGGCACGGGTTCAGGCATGGTCTTGATGTATTCGCATGCCTCGTCGAAACGACTTGACGGCAGGTCTTTGTAGCTGGCCAGCCTGAAATGATTGTTGAAGCGTGACCATGCGTAGGGGCGGTCTTTGCCGGATGGAAAGCGTTCGGCGATCAAGGTAGCTAATTCGCCTTGCTGGGCCTTGGAAATGGTCAGCGAGTAGGCGCCGGTTTTCCGGATAGCAGGCAGGACTTCTTCCATAACCCACGTCTCGAACTTTTCTGCTTCCGGTTTCTTGGAACGAATAATCAGGCGGTACAAGTTGGATTCGTTGATGTATGTAAGTTCCTGATTACCTTTTTCAGTAAGGGTGTCGCGTTTCGCTACACCCTTCGTTTTGCAATGTTTTGAAACAGCGTCTCTTGAATTGACATATCCGAGAACTGAACAAACGTCAGTAGCACAGAACCAGACTTCACCATCGATGGCGACAGTACGAACGGTATTGGATTGAAATTGAAATTCGACAGGCGCGGACGCGCACAGAGATACGTTAGACATGGTATGTCTCCTAGAACAAGTTTTTGGAACTTGCATACCCAGCTGCCAAGCAGGGTGGGCAAGAGCTTGCAGGTTGGCAGACCGCGTTCTAGGAAACGGCACACCCGAAGGTGTCCCGCAAACTCCGCCCATAACAGGAGACTTGCGCACAAAAAAACCGCACAAAACAAGGTTCAGGCGGTGTGCGCCTAGAATCAACGAGCTGCCAAGCCCGGCACGCTTTTTCTCACGTGCAGGGTCAGTATATCCGCAAGTGGTTGTCTGTGCAATCATTTCAAAATCCTCAGAAAGGAATATCCGAATCGTCATCTGTAGGTTGAGCAGGGCGCCGTCCGGTCTGTTTGGCTTCGGCATAGCTGTTGCGCTGTGCCGGCTGTTTCGTGCCGGCAGGCTGCGCGCTGCCGTCCTGTTTGCTTCCCAGCATCTGCATGGTGTCACCGATGATTTCGGTGGCATAACGCTCGATTCCTTCGCGGTCGGTATATTTGCGTGTCCTGATACGGCCTTCGACATAAACCTGCGATCCCTTCTTCAGATACTGGCCAGCGATTTCTGCGAGCTTGCCGAAGAAGGAAATGCGGTGCCATTCGGTCTGTTCCTTCATGTCACCGGTCGCCTTGTCGCGCCAGCGGTCAGTCGTGGCAATTGCAATGCTGGTGACCTGTTCGCCGCTCGGCAGATACCGGTTTTCCGGATCGCGGCCGAGATGGCCGATGAGGATGACTTTGTTGATCGATGCCATCTTTTTCGCCTTTCTCTAATTCGCTTTATCGACACCAAGAATCTCACCGAGGCACATTGCGGCATACTTCACATGAGCGAATGACGATCCTTCGATATTCAATTTAGCGCCATAAACATCAATTCTCACTATCACTTCATCGCCCGCCATTCCCTGATTGATAAGTACATCGCTATTTGGTGGCGGTGGCGGGAGCGGTGTTTCCTTTCTTTTTTTCAAAGCCATTACAACCCCTATTTCAATACGTTGATGCCGTCTGTCCGGCTGTCAAGCGTCTTTCCGCTTTGCCAATTTAGAAAGGTCTAGGAGCTAATCCCCAGATAAGCGACAAAGAACGTAATCGCCTGAGAATCATCCGCAAAAGCAGGCGTCATGGTCGTTTCGCCATGATGTAAACCGACTGGATCAATCGGCTTGCATAATGGCCCCTGTTTGAGGAAACAGGGGGAACCGATCAATTAGCTGGCAAACGGATTTCCGAAGAAGAACGGCTGACCACATTCAGACTTGATCTTTTCGATAATGGTGTCCGTCGCAGCTTTCATGACGAGATCAGGGCGGATGAGCTCATACCAGAACACAACCTTGCCTTCGCGGTGTCGGTAGCGGAGCCGGGCATTGATCTGATAGGCGTCACATCCGAAATAAACCGGGATACCGATGGCAAATCGGTCAAATACCTTCATCTGTTCGATGGTCCCTGCGTCGTCGTCCTGGACAAACGTCATATTGACGCCGCCGCTTTGCAGGCGGACCGATGACTTGAATCGGTAATCCTGCTTTGCCTCGAAGTTGAGGGCCATATTGAGGATTTCCGCACTGGATGGGTAGCCTTCCGGACTGGCGATGTCCGTCTGATTGTTGTCAAGGAATTCAGCGAACTCGACTTGTGACATGACGGTTCCGTTTTTACCTATCCATCGCTGATACTCCGGTGAAAACTGCGGCGTAAAGCGTGCGATGTGGTCGCGCCATGCCTGCTCGTCTTCTTTTTCGCCGTGGTCATTGATGACAGCCTGAAACTGAGCTTTGCTGTTGAGGTAATCAACGTTTCCCCAGATCGTGCAGGCGGTAAGCGAACCGTGACGTTTGATGTATTTGATAAAACTGTCTGCGTCTTTGAGCGATACCGTCGCCTTCTTTCGTCTCGGCCTCGGCAACAAGGCTTCGTTGTCGAAGTCCTGTACTTTCCATCCTTCCGGGACGGCGATTTTCCGGAACTGGATTTCATCGTTTTCGTAAACGGTAATCGGTTGTGGCGCGTTCTCGAAAATCGTTTCCGCGATGTTCTTGTTTTCTTCGTCCATGTCAAAGTCCTTTAAGAGTAAGAGGGGGGTTATTGAGCGTTTGCCGTTTTCAGTGGAACGGCAGGAACGTCAACAGTCCTGAGATTGAGCTTTTGCTGGTTCGGATTGTCAGGAACCAGATTGCCTTCCGGTGTGACGAACAAGAGTGCTTCCATCGGTGCTTCTGCCGGTTTCGACAGGGTGGCTTTCCCAGTCACGGTCATGGCTCCGCTGGCCGTTGCACGCTTGACTGTGATTTTCAGTGTGATGGAACCTTGACCGCCTTGCTCATCAACTGCTCTGACCAATTCGGCCATCATGTCGCTTGATTTGTCGATAAATTCGCCGCCTGCGATTTGTCGTAACGTATCGGTGATGGGTCTTACAGACATTTGTTTTCTCCTTTATGTCCCTGTTTTTTAATGGCCGGGCTAAAATCGGCACTCGACAATCATCCAGTCATCAGCAAGCATGTCGGTCTGGCTTGCCAGCCATGGGACATAGTTGCCGTCAACGGTTTTCATTTGGATATATGCGAGATGCACATCGGATAAAGGTTCGATCAGCTGTAACCACATTCCTTGACCGTTCCATCCTTTTCTGGAGACGAGAAATCCCCTTTTGAGTGCCTCGATTGCCAGGCCAAACGGCATGCCATCGGACTGCCTGTACGCTTTGTCGAACACATCCTTGGGTGACCAAGACACATACCCTGCATGGTCTGGCGTATTGGCTGTCGGGCTGTCCTGATATTCGACCAGATAACCAGCGTCCTCAGGATTTTCATTGTCCGGGACTTCCCAGCCGCGATACTTGTTATACTCACCGCGAGTCATCGGTTTCGCATTTATGAGTTTTGTGCCGATAAATTGCTGCATTTGTTTTCTCCTTCATGGGTCCCGGATTTTGGCCAGATCCGGGTAACTGGGTTGTGACAGCACTAATTCAGTTTTTCGTTTTTGGATTCCAGACGTTTCATGAGCACTTTATTGGCGAGCGCAACCATATAAGCCAGATCATCATCATTGGCTTCCAATGACGTGTAGGCCTGATCGCCATCTCTTGCGACAATCAGATACGAATCCACATTGCCGAAAATCTCGCAGAGCATTTCACGTAACTTCACCAGTTCATTGCTCATTTCACGTCTCCTTCAAGGCGTGCTTTGGCTTCTTCGTACATCCGGTTCAGTTCGTCTTGCTGTTCTTGTGGCACGAAGCGGATGCCGTCGGCGGCCATGTAAAGGTCGTCCAGTGTTTTCGCGTTTTCGATCTGGTTGGCGATTTCGGAAGCGGGGATGGTTTCATCCTGTGGTTGTTGTGTGATTTCGCCGGTATCCGGATCGACGGATTCCGCCTTGAGTGCGGCTTTTTTTTCGGCATATGCTTTTCGGGCTTGTTCCTTGTCGTCAGGATTCGTCAGACCGGCAGCCATGTCCGCCGTTTTCTTCAGTTCGTCCAGTGTGGTCGCACTGCCGATTGCAGCCATCACGACCTGCAGTGTGACGGGTTCTCTGGTTGATTTTTTCGCGGCGATCCGGTTTTTCAGGGCGGCGGTTTTTGTCGTGGCGGCCGGTTTCGTCTCATCGATTACGTCGGCTTTGCCCATGTCTTTTTCCGGTACCGGCAGGTCGCTTGCGATTTCGGCGACTTCCACGCCGCGCAAGACATCCGGAAATACGTCGCGCAGTGCATACGCTCTGGCACGCATTTGCATCATGCGTTTGGGATACTGGGTCCATGGCCCCTGTTTGTTGGCCAGTCCTGCTTTCTTTGCATCCGCCATGGTAAAGGTACGAGTGACGGGGTCTTCTCCCTTGCGCTTGATCGTGCAGGTACAGCTTTCGTCTGTCGGTTCTTCCCGGATGTATTCCAGCAGACCGGAGCCGCGGACGATCGCCAGCATGGCGTCTCCCCAGATGGAGGGGCGGCCGTTGATGACGGCGATGTTTTGCATGGCCTGCAATGGCTGCAAGCCGATTTCCATGCCCCACTGGATGGCAACCAGTATGTTGCCGGCATTGCCCTGGTAGTCTTTCGGCACGATGCTGGATTTGCTCAGCATTTCCGCAAATCTCAAGGCTTCATCGATTGATTGCGGGGTGAGGGAAAAGGCCGGTTGTCTCTGTTCTGTTATGGCGGTAGTCATTTCTTGCCTCGTTTGGTAAGTCGTAAAATACGGGATTCGGTTGTTTTGGTGTATTCGGCGACCAGCTCGGGGTGGTCTTCTTTCAGGCGTTTGCTGTCGAGACGATGGGATGTCTGGGTTTTCCATGTCGCCAGCCGGTTGCCCTGACAGGTGATTTCTTCGGCATCGCCGAAAGCGGTCATGATTTGCCGTTTCAGGTCGTCGGCTTCTTCGTTCAGTGACTTGATACGGGCGTTGAGGATTTCCAGTTGTTCGCAGGCGCTGGCGATATCGACATCGACGATGACGGACTTGCCGGCGATGTGGCGCGGCCATTTGCGTGCGGCGTCCTGTACGGTCGCCGGATCCGGCGCGATACCTTTCCGGCAGTTTTTCCAGAATGTGCCGGCCGCGTCGATCATGTCGGCGAACAGTTCCGGGTCGCGCTCGATGGTGAATGTCCGGTAATCATTGCCGCCGATCAGGACGGCCAGATCGGCCACTTGCGTATTCGTAACGCCCAGGTACCACTGGCATTGGCACAGATAGCTGTCCGGTACGAAATCCGTTCCGGGTTCGCCCCATTCGGAGGCGGCGAATCCATTGGCCGTTTTGCATTCCAGTATGCGGTCGGTGGTCAGCTTGCCGTTTTTCCAGCGGACATTGCCGGCGATTTCCGGGACGATGACGGCCCGGTCGATGTTGGCGATGGCGAAGTCGTATTCCGGATGGCGCATTGTCTGGCGTACACGCTGCACACGGCGTCCGGTACGGATCTGGTATTCGGACGCCACCACATCTTCGAGTACGGTTCCCCAGTACATGGAATCGGATTCTTTTGGCGTGATATCAGGCGATGTTTTTTCAAGGAAAACGTCGTAGGGGGTACGCCATGTGGACAGGCCGAGTATGGCGCCGATGTCGGAGCCGCCGATGCCGGTGCGGCGGGTGGCGAGAAAGTCTGTTCTGTTCATTTTCCGCACTCCTTCCGGTAATGGGATGCCACGATCTTGCTGATGCGGACGAGTTGTTCGTCCTGTTCGATGCGGGCGTCATCTGTCCATACGTAGGCGATGAGGCAGCCGAGTACGGTGCCGACGAAAAATGCCGTGATGATGTATCGCCATGCGGTGTCGAGGTGGATGTAGCGGTTCATTTCAGGCCTCGATGATGATGGTTGAGCCGTGTTTCAGTTCGCTTGCGACGAACCGGCACTTCCGCATAAACGTCACGGCATGATTCGTAGAGCCATGCGATGTTTACGCCGTTTCGCGCCATGACATCCATTTGCTGTGCCATTGCGTTCAGTGAGTAGAAGGAAAATTGCTGTTCAGTCATCATTCCACCCCGTAAACAGTTCCCAGTCTTCAGCGAGAATGTCTTTAGTCGTCAGGACTGCCATGCTCATATGACCGTAGCAAGTGAAGTCCGAAATCATTTGGTCGTTGCCGTTTCTGGCAATCCCGTAAGCGCGAGACGGATAGCTTTTCCTGAATACCCGTTCGCCCTGTTTCATCTTTTTGATCGCAAATCCGAAATCCATGTCTCACTCCTGTTCAGTTCTGTCTTTTGCGCATTCCTCGATGGCGCAGTTGGTCAAATGATTGAAAACCTGCATGAGTTGGAAGTACGCTCGCATTCTTCCCAAGGCGTCTTTCTTTTTTTTGGCTGCCTGATAACGCAAGCAGATGGATGCCGCTTCTCCGAACCATGACGGGTCGGATGCCGCTATCTTCTTGCCGACTTCGACTTGTGTTTCGTATTTGTCTGCTTCCAGCTCACGCACGATGTCGTCATGGTTGGATTCATCCATGGACATGAGTGCTTCGTAATCGATGCATTGCGGGTCGCAAGTGCCGATCGGGTATGTGCAGGAATCGCCGGGGCCTGCTGTGATAATTTGTGCGCTCATTTTTTTCACCTGTTTGAGTGATACTCAATATACAAGCGCATGTTACTCAAATATAAATTTTGAGTCAAGCTCAAAATTTATTGTTTTTTGTTGTCGTGGTACTACATTTCGTTGGATGGGAGAGGTTGTCGCTGCATTTGTAAAATATAGCAATAATGCTATAATCCGCTCATGGAAAAGCGATATTCAATCGATTACTACAATGATGATGTTCGGCAGGATATTGACGGTTGGCCGGTTTCTCTCCGTGCGCGCTACGCCAGATTGACTGAACGCATGAAAATATATGGAGGAAATCTCGGCGAACCGCATACGAAGGCCTTCGGGAGTGGGTTATTCGAGTTGCGCGTCAAGGCTGAAGTGGGGATCGGACGTGCTTTTTTTTGCACGAAGGTTGGTCGGAAAATTGTTATTCTTCACAGCTTTATCAAGAAAACACAAAAGACGCCGAAGCGTGATCTGGATATTGCGTTGTCAAGAATGAAGGAGAAAAGAAATGAGTAAAACTCACGAAGAAATGGTATCCGAATGGATGAAGGACCCAGCTTTCCGGGAAGAATACGATAAGCTTGAAGCTGAATTCCAGCTGTTGGATGATATTCTTGCCGCAAGAAATGCAGCTGGTCTGACGCAAGCACAGGTAGCGGAACGTATGGGTACTACGCAATCATCTGTTGCAAGGCTTGAGAAAGGCTTGGCATCCGGTAGTTTGCCGTCGATGTCTATGCTAAAACGGTATGCGCAGGTAGTCGGGAAAAAATTGCATGTACGGTTGGTATAGGATGATGTGATTTCTCCTACATTCGTAAGTGGGAAATCAGTGCTTTATTGCTGACCAGACGACCTTGGCACAAACAATAATTATTGTTAATAACATCGCTATTTTAAAAAACTTGCTTCCTTCTGGTCTATGTTTTGGGTAGTCGCTGATGACAAGTGTTCCATATATCGATACGACAAACCATCCTATAAAGAACATGTAATCATTAAATGTGAAAAATGAATATTTGACAAAAAATATGAGCCCGTATAAAAAAATGAATGATGGGTAAAAACACACAAGTATTCTTGTTAATAGAGTCTTTGTTTCCTTGTCGTTATACCAAGAATCAAATGCAAGATATAGCCAAAAAAGAGAAGCACCAACAATAAAAGCACATTTTAGAACATTTTCCAGAAAGTCTCTGAAATCCATACTACATCCCACTTTTCCTCAATGTCCACCAGCCGAGTACTTTCCCGCAAATGGTCAGTTGATCGGATTGTTCTGCCTTAACGTATTCTGTTTTATAGTTGGTTTCGTTATCGCTTTGTATTGCCAGCCTGCCGTCAAACAAGGCATTCAGACGCTTCAAGAGAAGTTGATTTTGCCATGCCAATACATAAATTCCTTCTGCCTGAAAATGCCGGACGGAGATATCGACAAATACAATATCTCCAGGACGAACTGTTGGCGTCATGGAATCGCCCTTGCAGGTGATGATTTTTATCCGACTGGGATCGACAACTCCCAGCGTTTGACGTGCCCATGATTCAAGTACACGAATTTCCTGCAGGACGTCTGGATATTCGACAGGTTCGCTTCCTGCCCCTGCGCTGGCCTGAACATTCAGTCTTTGGAATGTAATGTAGCCGCTTGTGCTGTTGGAATTTTCCTCAGTAAAGAGTGTTGCGACTGGGACATCGAGGGCACGCGCAATGGCATGCAAGGAATCTTCCGATACCCATTGTGTTCCCTTCTCGATCCTGCTGATGTTTCCGACCTTCAGACCGGCGCGGGCTTCCACGTCTGTCATGGTCAGGTTTCTGGAGAGGCGGATTTCTTTTAGTCGTTGTCCAAATTTCATATTGATATCTTCTTTTGTTTTTGACTTACAGGCAAATAGTTGACAAAACGAAAATCCGTGGTATATTTTGAGCATCACTCAAATATCGGTTATTTTGTATGAGCAGATTGAAGGAATGCAGAAAGAGGCACGGTTTGTCGTTACAGTTTGTTTCCGGCGAATTGGGTATCAGTGCATCACATCTTTCGAGGATTGAGCGCGGTAAGCAAGTCCCATCGCCTAATCTTGCTGAACGTTTGTCCGAATTTTTTGAGGGCAAAATAAGAGAGATTGAAATTCTGTACCCGAAAAGGTTTTCGCAATGAGGACAGTTTATGAAGCGCCGTGAGAAGCTGACCGATGAGGTGAAGGTCTGGCTGGGAGAAACGCTCAAGTCTGATCTGAAGGTGATTGCCGCGAGGCAGGGGTTCGATTCTCTGTCGCCGTTCATCCGAAAAATTCTCCGTGAGTTTGCGTATGGTCATGGTAGCGACCAGCGTGATCTATTGGCAGGGACGGTGAGGGACGATTAGGGGCGGAATTTGTTCAGAGGGAAGGGAAATGACTACAGAGCAAAAAGAGGATCAAAAGAAATTTGATCTTTTGTTGAATCTGTTCGATCTCATCGAAAAGAACATTGATTTGTCAATAAAACTGACGAGATCGAGCTTGAATTTCGATTATCTCCCGGCAGTTCGGGCAAAAAAGTCTGTATCCATCGTCGGTATCGTGCCTGAGGAGGACAAGCATGTCTTTATTAGCGCAAAGCTGGCAGAAGAACTGGGTTCTTTTGGCGCCAGATTCAGTGAGATTTTCGAGAGGATCAATACAGTCGTTTCTGACAAGGGCGCCACAATCTCCGACGTTGACAAGCTTGTATTCACTTTTTATTTCGAGCGGTCGTTGCAGTTCATGAAGTTTCTCACGCGCTTCGATAAGTTCAGATTGCAAAGTAATGAGGGCTTGCTGAGCGCTAACGAGTTGGCCGAGTACATCACTTGCGTCCTTGAGGTTGATGGCCTTGATAGCGGTTTTGGCCGTGCCGATGGCGCTGGTAATAGCGGTGTAAATGGCAGTAAATGATTCGATCATAGGGGCCCTTTTGTGAAAGTTTGTAGTCGGAAACACAAGCATAGCATGGCTGTGTCCCCTGCTTTATAGATAGCCGAGATTGGTGTGGAAATGAAGAGTGTTTCTGGAAAGGACTACCAATACGATGAGAAGGTGCTGACGCGGTACTTCATCGATGAAGGATGGACAGAACGATCGGCTATTGAACTGGCCAGAGGGATGATCGAACGCGGTTCATACCTTCCGGATCATGAGCATACGAAATATTTGAAGCTGGAGCGTGAAAGGCTGAGAGAAAAATCATGAACTATTACGAACGGCATCTAGGCGATTACACCCGTGACACGGCTCATCTGTCCCTGCTGGAGCACGGTGTTTACACAATCCTGCTGGATCGTTACTACATTTCCGAGCAGGGCATACCGGACGACAAAAAGTATCGTTATGCCAGGGCGCATAGCAAGGCCGAGCGCAAGGCGGTTGATGTCGTTCTGGACGAGTTTTTCCATCTTGAGAATGGCGTCTGGAAGAACGGTCGTGCAGAAGAGGAAATCGCGGACTATCAGAACAAGGCGCGCGCCAACAAGGGAAACGGGGCGAAGGGTGGACGTCCAAAGCGGATTTTCGATGAAACGGATGAAACCGAACGAAAACCCAAACAAAACCCAACAGAAACCCAGACAAAACCCAACGATAACCCACAAGAAACCCACGAAGAACCCACGCAAAACCCTAACCAGTCCCCAGTAACCAGTATAAAAGAAACCCCCTCACTATCGTTCGGGGGTAAAGAAAGCGCGCCGGAAAAACCCAACGGAAACCCAACGGGTAACCCGGATGCGTTTGTGGAGAAACCCGGCGATATTTCATCGGTTTTGCGACAGTACGGGATACAGGGCAATCCGCAGCATCCGAAGGTCATTGCTCTGGCGGATCATCGCATACGGATCGGCACCGTGGCCGCGGCTTGCCAGCTTGCACGTGACCGAAAACCGAACGAGCGAATACCCGCAGGCTATGTGATCGCCATCCTCGAGGGATGGTTGCGCGAAGCTGAAAATTCTGGAGAAACCGAGATCAGACCGAAGGAAACACGAGATGCGGAAAATCAGCGAATACTTGACGAACTCACCGGACGGACACGCAGAGCCAATGAGGCCCGAACAATCGACGCGCAAGCCCGCTTCGTTGGATAACGTCGAGGCGCTCTTTGCGAAGTTTTCCGCCATGTACGGCACTCGCTTCGCACAGATGTGGAAAGGTACGGATCTGTCTGTCGTGAAAGTCACGTGGGCGGATGCACTGTCCGGGCTTACCGTGCGAGAAGTCAGAACTGGTCTTGAAGCATGCAAGATGCGTCCATGGCCGCCCACATTGCCGGAATTTTTGCTTATGTGCCGGCAGGATCAAGACTTCGAAAAAGCGTTTGCCGAAGCACAGGAACAGGTTTGCAAGCGGCAATCGGGGAAAGATGTCTGGTCGAAAAAAGCTGTTTACTGGACTGCTGTTGAATTCGGCTTTTTCGATTTGAGGTGTTCATCATGGGAATCTGCCAAGAAAAAATGGTCCCGGATTTTTTCTGCGAATCTTTCTCGTGATGACGAATTGCCTGACGTGCCTGAATTTCGTCATGCGTTGCCTGCTCCTGGTGAATCAGTCACGGACAGACAAACTGCTCTTGAAAAACTTGCTGAATTGAAACGACGTTTATCGCAAAAGGGGGATCTATGTGCGATTTGAAAACAGGGCAAAAGGTGATTACGCCATCCGGACGGCTGGCGACGGTCAGGAAAGTTTTATCTGGTCCTTTTAGAAGGGATGCTTTCGACAGGGTTGTTTGTCAATACGATGATGTCGAAAACGATCAGAAAAATCTTGTCACGCTGCAACCGCACCTGTTGAAGAAAGCGAATTGAAAATGAAACCGTCGATCCTTGCGCTGGGGCGCATGAAAACAGGTCAGATGAACAAGACAGAGACTGAGTATGCGGAGCATCTTCAGATTTTGAAAAACTGCGGCGAGATAGCCTGGTACCGGTTCGAGGGCATGAAGTTCAGGCTGGCGGACAACACGTTTTACACGCCGGATTTCGCGGTGATGCGATCCGACGGCAGGCTTGAGATGCACGAAGTCAAGGGGTACTGGCACGACGACGCAAGAGTGAAGATCAAGGTCGCTGCCGAGATGTATCCGGTCGAGTTCTTGGCGGTCAGGAAGAAAACAAGACGTGATGGGCTGGGATGGAAGATAGAGCGTTTCTGATTTCTGGCTTGCTTCCGCGTTTCGCTGCCATGTGGCTGATCGATGCGTCGATGGAAGGTGAACAGGGCAGCAAGAAAAGGATGATTGCGATAGATGAGGCTACGGAAAAATGCAGGTCGCTGTTCCCGGAGCGCTTCCGGCCAGAAGCATCCCGCCGCGAAATTGACTGACAACGAAGTCGAGTTGATCAGGCAGTTGCATGAAGACGGAATGAGCATCCGTGCCATTGCGCGGAAAATGGAAATTTCAAAATCGCAGGTGTGCAGGATTGTGAATTATGACAGCAGGTAGATTGACACAGATTACAGGGCGCGGATATACTGATTCTGCACCGGAAAAAGACGGTGTCGGGATTGGCGTCCCGATAATACACGGCGGACAACCGCCATCAGCGCGGTTTTTTTATGTCCGTGTGTCTCCTGTTATGGGCAGACTGTATGGGGTGCAGCAATGCACGCCGGTTCCGTGTACCCGGTACGCCAACCTGTATAGTCTTGCCCGCCCTGATTGGCGTCAGGGAAGGCAAGTTTCAGAAACTTGTACACGGAGACACATCATGTCCAATCAATCCATTGCTACGTCTGTAGCACCCGTCATTGATATTCCATTTCTCAAAATCCCCCGGTTCCCGGCTGCGATCATATCCGAGCAAATCGACACCATTGAAAAGACGCTGGCGGAACAACATCGCACGCGCCGACTGATGTTGCTCTTTCTGTCGTATGACAGTGAAACCTTCATCGAAAAAGCAAAAGCGATCATAGATGGTGATGAAGACATTTACATGGAAGCGATCGAAGCACTGGACGATTACCAGAAGAAACTGAAATCGCTTTCCGAGCTGGCCAATTCTGCATTCGCAAGATTTCTTTGGGTCGGTGAATACGTTTCGAGAAAAGGAGCCTGATCATGAAAAACATGAACACAGAAGAAAAGAATGAACTGGTCGCAATGGTCGACGGCGAAGCGACAACTACGTCCCTCATTATTGCAGAAGGAACCGGTGTTGAACACGCTTCAATTATGAAGCTGATCAGGAATAATCTTAATGATTTCAATGAGTTCGGCTTGGTCAGATTTGAAATCCGACCAAGATTGCAAGGGCAGCATGGTGGCGGCGATACCGAATATGCCATTCTGAATGAACAGCAAGCAACGCTTCTTTTCTCGTACATGCGCAATTCGGAAATCGTCAAGCAGTTCAAGATCCGGCTGGTCAAGAAGTTCTATGAAATGCGGGACACTATCAGGAATGGATTTGATGTTAATAGCCTGTCCAGAATGGATATCCTGAAACTGGCGATGGAATCAGAACAGGAACGCCTGAGGCTTGAAAATGAAAACCGGTTGCTTGAAAACAAGGTAGCGGAACAGACACCGAAGGCAGAAGGATTTGACAGGATAGCCAATGCGGATGGGCTGTTGAACCTGACCAACGCAGCCAAAAGCCTGAACGTCCGTCCTAAAGACCTGTTCGATTTCCTGCAAGCGAAAAAATGGATATACCGACGTGTCGGAGGGAGGAGTTACAACGCTTATCAGGACAAAATCCAGTGCGGTTATCTCACCCATAAGGTATATGCCATGACACTGGATGACGGGACAGAACGTATCCGGGAGCAGGTTGTTGTCACTCCGAGAGGGTTGACCAAACTGGCGTCCATCGTTCCGCGTGAAGCGGTTCTTGTGTGATAGAAGAGAAGACCCGCGTAATGCGGGTCTTTTCAGGAAGGAAAGGGAAAACAATGACAGATTACTGTACGGCTTCAAGCAGGATATCGGGATGTTTTTCAGCGACCCGAATCAGTGTTCTGGCAGCGCCGGAAGGAGTACGTTTTCCTTGTTCCCAAGCTTGCAGAGTACGGACAGATACACCGATCAGCGTGGCGAAATCGGATTGTGACATTTTGATATTGTTTCGTGCGCGAATTACGTCAGGAACCGAAACAGTGGTTGTTCTGGCTGCTTTTCCGGCTTTCATCTGTTTAACGGATTCCAGTAGCGTATCGCAAAACGCTTGCATTTCCTTATCCATCAAGAGCCTCTTTCAATTTCTTGAGAAAACTGGCGGGCAAATTATCGAATTTCGTCTTGGTATAGGCCAAGAGAAGCCATATATGCCCTTGATCCAACGTATTGTAGTAGATCACACGAACTCCGCCGCTTTTACCCATTCCGCTTCGTTTCCAGCGAACCTTGCGAAGCCCGGAAGTGCCAGGGACAACATCACCGGCAAAAGGATTGTTCGCAATCCAGGAAATGAATTCAAGGCGTTCAGCCTCAGTCCATATTTCTTCAATGGATTTTTGAAAAACGGGGGTTTCGGAAATCGTGTACATATAATAATTATACCACAATGTAGTACAAAATGAAGAGACTTACACAGAAACAGGAAAACTTTTGTCTTGCCTATATCGAGACCAGGAATGCGTCTGAGGCTTATCGGAGGGTGTATAACGCGAAGGGCATGAAGCCTGAAACGGTCAATAGAAATGCCAAGGCACTGCTGGACAACAACAAGATTGCAACAAGACTTGAAGAGCTTCGGAAACCTGTAACAGAAAGCGCACAGATCACACTGGCGCAGCATTTGTCCACGCTGGAAGAATTGCGGGAGCTGGCGAAAGAAGAAGGCAAGTACGGACCTGCGATACAGGCTGAAATCGCCAGGGGGAAGGCGGCAGGTCTGTATGTCGAACGGTCGCATATCGATGGCGAGATAACCGTCAGGTGGGATGAATGATCGTCAAGATACCGTACAAACCGCGTCATCCGAAGGTTCATGCATTGCTTGAATCGCACCGGTTCATCACGGTGGTTGCGCATCGGCGATTCGGCAAAACGGTGCTGGCCGTGAATCATCTCATCAAGGGAGCCGTGAAATGCCAAAAGCGTGCCGGACGTTTCGGTTATATCGCGCCCTATCTCAATCAGGCGAAGATGATCGCGTGGGATTACCTGCGGTATTACACGGCGCCGATTCCTGGCATCAAGGTCAATGCGTCCGAGCTTTCGACCACACTTCCAAACGGCGCGATGATCCGGATTTTCGGCGCCGACAATCCGGATGCGCTGCGCGGCGGGTACTTCGATATCGTGGTGCTGGATGAAGTGGCGCAGATGAAACCGGAAGTCTGGCATGAAATCATCCGGCCGGCATTGGCAGATCGTGGCGGGTCTGCGGTGTTCATTGGTACGCCGAAAGGCCAGAATCTTTTCAAAGGATTGTTCGACAGGGGATTGAAAGGCGATGATCCGGAATGGACATCGGTCATGTATCGTGCGGACGAAACCGGTGTGATCGATGAAAAGGAACTGTCCAGCTTGCGTGATGAGATGAGTGATAATGCGTACCGGCAGGAATTCTTGTGCGACTTTTCGGCGGAATCGGATGACATCCTGATACCGATCGATCTGGTATCGGAATCGGCGAAACGCCAGTATGTCGAACGGGATATTGCCTATGCACCGATCATTATCGGAGTGGATGTCGCGCGTTTCGGTGATGATGCGACAGTGTTTTTCAAGCGTCAGGGATTGGTTGCTTTCGAGCCGGTTGTCATACGGAAACTGGACAATATGGCGGTTGCTGATCGGCTGGTCAGCTTCATCGCCGAGAATCGTCCGGATGCCGTTTTCGTGGATGCCGGCGCTGGCGCGGGGGTGATCGATCGTGTCCGGCAGCTGGGATGCGATGTCACGGAAGTGGCTTTCGGTGCGCGGGCATTGTCGGAAAAGTACAAGAACCGTCGTGCGGAAATGTGGATAGAAATGGCGGCATGGTTGCGTTCCGGCGGGATGATACCGAATCACGAAACGCTGAAAGCCGATTTGTCGGCGCCGACATACCTGTTCGATGCTTCCGGAAAAATGATGCTGGAGAGCAAGGAAAAAATCAAGGAACGTCTGGGGCGTTCGCCTGATCTGGCCGATGCGCTGGCCCTCACATTTGCCGCGCCGGTTCGCAAGTCCAATGAAAAAACAGAGCGCGTGGAATACAACCCGCTTGACGCGTTCTAGTGTCCCATATGTCCATTCCTGTTGGTTCATTATTCGGGAATGGCAATCAAATTTCAAAAAAATGGCGTAACGCTTGAATTTCTCGATCCGGGAAAAATAGACGCGGTTTGGCCGTCTGTCGAAAAACTTGTTGACCGCCTGGAAAAAAAAGCGGTGCACGGCGAATTTACCAAAGAGGATGTCAAAGACCTTGCCAAAAAAGGCATTGTCGGAATAGGCGTTGCCTACGATGACGACGGTATTTTCATGCTCATGGCTTTTGAGGATGTGGTTTATCCGAAGGCGACCGCCGTCAACGTGCTGGCGATGGCAGGCGAAAGACTGGACGAGTTCATGACGCTGTTTTTGCCACCATTCAAGGATTTCCTGAGGAACCAAGGGGTGTCGTGGATTGAATGCAATGTATCGCCCGGTATGGAGCGAATGCATCACCGATACGGATTCAGGACGGTTTATCGCAATTTACGTTTAGAGGTCTGACATGATTTTACCGGACAAGCATAGCGGATACGTTTCCGCACAGAGAGTTTGTAACAAGGGCGGCGGGAAGGGCGGCGGACTGATCGGAAGCGTAGTCGGTGCGCTTACAGGTTCGAGTCCGGCGAAAAAGCAGGAAAGAGCGATGAAGGAAGCCAATGCCATCGCGCAACAGCAGGCGAAAACCGCTCAGGAACAGCTCAGAGCAGCCAATGCGAAAAGCCCGGATGTCGATACGATTAAAAGCGAAAACGCTTCCGGTCTGGGATCGACCATGCTGACCGGCGCCGAAGGGGCGACATTGGGATCGTCCAACAAACGCAAAAAAACCTTGCTGGGCGGCTGATATGGCAATGCGCCAGCAGATTCTCAAGCGGTGGCAGGCGCTCAAGAACGAACGTTCATATATTCTGCCGATCTGGCAGGATGTGACGGATTACGTCAATCCGTACCGCGGCAGGTATGTCGTGACGAACCGGAATTTGCGTGGCACCAGCAGCAAAAAGATTCTCGATTCCACTCCTGCGCGTGCACAGCGCATTTTGTCCGCCGGCCTCATGTCCGGTATGACGTCGCCTGCGCGTCCATGGTTCGGGCTGACGACAGCCGATCCCGATCTGGCCAAGAACATGCAGGTCAAGGCATGGTGTTATGACGTGGCGACGATCATGCGGCGCGTGTTTTCTAAGTCCAATATCTATCGTGTCCTGCACACGATTTATGACGAACTGGGGCTTTTCGGGACGGGCCCTGCCATTCTTTCCGGGCATTACGACAACATCATTCACGGCTATCCCTTGACGGCCGGGGAATACTGCATCGCTACCGACATGTACGGTGTTGTGGATACGCTGTATCGGGAATTCCAGATGACGGTCAAGGCACTGGTCGATATGTTCGGTGATGGCTGTCCATCCAATGTGATGAACCAGTACGAACACGGGAATTACGATTCGTTGTTCACGGTCATTCACGCGATCGAGCCGCGGACGGAACGGAACGTGAACAGTCCGAAAAATACGGATATGCCATGGCGGTCTGTGTACCTGATGGCATCCGGCGAAGTATTGAGGGAATCAGGATACAAGCGTTTTCCCGTGCTGGCGCCGCGATGGGATGTCATGGACGATTACGGCATATCCCCATCCATGTGGGCGCTGCCTGACATCAAGCAGCTGCAGGTCGAACAGTTGCGCAAGGGGCAGGGGATCGATCAGCAGAACAACCCGACGCGACTGATACCGGCCAGTCTGAAAAATGCGGGTGTGAACCTTCTTCCCGGTGGCGTGCTGTATGCAACTCCGGCAGAAATGGCTGCTATACGCAGTGCTTATGAAATCCGTCCGGATCTATCCGGTTTGCTGGCCGACATCGTGGATGTGCGTGAGCGTATCCATGCATCGTTCTACACCGACCTGTTCATGATGTTCGACCAGCAGACGCAGACCATGACCGCAACGGAAGTCGCGGAACGCCAGTCCGAAAAGATGCTCATGCTGGGTCCTGTGCTGGAACGGCTGGACAACGAACTGTTGTCGCCGCTGATCGAAATGACGTTCGACAAGATGGCGGAAGCTGGCATCGTGCCACCGCTACCGGATGAACTGCATGGTCAGGAAATCGTCATCGAGTACACGTCAGTGCTGGCGCAGGCACAGAAAATGACGTCGGCAAGCAGCCAGAGTCGTTTCCTCAATTCGCTGGGTGTCATGGCGCAAATGAAACCGGATGTGCTGGACAAGTTCGATGCGGATGCTGCGGTTGACGATCTTGCCGATTCGCTTGGCGTGAATCCGAAAACCATCGTGTCCGGTCGGGATGTGGCGATCATCCGGCAACAGCGTGCCGAACAGCAGGCGCAACAGCAAGTCATGGCGCAACAGGCCGCACAGGCACAGACAGCGAAAGAACTGTCACAGGTCGATACCCAGAATCTGGGGGAAATCATGCAGGGATTGCAAGGTTACGGGGGCATGTATGGATGACGTAATGGAAACCGAACTTGCCGAAGCGAAGAAACGGCGCGATGACGAGCTGGCTTATGTCATGGGGCATGCACTCGGCAGGCGGTTCATTTGGCGGATGTTGCATCAGGTATGTGCGATCGATGCCAGCAATTTTTCCAGTGACGCGATGATGCTGGCGTATGCGCAGGGGCGCAGGGACATCGGTCTGGATATACAGGCCGCCTTGCTGGATTTCGACAAACAGGCGTTTTTGACGATGGAGACGGAGAACAGATGAACGAGACAGGAAACGAAACGATGACGGATAACACGGCAGTCGATGGTCAGGAAAACGGTGTGCAAACGGACAATCAGTCTGGCGGTGCTCCGGCGGCAGGCAATGAAACGACAAATGGCACGTTGATCGACACGAACTGGACGATTGACGCAAAAGCGCTGGACGGCATGAACATTGAATCCGGTCTTGTCGATAGCTATACCGGGCTGGCGAAAAAGTACGGTCTGAATCAGGAAAACGCCACATCGCTCCTGAAAGACGCTGCCGAAATCCTGAACCGGATGGATGTTGAAACCGTCACGAAACAGCGCAATGCATGGGCAGAAGAATCTAGGAACGACAAGGAGTTCGGCGGCGCTGCTCTGGACGCCAATCTGGCTATCGCGAAGAAAGCCGTTGACGCCTACGGGACGCCTGAAATCAAGGAATTTCTGGAAACGACCGGACTGGGCAATCATCCGGAAGTCATCAGACTGTTTTACCGCGTCGGGAAGACGCTCACCGAAGACGGGATCGTGACAAGTCGGACAGGCGGCAACGCAATCAGAACGTTCGACGATGCGGCGGCGGAAGCGAATGCGTTTGCGCAGTTTCTGGATAATCAGCAGGCGGCGCTTGCCGAACGCAAGGGTATCAACGCCTGGCGCAACGAGGACGGGACGCTGGTCAGGGACACGATAGATCAGAACATCAACGACGAACTGTCCAGAATGCGGTCGTCCATGTCGGCCAGCAAGCGGGAAAAGTTCGATGCGATGATCCTGCCGTTCCAGCGCAATTTCAACCGCAATGCGACGAACTATATCAGCCAGCAATACAACGCCTACGAGAAGGCGACACTGGACGACACGAAAGCGCAGTACGGGAAGATGGCGTTCGCCAATGCGTCCAGCGACCCGGAATCCGCATTGCAGGCGCTGAATGACTTTCACGGTGTGGCAAGGTATCAGGCGATGAAAGACGGTGCAGACGAAAAACTGGCCGACAGCCTTGCCAACAGACAAACATCCGGAATCGTCAGAGGGATTGTCGACGATGCACTTGAAAACGGCGATCTGAAAACCGCACAGGCATATCAGCAGCGCTTTTCAAAAATCATGAGCGCGGACGACCTGATACACGTAAACCGTAATGTCAGACGTCAGGAAAGCATCAGGATCGGCGAAGACTATGCGTCGAAGGTGTTTGCGACAGGCGCCATGAATTACACCATGCGCGACAGGAATGCCGCGCATAACATTACCATGCAGTCGGAATCAGGTGGCAAGCGTTACGACAAGTCCGGCAATATCACGGAATCACCAAAAGGTGCGCTGGGTGAATATCAAGTCATGCCAGCAACTGCGGAATCTCCAGGTTTTGGTATCGCACCTGCCGACGTGTTGAAGAAAGTCGGAAACGGGAAAGGTCGCTTTGGAGAAAAAAAAGAATGGGATTTCAAACCTGAGGCACTGAAACAGTACGGACTGGATGGGTGCATGGATCGTATTGCGGCTGTTGGTACGGCCTATCAAGATAAACTGATCGAATACTACAAGGGCGATCTGGCGAAGATGTGGGGCGCCTACAATGCGGGGCCCGGAACCGTTGACGATCTTGTCAAACAGTACGGCAATGACTGGCTGTCGCACGCTCCGAAGGAAACGCAGGACTATGTGCAAAAGAATGTCGCTGCATGGAGCAAGAGGAATCGGGATGCCGTCAAGCTCATGTCGGTTGCAGAGTTTTCCACGCAAGCCAAAGAAGTGTTTGGCAATGACAGACAGGCCTATCAGGCGGCGGTGGACGATTATTCGAGACGGTCTCGCGCTTTCGAGGCGAGCGACAGGCAGGAGCAGGAAGAAACGCTGATTTCCGTTTACAACATGGCTGATGAAGGCAAGACAATGACGGAAATCGAACAGTCTGGCGCTCTTGACAGACTGAACAACAGGAACTACCGCGAGGCGGTGCAGTACATCAACAAGAACACCGTTTACGACTATGATCTGCTGGCCGAGCTTTACAACAATCCGGACAAGTTGCAACAGACAGACCTTCGCACATTGCGCGGCAAACTTCCGGCGGGTGAAATCAATCGTCTTGCCAGACGTCAGGCGATGGGGCAAACGGAGCAGGGAAGAAACGCGCTTGAAAAGCTGACGTTCGACATGAAGACGGTGCTGTTTCAGAACGGTATCAATCTCAATTCCACGAAAAAAAACGACATCGAAACGAGGGCATTGCTCAACGACTACATGACACGCTCTCTTGAATCGTTTAGAGCGGATCACAAGCGGTATCCGACAGACAAGGAACGTCTTGAAATGCTGAAAACTGCGGTTGGTGATGTGGTCATTCCGCGTATGTTCTGGTTCCCGAAAACCGTAAAACGGTTCGAGGCGACGCCACAGCAGTACATCGATTCACTGTCCACGCCAGAAAGAATGCAGCTTGTGGAAGTGGCGAATTCCGCCGGCATCACGGGGACAGAAGATGAAAAGATATTGGCCGTCTTGCGGTCGAAGGGAGAACTGTAATGAGAGTTGACGCAATCGGTACGGTCAGAACGTTTGAGGATACGGGGATAGATCCGGCGCCTGTCGATGCGGGTGCCGCGTGGGATGCGACGGGGCATGGCGAGATTCCGGAGCCTTCGACAGAATCGCTTTCCGAAAGGGCTAACCGGTCTGTCGAACAGATGCGGAAGGAATTTGCGGAAATACAGAAACAGAACGACGAATGGCGTAACAACGTTTTGCGCATGAATGTCGCACAGGCAGACAATGCCGTTCCGGATGATGAGGCGAGGGTCAACGAGCTTGCAAAACAGTTCAATGCCCCCGCCGATATGGTGCGCAATTACCGAAAACTGTTCGAGGCGCAGGCAAGAAACCTGAAACTGGAAGAACTGCAAAAGACGAACCCGAAGACCGCTGAATTTCTGACAGACCCGAACAACGCGCGTATCGCGCATGACGATATCGACAATCTGGCCAGAACGGAAGATGCAATCGATTCCGTGCTGGCGTATCCGCAGGCATTTGCTGCTGGCATTGTCCGCGATTTTCTTGGCAATCGTATCAAAGGCGCTACAGAAAGAATCCTGTCCAGCAATTACACCACGCGCATGATGCAGGACGTGTATGCCGGTGCCATCGGTCTGTCAGACGATAGACTGGCAAGCCAATGGGATGACATAGATGCCGTCGAATACAAGACGATGCGCGACATCATCATGACGCCGGCACAGGCTGTCATTGCGGCAGGCAACAGAATCGACGTGCCGGACAAGCAAAAACCGTTCGGCGTGCAGGTTGCCGCAGGTCTTGGTCAGGTTGCCGGGCAAATTGCATCTGCTTTTATAGATCCGGCCGGACAGTTGTCTGCATTGATCGATCAGGGTATCGGTGCGGTATCGGACGATGTGCAGAAAGACATCGAAGCAGCGAGGGAAGCGGGTGTCGATGTGGATTTTTCGAGCCGTCTCGCAGCGATAATCGGCGGTGGTGTCGCAACCGGCGTAACCGAAAAACTGTCTCTTGAGCTGATAGGATCGCCTCTGGCAAGCAGGATCGCCAATAGGGCGGCACGATTCGCAACAAGGACACTGGTAGGTGGCTTGTCCGAAGGGTTTCAGGAAGTCGCTGAAAGCGCATTGCAGACTTACATCAGGCAGCAGTTCACCAATCCGGGCGCGAAATATCAGACCGGCGCCGAAATGTTCGACGAGTTCACGGTATCCGGTGCAGTCGGCGCGATTGTCGCCAATATGCTTGGCTTGAGACGTTTCAGAATCGGTCGGGCGACGGAGAAAGGGATCAAGTCGCTCAATGATGAAGCGAAAGCGTCGAAGCTGCGTGGCAGGGACAAACAGGTTTATGAAACACTGGTGTCCACGCAGACAGAAGGCACGCCACTCGAAAACGCCTATATCAATACCGAGGCATGGCGGACATATTTCCAGTCGCAGGGGCTTGATCCGAAAGAACAGGCCGAACGCTACGGCGTGACCAATTACGATGAAGCCGTCGCGACAGGAAGCGATTTGTCCATTCCGTTTCCTGCCTATCAGGCGGATTTCTCTGCGTCCGACCATGCGCCGAATTTTGTGAGGGATACCAAACTGTCCGAAAACGGCATGACGGTCAACGAGCAGGAAGCCTATATGCAGCGTCTTGAGGAGCGAGCCAAAGAGACTGAAAGTTTGCTTGAGAGAATAGGGAAAGAAAGCGAGAACGCCCGCGCCGTCAATGATGTCTTGTCCAGGCTGACGGATGACATCGCCGTGCAGCTTGAACCGACTTTTGACAAACAGACCGCCAGAACGCAAGCTACCATCATGGCGCGCGCTTTCCTGAATCCGGTGCAGCGCGATGTAATCGAACGCGCAAGAGAACAGGGCGAAGAACTGACCGCTGACGAAATCGCAGGAAGGATACGCGATGCGTTCGACAGATACGGACTGACCATCAATCCGAGCGCAACACCAACAACGCTGAACACTCGCAAGGACGTTGACCCCGCGATAGATTCAATGCTTGAGAAGCTGCGCAAAAACGAAATACCGAAAGAACGGGACGTTTACGGACAGTCGTTGCTTGAATATATCCGCAAAAAAGGCGGAATAAGGCCAAACGATGTTATTCGTGACATGGTGAAAAACAAAGAGTTGCCACGCTCAATCCTGAATGAAAAAGGCATGGGCGCTGACGAACTGGCCGCATTGCAGGACGTCCTTGATTTCGGGATAGAGACAGAAAGCATGCAGGCAGACAATGCCTTGCTGGATGCGCTGGTCAACGAATACACGACAGGTGAAAAACGATACTCGAATGCACAACTGAATGCCGGTTTGCTTGCCGAACTGCAAGCGCTTGACAATCTGTCACGAGACATTGCCGCAGCCGGTATCGACCTGAACGCAGACAACGCCACCATCAGGGATGCGCTGTCGAAATACTACGAGGAACAGAATGGAAAAAATACCGGAAAAGAATCTCAGACGGCCGAAACTGAACGGTACGAACAACGGGGATTCACGGAATCAGACATCCCAACCGCAGAAGAGCGTGCCGAAGCCAACCGTCAATACGACGAAATAGAGAAGAAATACAGAAGAACCCCGCTCTGGATGAAAGCGCCAAACGGGAAACCTACGAAACTGACCGAGCGCCAATGGGTTCAGGTGAGGACGCCGAATTTCAAACGCTGGTTCGGTGACTGGGAAAAGGCTGGAATCAGGGAACGGCTGGGGAATCAGGATCCGGTTGCAGTTGAAGCAAAATACAACACGGCTTCACCAAAAGAAAGACGTGATATAGCGCTTGGTTTCTTCCCTGAAAACGTGACAGTAACAAAGCCTGTCGGAAACGTGGTTATATCGAGAAGGAGTATCCGAAGTAGTTTCAGTCACGGTTCCACGGACGTCAAATTGGATGTCATGCCTTATCTGACCGAAATACTGGAGAAATCTGAATACATCGATACGTTACAAGATTTCGATGGTGGAAATATCCAGAATCATTATTTTGCCACGAAAATCACGCACGGAGGCCAGAACAAGCTGGTGTTCATGCGAGCAAGAAAAATGCCGGGGAGAGAGAATCAACTGTACGTCCATGACGTATTTGTTGAGGAAGACATAAAACAAAAAGACCAGAGCGACGTTTCAAAAAGCGGGTACAGTAGAAACACTGTCGACCAACTCCGAGGCTCTGATCTTTACAAATCCATTCTACAAGACATCTATGCGGTTGACAAGGATGCGGTGTCAAAAGTCGTTGATAAAAATGGAGAGCCGCTGGTTGTTTATCATGGGACGACGGCGGATTTCGATACGTTCAAGCCATCAGAAAGCAGAAAAACCGAAGGTACAGGTATGTGGTTCGGTTCATCCAATATTGCAGGGACTTATACAGGGCGAGATAAAAGTACCGGAAGCGTCATGCCTGTATTTCTCAACGCAAAAAATCCTGTGATTGTCAATGCGAAACGGAGCTTCTGGAGCGAGATAGGCGGCGATATATCCATAAGAGAGTATGGGAAAAAACGGGGAACGACACTGGCAAAGATTTTCGGTTTCAGACGAACGCAATATGGGGATTGGTCTGATTACGCGACAACGGATGATATAGCGCGTTACGCCTATGAGCATGGGTATGACGGGGTAATATTTGACAATATTCGTGACATCGGCCCGACGGAAGAACTCACGTCAGACGAAAGCTATACGCCAAGTTCAATATATTCTGTTTCTACTCCAAAACAAATCAAGTCGGCAATAGGCAATATCGGTACGTTCTCTGAAAGTCAGAATATCCTGTATCAGCGAGAACCGGTTGTACGGTTGACTGGCGATGAGCTGGGTAATAGTGCAGATATTTTTGATGCAGCAAGGAACTGGTACAAACAAAACCTTCAGGGAACGTCAGTCAATCGAAGCGAGATAGGTGATATTCGTTTTAGTGGAAAAGGGTGGAATAAGGTCAAAAGGGGGATTAAAGGAGATTCGTTAAAGGCAAAGATTATCCCTGCTATCAGAGATGTTATTGCACATGGGAAATATCATGGCAGAACAGGCCTGAATAAAAGTCGAACGGATGACATTGTTGCATTCCATTACTTTACTGCGGATGTTTCAATTGGTGATGACATTATTCCTGTTGGCGTGAATGTTGGTGAAGATGTTTACGGAAATCTGTTTTACAACATCAACCATCATCCGGATGACTTGCTAAAGAAAAAGGCTCCAATTTTACCCAGGGAAGAAGCCCGGGGTTTGGAGCCTGATAACCCCCGGAATCACCAGAGTTCAAGTCATGGGCCGAGGGTACGAGACACCGAAAGCGATGTCCTTGAACAAAGTATCAAACAAAACGAGGATGGTGTCAACCTGTTCATTTTGAACAAAAAAAATCAGGGTAAAGTCCGCGGCGCGACCATAATCAATCCAGACCGAACCATGCGGATCGAACTGTTCAAGGACGCAAACTACTCCACGTTCGTCCATGAAACCGCGCACTTCATGCTGGAAGTGTACGGCGATCTGGCGTCCGATCCGCAATCAAGCGAGTACATCAGAAACGAATATGCCACCATCCGGAAATATCTGGGCACGAAGGACGGTGAGGCGATCACACGTGAGCAGCACGAGAAGTTCGCCCGTTCGTTCGAAGCGTATCTCATGGAAGGAAAAGCGCCATCGCCGGAACTGCAAGGCATTTTCAGCCGGTTCAAGAACTGGCTGCTGAATATTTACCGATCCATGCGGGGATTGCGTGTCAATCTGAACAAGGACATTCGCGAAGTGTTCGACCGGATGCTGGCGTCTGACGAGGAAATATCCGTCATGCGCGATGCAAGCGAACTGCAACCGCTTTTCGCGACGGCTGAAAAAATGGGAATCGCGCAAGATGAGTTTGACGCATACATGAAAATAGCGGAAAAAGAACTGATCGATGCGCAAGACCGGTTCCGCCAGAAAGCCATGAAAGCGAAGCTGCGCGAAAAGAGAAAGGGATACAAGGAAGAACTGGAAGCGGAAAAGAATCGTGTCGAAAAGGAATACGACCGCGATCCGGTTGTCGCCGCTTTCAACGACCTTACGTCCGATAACGGCATTTCGCTCAACGAAGCCGAATTGCGGCGCATATACGGAAAGGCATTCCTGGCGAAGTTGCCGAGGAAAAACGGCAAGCGGATATACAGCAAGGACGGCAATGTATCGCTTGAAGAACTTGCTGAAGGTCTTGGATTCAATTCAGGCGACGAACTGATCCGGGCGATTGCGCAGTTGCCAAACCGAAAGAAGTACATCGAGGACAAGGCCAGACAGAACATCATCGACCGCGAGGGTGATGTCCTGAACAGCGACAATATCGCAGACGAAGCGGAAAACGCGCTGCATAACGAATACATGGAACAGCGCCTGAAAAAGGAGCTGGCGATACTGATGGTGAAAACCACGAAGCTGTCAGAACAGCGCAAGCGTATCGAACAGCGAAAGGAAGCGAAGCGGATTGAGGAAGACGTGAATGCGCAGGTTGATGCGATGGAAGTCGCGGCGCGTTCCGTCATTGCGGAAAAGCCGGTCAAGGAACTGAAACCGAACCTGTATCTGCGAGCGATGCAGAAAGCATCAAGACAGGCGCGTCAGGAGCTTGACAGGACAGACCCGGACTACACTGCCGCAGCGCGACAGAAGCAGGCTGAAATCATGAACAACATCCTGTATCGTGAAGCGACACGGGTTCAGAAAGAACTCAACCGCCGAACCTTGCAGGCGAAAGCGGTTGTCCGCAAATCGCTCAAGGATGCCGTCAAGACACGCGATTCGCTGTTCGTGAACCGTGCGAAGTACATTGCCGCGAAACTCGGACTTGGCGGGAATGCCGACCTCATCATGCAGCGCATCGTTACCGAGGAAAAGAACCGGCAGGATGTGGAACCGTTCCGGTATGACCTTGCCGTGCCGTTGCGTGAGCTGAATACCGCTACTGCGCTGGATGTTCTGGAAGACGTGAAAGCGAACTGGGATCAGGCAAGGCGTGGCAAAGTCATGCTCATCGACGGAAAGCGCGTCGAAATCGACGAGGCTGCGAAAGCCATATCCGACAAGCTGGCCGATTTCGGCAAGACATGGCGTTCATCTTCCCGTGACGATTCCTTGCGCAACAAGCTGCTCAAACAAATCGGCAGCATGGTGCTTGACCAGACGCGCATGGAAGCATGGTGCGATATGGTGGACGGTGCGCGTCTCGGAGAAGAAACCGGCCCGTGGATGAAATACGTGTTCAATCCGGTCAAGCAGGCAGCCGACAAGACACGGCTTTCGCAAGCAGAGTACACCAAACGCCTGACGGAAATCATCGACAGTTTCCGGTTCACGCGGGAAACCATCGAAGCGCCGGAACTGGGTTACACGTTCGGCAAGGATACCGGATACGGCAAGGCGGAACTGATACATGCGCTTTTGCATACCGGCAATATGTCGAACTTCCAGCGGCTTCTTGTCGGGCGCGGCTGGGGTTCCGTGCTGAATGGACAGGTAAACGCGGCCAGATGGAACGCTTTTATGTCCCGCATGATTGCGGAAGGACGTATCACCGAAAAGGACATGGATGGTGTGCAGAAAATCTGGGACGTGTTCGAGGAATTGAAACCGCAGTCTCAAAGAGCATACAAGGAAGTGTTCGGTCGGTACTTTGATGAAATCACGGCGACACCGTTCACAATGTTCGGCAAGCGATATGCCGGCGGATATGTTCCGGTCATATACGATTCGCGAGAATCCGGTGCCGGTGAAAAGCAGCTCAATCCGACAATGGACTTGCTTAACCAGATGGGTACCGCATTCCCGCGTTTGCAGGCAGGTTGGGGCAATTCACGAAAAGAAGGGAACTTCGGCCCGTTGTTGCTGGATCTGTCCCGGCTTCGTGACCATATCAGCAGACAGATTCTGTTTGCGAATATGGCGCCGGTGAACAAGGATGTGTCAAGGTTGCTGAATCGCAAAAATGTCAGCGATACGATTCGTGGCTATGATCCGGAATTCATGGGGACAGTCATCAAACCGTGGTTGTCCAGAGCGATCACACAGAATCTGGAAACGTCCGGGAAGAAACCGGCGCCATATGACAAGGTAGCGCGTGAATTGAGAACCCGCGCCGGTGCGATCACGATGTTCGGGAATGTGGTGAATGCCATCGAACAGGTTTTCGATATGACGGCGGCATATTCCAAAGTCAAAGGCCGGTACCTGACGGATGCTTTCCGGACGATGGTGTCAGACCGGGCCGGTACGGTTAAAGCCGTCATGGATGCGTCAGACTATATGCGCGGAAGAAGGAGCGCCGAAATCATGGCTGCCAATGGTCGGCTTGAGCAGGCATTACGACCTGGCAGATTGAAAAAGCTGGATAGGTGGTTGATTGACCACGCCTATTTCCTGCAAGCATCCGTTGATAATTTCTGCGGACCGTTGACATGGATGGCCGCGTACAATCAGGCGACGGAATCCGGCTTGTCGCACAGGGATGCCGTGTCGCAGGCGGACAGTGTCGTGCGTCAGGTATTCGGCGCGAATGCGGCGGAAGATGTTGCGAACTTCGAGGCTGGCGGGTCGCTGAAAAGGCTGTTCAGTCAGTTCACCGGCTACTTCATCCAGCGTGCGAACCTGATTTCCGGTGAATACAGCAAGATTCAGCGAAGCGATATTGCCAACAGAAAGGCGTCTGTCGCCATCTTGCTGTTGCAAACGGCTTTGCTGCCGGCATGGATCGGCGCGGCGATTCGCAAGTTCGCCGCCGGTGGCGATGATGACGAAACGTATGCCAGCTGGTTGCTGGACGTGTTCGGCTGGGGAACGGTCAATTATGGCTTGTCGATGGGCGGTCTTGCAGGTCAAATCTCGAACGCGGCACTTGACTGGTATCGCGGCAAATCGTTCTCGTCCGGCAGGGTGTTCTATCCTCCGGCAATCAAGATGATTGAGGACGCATTCAAGTTCCGCAAGTGGGAAGATTCAAGCGGCGATTTCGATGTGTCGAAGTTCATTCAGGACATGGCGGAAATCGAGCGGGTGGTTCCAGGATTGCCTATCATCCCGGCACGTCCAGTCGCAACGGCACGATACATCTATGATGTGGCGACCGACGAGGTGCAACCGACAGGAGGATATGACTTCGTGCGTGGTGTCGTGACGGGCAGGGCGAGTGCGGATAGCAGGCAATAGCGCGCATTGACAAGCGTGCATCGAGGTGTCCCATAGCGCATACATGAAGCGTGTAAGGTATGCGCAAGGGGGACGCGCATGACAGTAGAATCCATCGCACGAAAAGCCGGGCCATACGAGTTCACGGAAGGCGCATCGTATCCGTTTTATTTCAAGATTTTTGAGAAAACGGACGTGTACGTCGTCGTGACAGACGATACCGGTGTAGAAACGACAATCGAGGCCGACACTGATTATCGTGTCGTCATGAATGAAAATCAGGATAGTGATGCTGGCGGATATGTCACTTTGTTGAAGGACTACACCGGCAGCAAAATCACGATTGGCAGTCAGGTACCTTACGATCAGGGCGTAAATATCACGAGCAAGGGCGGGTTTTATCCGAGTACGCTCAACAAGGCATATGACAAGCTGACCATCCTCTGTCAGCAACTGCTGGAGCAAGTATCGCGCTGTATCAAGGTCAACATATCGTCAGGTGTGTCGGCAGACGAGTACAAGGATGAGCTGGAAGGTCTTGTCAATCAGTCTGTATCCAGTGCGGCCAGTGCTGCAGCGTCCGCACAGCAGGCGGCAACAGATAGCGCTCAAGCGGTATCAGATTCAGCCACTGCATTATCGCGATCGACAACAGCGCTTACGCAATCCGGCACCGCGCTATCGCAATCGACTACCGCGCTATCGCAATCAACGGATGCGGTCAACAGCATTCAACCTGCACTTTCTGCCGCGCAGCAAGCGTCCAACGATGCGGCAGAAGCGGTAACGAAATCTGAACAGGCGCTTGCAGAAACCGCTGCAATCGACAGCAAGGTGGAGCAGGCTGTCAATGATGCGATTTCTGGTGTGATCATCCCTGGCTTGTCCAAAGAGACCATTACAGGCGCACTGGGATACGTCCCGTATGACGGACAAACCAACAGCAACGACTTCGCCACGAATGCGGAAGTCGCCGAAGCGATTGCCGCCATCCCTGGCTTGTCCAAAGAGACCATTACAGGCGCACTGGGATACGTCCCGTATGACGGACAAACCAACAGCAACGACTTCGCCACGAATGCGGAAGTCGCCGAAGCGATTGCCGCCATCCCGGAGTTGACCGCGGAGACCATCGAAAGCGCGTTGGGCTATATCCCGTATGACGCAGAGGCCAACAGCAAAGACTTCGCCACCGAACCGGAAGTCAGTCAAGCCATACAGCAAGCGGTGGACGCCATACCGGAACAAGTCAACGCCGACTGGAATGCCACCGAGGGGGCGGCGGCGATCCTCAACAAGCCGGTTCTGTCCGCGATAGCCACCAGCGGGAACTATGCCGATCTGGCAGGAAAACCGGCGACGGCAGGAATGCAAGTCTTTACGGAAAACGGCACCTTCACCGTACCGGAAGGCGTCACGGAATTGGCTGTTTACATCATCGGCGGCTCAGGCGGCGGAACAGGCGGATACGCATGGTAAAAAAAGGAGAATGATATGGCTTATTACCCAGGTAACGGACCAGGCGGCAAAGGAGCGGCAGTGCTTTATGTACTGAAAGCGACGCCCGGGCAGCAATTTCCGGTTGTCGTAGGCGCGGGCGGAGCAGGCGGCAGTCATGCAAATGTAAGCGGCTGGCAGACGTATATGAACGGCTCACCAGGCGGCGCCTCGTCATTCGGGACGGTCTCCGCTGAAGGTGGAAGCGGTGGCACGAGAAACCAGACAGGAGCAGCGGGCGAACATATCAACGCGGCGGGAGCAGACTTCGCGCATTTTCAAACAGGCAACAGTGGTTCGGGAGGTGCGGCAGCGGCACAGGAATGGGCATCAGGCGGCGCAGGGTCTGCCGGACTCGTGATTGTGACATGGTGGTGAAACATGAAATACGCACTGATCAAAAAAGGAACGAAAACCGTCATCAACGTCGTCGATACCGTCTTCGACGTTCCCGATGATTACAGCCTCATCGAATGCGGCGACGACGTACAGACAGGCACCATTTACGAAAACGGGGAATTTGTCGTACCCCAAACAACGGTGACGCTGGAAGAAGCGAAATCGGCAAAACTCACGGAAATCAACGCGGCTTGCGACAGCATCCTCAACGCCGCCATCAGCACCTACCCGGAAACCGAAGTACTGACCTTCGACCAGCAGACAAGCGAAGCCAACGCCTATCTGGTAAGCCAGAACCCTGCCGATGCCCCATTACTCACTGCACTGGCTGCCGGGCGCGGCATCACGCTGGACGATCTGGTACAGCGCGTCATCGCCAAGCACGACGCGTTTTCCCTGCTATCCGGCTACGTCATCGGGCAACGTCAGGCACTCGAAGACCGGCTGGAACTGTGCGAAACCGTCGGGGACGTGCAAGCCATCGACGTCACCATCACCTTGCCGGAGGCCGGAAATGCCGAAACGGCTTGAGCAAATTCCCATCGCGCTTGACCAGCTCGTCAACACGGTTTGCGGCGGCTGGGCGGACGAAACCATATCCAGCCGGGCATGGAGAAAGCGCGATGACGGCAGGGGATGGGCGTTGTTGCGGCGGGTGATCGACGCGCTTTTTTTCTGGCAGAAAGACCATTGCGAGAGCGCGTATCTGTCCGAGAAGAACCGCTTGCAGTGTCCGCCGGCGTTGAGGGGGCAGCCATGACACTGAAAGACGAACTGCCGCACGATCCGGAAGCGGCGCATGCGCTCATCCGGCAAAAACTGAACGAACATACCGAAGCGATCAAGGATGTGCAGCGGGAGAACATAGCGCAGAACATCAAGCTTGACCGCATCGATAATCAGTTGCGCGATGTCAAGAAAGATACCGAAGGTATTGTTGACGCGATTCAGGCGACAAGAACGCTCAGAAAAGTTCTCGTGTGGTTGGCCAGCATTATCGGTTCTGGTTACACGATCTGGGAAGTGTACAAGTATTTTCTGGGCAAATGATGAATAACCGTATCAAAAAACTGACCATCGCCTCACTTGCCGCCATATCCATCTGCATACCGTTCGTCGTTAACTTCGAAGGGGATGAACCGGTCGGCTATGCCGATCCCGTCGGCATCCCGACAGCAGGCGTCGGACACACCGGGCCGGACGTCATCATCGGAAAATGGTACGACGAAGCGACCCGGCAAGGCTGGCTGAAAAACGATCTGGCCGAAGCCGCCGCGATCGTCGAACGATGCGCACCGTCAACCATCGACGTGTACCAGCGAGCCGCCTTCGTCTCATTCGCATACAACGTCGGCGCCGGAAAAAAAGGCGTGAAAGACGGGTTTTGCGTCCTCAAAAACGGCAATACACCGACCCACATCAAACGGGCCAGAGCAAAAGACAAAGCCGGAGCCTGCAAGGCATTGTTGTCCTGGACGAAAGCAGGCGGAAAAGTCCTGCCCGGACTGGTCAAACGCCGGAAAGCGGAATACGAACTGTGCATGACGGAAGACGAAACATGAAACAGAACATCATCATCGCGGCATGCCTGATCGCCGGATTCACGGCAGGATGGATTGCCAACGGGTGGCGTATGTCCGCCGATTCAACTACCGAGAAACTCTCGGCAGTTCAAGCAGAAGCCGACCATTTTCGTGACGCCACGAAAATGATCAACGACAGTGTCAACGAGTATTTAAGAAATACTGAACAACTGGAAAAGAGAATCGCCGAACTGAAAAAGGAACTGGCTCATGCGAAGAAAAACAATCCTGTCCCTGTTGAGTGCCGTCCTGATCTTGATCGGTTGCGCATCCTCGCCGAAGCCGTCCATACAGCCAACCGTGCCGCCGCTGGACAGTAGTCTGGCTGCTGACTGTAAGGCGTTGCCGGAGCCACCGGACGGGGATTATGACGAGCTTACAGGCTGGATGGTGGATGTGATCGGTATGTATGGGGAGTGCGCGGCAAGACACAAGACAATGGTGAGAGTATGGGAAACACTATGAAGAAGCAAGTATATACATACTTTGTTTGTTAATTATCTATTGTGTTCTTAATTAAATAGTGCGAAAATGACAAAGCTGACTCGTGAAGGACACAGGCTGGGTTCCCTAATGGGAGTAGGCGTTTTCGCTTAGAATTCCTTTGCCCCTGGGGTCGGCACCCTACAATCTTTTTTTGTCAGGTTCCTCTTTATGTTATCCAGAATATTTTCTGGATCTTTTTTTATCTCTTCAACAATGAGTTCAATCGCCGCATTTGAGTAAGAATAGCTTGGCTGCTTGAAATGTTTATGTGTGTAACATAATTTTTCCTGTGATTTGATGTCATAATAGCTATTAAACATATTGAAATGCGAAATATTAAATTTATCAATAATATCGCCTTTATACATTATGGAAATGTTCTGTCTCTTAAGGCGTTTTGTTACTTCTTCGCATAATTTCCTTGCTGTAAATTTGTGTGTTTCGTTTGGGTCTTTTAATTCTTTAATGATTCGACAAGGAATTTCAGAAGTTTTATCAATTGAAATAATACCTGATGCTTTTGATTTATCTTTCGTTATGTAATATTCGTGACGAATTGTTATTGCAAACTTATCATTGTTTCCACTCATTAAATTTAAGATATCTTCATTTGTATCAATAAGTTTTTTTGATATCTTTTCTGGATACTTGGATTTTACTTCCTCCTTTTTCATAGAATTAAGTGAGACGAGCAAATTTACAAAGTGATCAGGAATAATTTCTATTACATCAACTTGGTGGAATTGATTCAGCTTTGCTATGAAGTTTAGGACGCATGCCTGAAATAATGGTGCATAAACCATCTCATACTCTTCAGTAATGAAGTGGGTACTGGTATTTCTTAACTCAATTATTTTTTCAAGGTTAATCCGTAATGGATCCTTATTGTTTGTAAATATTATTTTTATGCAATTTTCAAGATTTATTGTTCTATTTTGATTATCTTTGTAATAGATGCTATCTTCTCCAACAGTTTTTATAAGATGAGCCTTTAGCATGAGTTCCCATGCATTGCATATGAAGAAAGAAAATCCTTCTACACGATACTTAATCGTTGGTTTGTTGTATATCTCAATTGAGAGTATGAATGCTTCTATTGACTTTCGAATAAGGTAATCTTGAATTTCCATCATTGCATATTCTCACTTTTTTATGGCATCCTAGTGTACTCTCTGCTTATATGAGGCCGTGAATAGGAAAACCTGCAAACTGATGGGTCGAAATGACCGCATTAATTAAGAGATATTTTCAGTATGCACAACAGACGAGTTGTTTGTCAAATACTAATTGTTTCAGCATGAGTTACAATTCTTTGCAATGATTTTTGTCTATCTCTCAAGTTGGTAGCACGCCCCCGCAACCAGTTTGATACGCCGCTGAATTTTTAGCGACGTTTTTGTTTTGTCCGTATGACACACAAGCTAACCCGGTGTCGGCGCCCGTTTTGTAGCTTATCGGGCGATCAGGCGTCTGGGAGACGGGGATTATGATCTGGGAATACAGCGTCTGGAAATGTTCGATGATTTTTCTTCAAAGCTGAGGGATCTCAACAGGGAACGGAAAGAGGCGGAACGGTCGGGAGACAAGGCGTGGGGCAGGGCGGTCGAGGCGGAGAGGAAGGCAGTGTTTATGCGATTTGGAAAATGAAAGTTTTCCTGCGACCAATCATTTTCGTGTCGTCTGGCATTTTCCCAGAAAGCATCATTTCGAGCGTTTGGCGAATCTTTTTTCTTTCGTTGCGTTTCGACAGACGCGATGCTGACCATCCTTGCAATTTCTCTTTGTTCGCTTTTTGTTTGTCATGTCAACAAAAAAGCCCCCGAATTTTCGGAGGCTTTGTTTATGGATAAATTTATCCATTTTGGAGATTTACTCTAATATTTTTACAGTCAGCTACAACAGTTTTAACCCACGCACCCGCGAGGGGTGCGACGTGTAGGTCATCATTTCGCTCTTCCGAATCCCAGACGATTCGTCAATGCCGTCATACACGCATCGAATAACTGTCTGATCTTTGCAATATTCACCCAACCCGGGTCAGAAATGATTTTGGTAACCGTATCGAACGGGTCTGGCATTGGCGTGATCTGTACTTTTCCCTCATGACTGATATTCAAAACAAACTGATAACGCCACAACGAACCAGCCAACAGTCCCGCCAATACATCAGCCGGAATATCCATAGTCGGCGTGTCCGTACCATCTCTGACCGCCTTGCGGAAATCATCGAAATACTGGAGCGCGATCTGCCGGGTTCGGACAATATAATCCGGATCGAAAAGATCGATGTTCCTGTTTTCCTGCTTCGGTAATGCTGGCACAGGTTCAGGCATGGTCTTGATGTATTCGCATGCTTCCCCAAACCGGTTTGCAGGCAAGTCCTTGTAGCTGGCCAGTCTGAAATGATTGTTGAAACGTGACCATGCGTAGGGGCGATCTTTGCCGGATGGGAAACGCTCTGCGATGAGGGTGGACAGTTCGCCTTGTTGTGCTTTGGTGATGGTCAGCGAATAGGAGCCGGTTTTCCGGATTGCAGGCAGGACTTCGGACGTGACCCATTTCCGGAAGCGTTTTGCTTCGGGCTTGCGAGAACGCAGAATCAGGGCATACAGGCCGGATTCGTTGATGATTGTTGATTTCTGTTTTCCGCCAAGGGTGTCGGTAATACCGACATCCTTTTCGTCATCATCCAGCGTTGATACGGCATCGCGTGGATTCTTGATGTCCAGCACAGCACATACATCAGCAGCGACAAACCAGATTTCGCCATTGCGATTGATGGCACGGACAGGGAAATTTTCAAAAGAAAAGGATGCTACGGACGTAGCAATAGAATGAGACATGGTATCTCTCCTGTAGCAAGTTTTTTGACACTGCCATCCCCGACGCCAATCAGGGGTGGCAGAACTGTACAGGTTGGCGTACCGCGCTACAGGGAACGGCGTGTCCGAAGACACCCCATACAGCCCCGCCATAGGAGAGACATTGCGCACAAAAAAACCGCACAAAACAGGGTTAAGGCGGCGTGCGCCTGTAGTCATCGGGACGCCAATCCCGGCACCGTCTTTTTCCGGTGCAGAATCAGTATGCCGTGCCTGTGCAGTCCTTGTCAAATGCGCATTGCCGACGGTGTATATGCTGCCAACCGTACCGCCGCCTCAGAAACGTTGAGACATAGCATTGATGGAAAGCCAGAGCCGGAAGCTCTGGAAATATGCGAAAAAGCGTTTAGACATGGGCGACGCTCCCCTACGACAGATTTTCGTTCATGTCTAAACATATTTACAGATAAGCTGTTAATTTTTATCTATTTTCGACTTTTTGCGTTAAAATAACGCCGTTTTTACCAAATACATGATCCGGCGCCTGTCATGTCCAGAGCGACGGAACGGAATTTTTTGTTTATTGTTCAATCCATTTTTTACCTATTTTTATGAAAACTGCACAAGAAGTACGCGCTGGCAATGTCGTCATGGTCAATAACGAACCGATGGTTGTTCTGAAATCGGAATACAGCAAATCAGGACGCAATGCCTCTGTCTGCAAGATGAAAATGAAAAATCTGCTTAACGGTTCCAACATGGAAGCCGTTTATCGTGCAGATGACAAGTTCGATGTTGTCGTACTGGACAAGAAGGAAGTCACGTATTCCTATTTTTCCGATCCGCATTATGTTCTGATGGACGCGGAATACAACCAGTACGAAGTCGATGCAGAAAACATGGGCGACGCGCTGAATTACATCGAAGACGGTATGCCGTGCGAAGTTGTTTTCTACAACGACCGTGCCATTTCCGTCGAATTGCCCAATACGGTGATCCGTGAAGTTGTCTATACCGAACCGGCCGTCAAGGGTGATACGTCTTCCGGCAAGGTCATGAAGTCCGCCAAACTGGCAACCGGTTTCGAAATCCAGGTTCCGCTGTTTGTCGAAATCGGCGACAAGATCGAAATCGATACCCGTACCGGTGAATACCGCAGCCGTAGCAAATAAGGATTGTCAGGACGAAACGACCTGTCGTCTGTTCCGGAAACGGCACGCGCTGGCGTGCCGTTTTTCTTGAAAACAGCAGGAAATCTTACAGGCCAGTACTGGCAATCATTCACCTATCACCAATATTGAACAAGGAACCGATATGGCAGTCCGCAGCATGACCGCTTACGCCACGACATCGCTTGAAACCGTGGCAGGAACGCTTACGATCGAACTGAAAAGCGTCAATTCGCGTTTTCTGGATTTGCAGTTCAGAATGAATGACGAGTTCAGGGCGTATGAACCGTTTTTCCGTGAATCCATCATGCAAAATATCCGGCGCGGGAAGGTGGAATGCCGTTTGTCTTTTGCCAGGGGGACGCAAAATCCGTCTGCCATGAAGCTCAATCAGGCGCTGTTGCAGGAACTGTCAGGCTTGCAGCGCGAGATCAGGGAACAGTATCCGGAAGCGCAGGCGATGACGGTGAACGAATTGTTGCGCTGGCCGGGTATGATCGAGGAAACTTCTCCCGATCAGGAAACATTGCAACAGCAGGTCAGACAGGCGATGGCTGATACGCTCGATACGTTTACTGCCGAACGGGAACGGGAGGGGGCGGCATTGACCAAAACACTGGTTGATCGGGTTGTCGCGATGCAGCATATCGTCGGGCAAATCGAGCCGCTGATTCCGAAGATGGTCGAACAGTTCAAACAGAAAGCCATCGAACGGATGCAGGAAGCGCTGGGTGTGGCGATCGAAGGCAATTCTGCAGCGACGATGACGCAGCAGGAAGCTGCTGAACGGATCCGTCAGGAAGTGACGTTATATGGCATGCGGATTGATGTGGCGGAAGAACTGTCACGCCTGAAAATCCATCTGGATGAAACGCGCTCCATTCTGGAAAAAGGCGGGCTGGTCGGCAAGCGTATGGATTTCATGTTGCAGGAACTGAATCGCGAAGCCAATACGCTGGGCTCCAAGGCGGCGATCAAGGAATTGTCCGATGCATCCATGGAACTGAAACTGTTGATCGAGCAGATACGGGAACAGGTCCAGAATCTGGAATGATGTTCGTGTTTCATTTGCAAGCGGGATGTTTTCGCATCCCGCTTTTTTATTGTGTACCGTAGCAGGCGAAACGGCAAATCGGAAGGCGTGATGAGTAGGCAAGCGATACCACTGTCAATGGGGTGTGAGCTGTATGGCTGTTTTACCGTTGACGATGACATATAATGGCTTTCCTGAAAAACCGGCTTGCCGGTGAATGAACAATACGGTTGATAGAATATCGGAGTGCAAAAATGGCGAATGTCGGCAAAACTGTGATGGTGACCGGTGCTGCGGGGTATATCGGTTCACATACCTGTGTGGAACTGCTGGAAGCGGGGTATGACGTGGTTGCCGTGGACAATCTGTGCAACAGTTCCCGCAAGTCGCTGGAACGGGTGCAGCAAATCACCGGAAAAACGCTGGTTTTCCATGAGGCGGATATCCGTGATACGGAAGCAATGGAAAAAATATTCGCACAGTCCACCGTCGATGCCATCATTCATTTCGCCGGATTGAAAGCGGTCGGTGAGTCCGTGGCGAAGCCGCTGATGTATTACGATAACAATGTCGCCGGTACGGTCGCGCTGTTGCAGGTGGCGCAAAAAGCCGGTGTCCGCCATTTTGTGTTCAGTTCGTCGGCGACGGTTTACGGCGATCCGGATTATTCACCGGTACCCGAAACGGCCAGATTGTCTGTCGCCAACCCGTATGGTCGTTCGAAACTGATGATCGAGGAAATCCTGAATGATCTGTCGTTTTCCGATTCCTCATGGGCGGTTGCCATATTGCGTTATTTCAATCCTGTCGGGGCGCACCCCAGCGGACTGATCGGAGAGGATCCTCACGGTATCCCGAACAATCTCATGCCGTATGTCGCACAGGTCGCGGTCGGACGGCTCAAGGAACTGGCGGTATTCGGCGACGATTATCCGACAAAGGATGGTACCGGTGTCCGGGATTATATTCATGTCATGGATCTGGCACGCGGACATGTGGATGCACTGGCATACCTGTTCCGTGAACACAAGGGATTTACCGTCAATCTGGGAACGGGAGTCGGGTACAGTGTACTGGATGTCGTCCATGCCTTTGAAAAGGCTTGCGGAAAACCGGTTCCGTACCGGATTGCACCGAGACGTGCCGGCGATGTGCCGCTGTATTATGCTGATCCGTCCCTGGCGGCATCGCTTCTGGGTTGGAAAGCACGCTATGGTCTGGATGAGATGTGCCGCGATTACTGGAACTGGCAAAGTAGCAATCCGAACGGGTATATCTGAAAGAGACGGCCTCGTGGTAAGGAGGTGACCGCTTTTGTGCCGGACGATGGCGAGCCGGAAAATCGTCTGTGTTTTTCGCCGCCGGATGATAATCATCGCGCCGGTGTATTGCCGGCTGGCAAAGTCTGTTTCTGAAATGGTTATGAAAAATCCGGCAAATACTTTGGCATTTGCCGGATGGAGCGGATTTCACGCGGGATTTACAGAACGCTGGAGATTGCGTTGACGACGTAATCCAGGTTGTGCGAATTGAGTGCTGCCACGCAGACACGTCCCGTGCTGACGATATAAACCGAAAATTCGTTTTTCAGGCGCTCGACCTGTTCAGGGGTCAGGCCTGAATAGGAGAACATGCCGTTCTGGCGGGTGATGAAGCTGAAATCCTGGCCGTATTTCCGTGCCGTCAGCTCATCGGCGAGTTTGTGTCGCATTTCGTGGATACGCACACGCATACTGGTCAGTTCGTTTTCCCACATCTGGCGCAGTTCCGGATTGGCCAGTACCGTCGCAACGATTTTCGCGCCGTAAATCGGCGGGTTGGAATAGTTGGTCCGGATGATGCGTTTGAGCTGTGACAAGGTACGTGCTGCTTCATCCGCGTTGCCGGCGACGATGCTGAATGCGCCGACACGTTCGCCATACAGGGAGAAGGATTTCGAGAAGGAATTGGATACCAGTACTGGCGTATATTGCGACGAGAACCGGCGAACGATCCGGCCATCGGATTCGATACCTTCCGAAAAGCCCTGATAGGCCATGTCAAGGAACGGAATGAGTTTGCGGGTTTTGACGATGTCGATGATTTCATCCCATTGCGCATCCGACAGGTCGGCTCCGGTCGGATTGTGGCAGCATGCGTGCAATACGATGATCGAGCCGGCAGGCAGTGCCTTGAGGGTATCGCTCATGCCGGAAAAGTCCACGCCGCGGGTGGCCGGATCATAGTAGGGATAGGTATTGACCTTGAATCCGGCATATTCGAACAGGGCGCGGTGATTTTCCCAGCTGGGATCACTGATCCAGACTTGCGAACCCGGAGAGAAACGCCTGAGAAAGTCGGCACCGATTTTCAGTGCGCCGGTTCCGCCGATGGCTTGTACCGTGGCGACCCGTTTCTGGCTGACGACATCGCTTGTTTCACCGAATACCAGCTTTTGGACGGCGTTGTCATACAGCGGCAGACCGTCGATCGGCAGATAGGTATGCGGGCTGCCTAATGCGGTGATCTGCTTTTCGGCTTCCTGAACGCATTTAAGCAGGGGAACCTTGCCGTTGTCGTCATAATAGACACCGACACCGAGATTGATTTTGTTCGGGTTGGTATCGGCATGAAAAGCTTCGGTGATACCCAGAATGGGATCGCGTGGTGCCATCGGAATGGCGGAAAAGATTGTTTCCGGAATAGATTGGTTCATCGTGTTAACATTCAATATCTAGTGCAAGATGCAATCCGCATCATCGTGCATGAAGCAACCGGTGCAGAGCGAAAAAACAAAATTTTTTTGCTTTTTCCAACGGCTAACATCTTATCAAAGGTAAGAACTCATGTCTCACTTATCGCTTATTTCTTCAAAAAAAGATGACGGAAAAGTCGTTACTTTCCCGAATTCCCCTTTCAGATTGCATCAACCTTTTCCGCCGTCAGGCGATCAGCCCGAAGCGATCGACAAGCTGGTGGAAGGCATAGACGACGGCTTGTCGTTCCAGACATTGCTTGGTGTGACGGGGTCTGGCAAGACGTATACGATGGCCAATGTAATTGCACGTCTGGGACGTCCAGCGATCGTGTTCGCGCCGAACAAGACGCTGGCTGCGCAGCTTTACAGTGAATTCCGTGAGTTTTTCCCGGAAAATGCCGTGGAATATTTCGTCAGCTATTACGATTATTACCAGCCGGAGGCCTATGTTCCCCAGCGCGACTTGTTCATCGAGAAGGATTCGGCGATCAACGAGCATATCGAACAGATGCGCCTGTCGTGTACCAAGTCGCTCATGGAACGACGTGATGTAGTGATCGTGGCGACGGTATCGGCCATTTACGGTATCGGCAATCCGAACGAATACCATCAGATGATCCTGACCTTGCGCACACATGACAGAATGCCGTACCGCGATGTGATCGCACGGCTTGTCCAGATGCAGTACAAGCGCAATGATATGGAATTTGCCCGTGGAACGTTTCGTGTGCGCGGCGACACGATCGACGTGTTTCCTGCCGAAAACGCCGATTATGCATTGCGTATCGAAATGTTCGATGACGAGGTCGAAAGCCTGCATTTCTTCGACCCGTTGACAGGCAAGGTGTTGCAGAAAATTCCGCGTTTTACGATTTATCCGGGTTCGCATTACGTCACACCGCGTGCAACGGTCTTGCGTGCAATCGAGACGATCAAGGACGAGTTGCGCGAGCGGAAGGAGTGGTTCCGCAAAAACGGCAAGTATGTCGAGGAGCAGCGTATCGACCAGCGGACCCGTTTCGATCTGGAAATGCTGCATGAACTGGGATTCACGAAGGGAATCGAAAATTATTCGCGTCATCTGACCGGCATGAAACCCGGAGAACCGCCGCCGACACTCGTCGATTATCTGCCGAGCGATGCCTTGATGTTTCTGGATGAATCGCATGTCACGATCGGACAATTGAACGGTATGTACAACGGAGACCGTTCGCGCAAGACGAATCTGGTGGATTACGGTTTTCGTTTGCCGTCCGCGCTGGACAACCGTCCCTTGCGGTTCGACGAATTCGAAAGCAAGATGCGGCAGACGGTTTTCGTCTCCGCCACGCCGGCCGCTTACGAACTGTCGCATTCGGGACAGGTCGTCGAACAGCTGGTCCGCCCCACAGGACTCGTCGATCCGGCTATCGAAGTCAGACCGGCGGAGACGCAGGTCGATGATTTGCTTTCGGAAATTCATGACCGTGTGGAAAAAGGCGAGCGGGTTCTGGTGACAACGCTGACCAAGCGCATGGCGGAGCAGTTGACGGAATTTCTGACCGAAAACGGGGTGCGTGTCCGTTATCTGCACAGCGATATCGATACGGTCGAGCGGGTAGAAATCGTCCGGGACTTGCGTCTGGGCACATTCGATGTGCTGGTCGGCATCAATTTGTTGCGCGAAGGGCTGGATATTCCGGAAGTGTCGCTGGTCGCGATTCTGGATGCGGACAAGGAAGGGTTTTTGCGTTCGGAACGCAGTCTGATCCAGACGATCGGGCGTGCGGCGCGCAATCTCAACGGTGCGGCGATTCTGTATGCCGATACGATGACCGATTCGATGAAACGGGCGATCGACGAAACGGAAAGGCGGCGGGCAAAGCAGTTGGCTTATAACGAACAACACCAGATTACGCCGTCTGGCATCATGAAAGAAGTTCGGGATCTGATCGACGGGGTATTCCATCCGCAGGATCGTTTGCAAGAACCGCATGTCGCCAGCGAACAGGCGCAATATGAGGTGATGTCCGAAAAAGAATTGAGTCGTGAAATCCGGAAACTGGAAAAACAAATGGCCGATTACGCAAAAAATCTGGAATTCGAAAAGGCGGCGAAAGCGCGGGATCAGCTGCATGTCTTGCGCGAACGTGCGTTCGGCGCGGCAGTGATCGACAGGATAAGACTGGAAGCGGCGGGCAAAGCCGGCAAGACCGGAAAGGCAGGTAAAAAATGACGAATTTTCCGGAATTCATCGAAAAAACGCTAGAAAGAGTGCATTCCAGCTGGATACCGGTATTGCGTAATGGGCTGGCTGCGATTGCGCGACAGTCGCCGGATTATCTGGAAACACTGGCGGACGATGTTTTTTTGCCGACCGGCAACAGGCTTTTTGCCGCGTTTTCACAGCCGATGGATGCGGTGCGGTATGTGCTGGTGGGTGAAGGGCCTTATCCCAGAGCGGAAAGCGCATCAGGTTATTGTTTCATGGATGCGGCCGTTACGGACTTGTGGTCGGAAAACGGTTTGTCCAAACCGGTCAACCGGGCGACTTCATTGCGGAATTTCATCAAGATGCTATGTGTCGCCGAAGGCAAGCTGGCAATCGATAATACAGGCAGCGAGGCAATGAAAGCGGTTGCACGGCAGGCACTTGTCGAAGGGGCGCCGTATATCCGGACGCTGGATGAAATGCAGGAAACGATGCTGGAGAAAGGGTTTTTACTGTTGAATGCCGCGCTGGTGTACCGGCAGCATGTTCCTGCGGCACGTGAGGCGCGTGCATGGCAACCGTTTTTTCATGTGGTGCTGGACGCATTGGCTTCGGCTAGCCGGAACCGGCAGGAAAAGATTGTGCTGGTGCTTTGGGGAAAAATGGCCGAAAAACTGTTGTCGCTTCCGTTGGCGGATTCGTTCGACTGCAAGGTATCGGAACATCCGTACAATTTGTCTTTTATCGGAAACCGGACCATGCAATCGCTGTTTTGGCCGATGGCGCTTCTGTACAGGCAGGGAAAACGGCCGGATAGCCAGAATGGAGTCAATTAACGGTTTTCATTCTTTTTATTCGGTGGCATTATTGAACCATCTGTCAATCTTCATGAAACGAGAAAATGTCTAATTCCCAAATCATCCGTTCCAATGGCCGTCCGCTGGATGCCATGCGTTCTATCGAATTTATCCGCAACTACACCAAATATGCCGAAGGTTCCGTATTGACGGTGTTCGGCGATACCAAAGTGATCTGTACCGCCAGTATTGAAGAATCGGTGCCGCCTTTTCTGCGGGGAAGGGGACGCGGATGGCTGACGGCGGAATACAGCATGTTGCCGCGTTCGACACATACCCGTATGGAACGTGAAGCGGTTCGCGGACGCCAGTCGGGACGGACACAGGAAATCCAGCGTCTGATCGGTCGTTCGATCCGTGCGGCGTTCGATCTCAATGCATTCGGTGAACGGACACTGAAGCTGGACTGCGATGTGATTCAGGCAGACGGCGGTACCCGTACCGCTTCGATCAGCGGGGTCATGATCGCTGCCTATGATGCGTTTTCTCTGATGGTGGAAGAGGGACTGATCGAAAAAGTACCGCTGCGCCATTTCGTCGCTGCGATTTCGGTTGGCATCAGTCAGGGTGTTCCGATGCTGGATCTGGATTATCAGGAAGACAGTTCATGCGATACGGACATGAATGTCGTGATGACGGAATCGGGTGACTTCGTCGAAATCCAGGGAACGGCGGAAGGCGGTGCTTTCAGTCATGCGATGCTTGGCGAAATGCTCGGTATGGCACAAAAGGGCATCGGAGAACTGATCCACATGCAAAAACGGGTACTCGGACTGGAAGAATACTGAAACCGGCGGATTCCTATGACCAAAGAAATTGTGCTGGCTTCCGGCAATCCCGGAAAGCTCAGGGAATTCCGCCAGATGCTCGAACCGGCGGGCTATCGTGTCGTTCCACAGTCGGACTATCAGGTCAGCGAGGCAGATGAGCCTTATTTCACTTTTGTGGAAAATGCACTTGCCAAGGCGCGTCATGTCGCAAGACAGACCGGAAAACCGGCATTGGCCGATGATTCCGGTCTTTGTGTGAATGTACTTGGCGGCAGGCCCGGTGTGCTCTCGGCGCGCTATGCCGGAGAACCCAAATCAGATGATCGCAACAATGCATTGCTGATACGGGAGTTGTCCGGAATAGAGGACCGGTCGGCCAATTATTATTGCGTGCTGGTTTATGTGCGTTTCGCAGATGATCCGCAGCCGGTGATCGCGGATGGACGCTGGTTCGGCAAAATCATTGATCATCCCAAAGGTACCAACGGTTTCGGTTACGACCCGTATTTCTGGCTGCCGGAATTCGGCAAAACGGCTGCCGAGCTGACGCCTGAAGAAAAAAACAGCCATTCCCACCGCGGTATGGCGTTACGCTCGCTTCTGGAGAAATTATCGTGATTCCGATCAGGCCGGTGACGGCAAACAGGGTTGTCACAAGGGATACAGGTAAAACGGATGGGGGCAATACACCACATTTCGATGTGTTGCCACCGCTTGCACTGTATATCCATATTCCATGGTGTATTCGCAAATGCCCGTATTGTGATTTTTACTCACATGAAAAACATTCGGTTTTACCTGAAAGCGACTATCTGGATGTTTTGAGGCGTGATCTGGAATTGTCGTTGCCCATGATCTGGGGGCGCAAGGTTTCGAGTATTTTCATCGGTGGCGGAACCCCCAGTCTGCTTTCGGCTGCCGGTGTCGACAAGCTGCTTTCATTTGTCCGCGAATGTTTGCCGGTATTGCCGGATGCGGAAATTTCGATGGAAGCGAATCCGGGTACTTTTGAGGCAGGACGTTTCAAGTCCTACCGGGAAAGCGGTATCAACCGGCTTTCCATCGGGATTCAGAGTTTCAATCAGGAACTTTTGCATAAGCTCGGGCGTATCCATGACGCGGATGAAGCCAGAAATGCAGTAGAAATCGCACAGCGGTATTTCGACAATGTCAATCTGGATCTGATGTATGGTTTGCCGGAACAGACGCAGATGCAGTTGCAGGAGGATATTTCGACAGCGCTTTCTTTCGGAACGCAACATTTGTCGCTGTATCAGCTGACGATCGAACCGAATACCTATTACTTCAAGCATCCGCCTGCCTTGCCTGACGAAGACGTGGTTGACGGCATGCAAAAATGGCTGGAAGAGGCGACGGCGGATGCCGGTTTTTCTCATTATGAGGTTTCCGCTTATGCGCGGAGCGGACGGCAATGCTGGCACAACAGGAATTACTGGCTTTTCGGCGATTATCTGGGTATCGGTGCAGCAGCACACTCGAAAATCACCTTGCCGGACCAGCGTGTTGTCCGGCAAATGCGATTACGCAATCCTGAACTGTATATGCGCAATATCGCACAAGGCATTCCGCTGGAAGAACAGTTCGATGTGCCGGCTGCCGACCTCGGTTTCGAATTCATGCTCAATGCTTTGCGGTTGATGGACGGTTTTTCATCTGTCCTGTTTACGGAAAGAACCGGTTTGCCGATTTCGATACTCGACAAACCATTGGAAAAAGCGTCCGGACTCGGCCTTCTGGAAGTCTCACCTGTCCATATCCAGCCTACGGCACTGGGCAAGCGCTTTCTGAACGACTTGCAGCAGATTTTCCTGCCGGATTGATGTATGCATGCAATTGGCACATGACTGACGCTGATAAAAATGCGTCATGGTGTGTGCTATGCAGGTAATGATGCAGTGACAGGAGAGGGAAAATTTGTCGCCGAAATGCAAGCTGTCAGGGATACTGGCGGAAGGGGTGGGATTCGAACCCACGGATGCTTGCACATCGCCGGTTTTCAAGACCGGTGCATTAGACCACTCTGCCACCCTTCCGGAAAAAAGAAAATTATACAGGAAGTTTTCACCCATGCGCGAGTTTGTATGGCTTGAATTTGATCGAAGTGTGTCAAATGTGTGCTCACGCCTCAACGGGCAACTGACGAAGTCGATCCGGCTGAAGGCAGGGCATACAGACTGTGCGTGCAAACAGGTGGCATTTTCTGACCGGCAAGCATCACAGAACCTGCAATCGTCCGGGGAAAAGCAGGTTTCCTGTCATGCATTCGGTGTCATGTTTTCGGAAGAAGCGGTATCGTCCTTTTTGGCCGAGTTTTTGAACTGTGCGTTGTAAAGTGACTTGTATGCACCGTTTTCGATTTCCATCAATTCGTTGTGCGAACCGGTTTCGATGATTTCTCCCTGGTTGATGACAACGATTTTGTCTGCATTGCGGATAGTGGACAGGCGATGCGCGATGACGAAAACAGTTCTGTTTCGCATCAGATTGTCGATCGCTTTCTGAACAACTGCTTCCGATTTGTTGTCCAGTGCCGATGTCGCTTCATCCAGAATGATGATCGGTGCGTTCTTGATGAATGCACGAGCAATCGCGACACGTTGTTTTTGTCCACCGGAAAGAAGAATACCGCGTTCACCAATGTAGGTATCCAGCCCGTTTTCAAGGGAATCGATAAAGTCGGTCAGGTATGCCATATCCAGCGCATTGCGTATTTCTTCCTCAGTGGCATCCGGTTTCCCCATGCTGACATTTTCACGAATCGTACCGGCGAACAGGAAATTGTCCTGAAAGACTACGGCGATCTGGTCTCGCAGACTGGTCAGGGTAAGGTCACGGATATCCACACCATCGATGAGAATATTGCCTGAATCGATATCGTAAAAACGAGGAATCAGGCTGACAATGGTGGATTTGCCGCCGCCTGAATTGCCGACCAGCGCAATACTTTGACCTGCATTGACTTTCAGGTTGATGTTTTTGAGAATCGGTATATCCGGACGATAGCTGAAATTGACATTCCTGAATTCGATTGTATCGCGGACGGCCTTGAGTTCGACGGCGTCTTTCTTGTCATGGATGGCGGGTGTGGTGTCGAGAATTTCGAAGACACGCTCGATCGCCATGAACGAGACCTGGACGGAAGTGAAATTGTTTCCCAGATTTTTGATGGGGGTGTACAGCATCAGCAGGGCGGCGATAAAGGAAACAAAACCGCCCGGTGTCAGCTGGTTGGTCAGGATAAGGTGCGATCCGTATCCGATCGTGGCGGCGATCCCGATCGAGGCAGTAATATGCATCATCGGTGACAGCCATGAAGAACGCTGTGTCATTTTGATGTTGAGCTTGAACAGCGATTTCATGATATCCCGGAATTTCTGCCTTTGTTGTGGCTGGAAGTTGTAAGCCGTAATCGTGCGATTGCCTGCAAACGTTTCGTTGTAGACCGTCATGGTTTGCGAGCCGGATGCGATGGTTTTCTTGACGATCGAGCGAATCAGGTTGCGTACCCGCGTCATGGGATAGAAGGTACAGCCCAGTACGATGATGGCGATCAGTGACAATTTCCAGGAATTGTAGAAAAGAATGCCGATGAGCGAGAGTGACGAAAAGATACGTGAAATGAAAAGGCGCAAGTTGCTCAACAGTCCGGTACAGGCGACATCGGCATCGTTGTGGAAGCGGTACATGATGTCACCGGAGTTGCGCGTATCGAAGAACGAGGTTTCAAAAGACAACAGCTTGTCGTACAGTGCAGTTTTGAGGTCTTGCGTGATGTGTGTGCCGACCCAGACGTTCAGGTAAGTGACAAGATAGGTCATACCACCTTGCAGTACGGTAAAACCGACAATGAACAGTGGCGCGAACCATGGAGATGAACCTGCTGTTTTTTCGATCAGTACCATGTCCATGTAAGGTTTAAGGAACCATGCGATGACGGCATCCATGGAACCGATCGGGAAACACATGAGCATGGCCAGCAACGCACGAAACCAGTAAGGCTTGACGAATGGCCACATGCGGCGGTAGTTGACGATGAAAGGGGAGTTGCGGAGCTGTTCAAGCATTTTCAGGGCTTGGGTAACGGTTTATGTTTGAATCTGATTGAAAATACAAAATATTGTTGCAGTATAACATCACTGGTGTCAAAAATATAAAATTTTCAATGCAGCATGTATGCTGCGTTATGATAACCAACAATATTCGTCGAAGGGTTTGTTTTTGTAAAATTAGTTATGATAGTTTTTATGTTGTTTTATTAAATCTATTGTAATAATTTTCTATTATTACAGAGAGTTTTTTGTTTACGAAACTCATCATGCCCAGGAACTGTTTTATATTGTTGTCTTTTATCGAATAGGTATTGTTGAAAATTTTTACTTTTACAAGCGGAATTTTCTGGTCAAGGAAATCATTCATATTGATATTGTTTCCTACCAGCGACGAGTTAAAGTAAGTATCATATTTGAATCCGTGTTTTTCAAGATATTCAGTGAATTCAAATTCATAATTCAGCAGAACGCCAAGAACGTCTTCCTGCGCGGTTACAGATTGCAAAAATTGACTGAAACAAGGATTCGTGAAGACGTTTCTTTTTATGCAAAAGAAATATGACTGGATGTGTGGTTTGATTGCATATCCCATGCTGATTCCCCAGAAATCTGATTTTTTTTCGCGGCTGTTCATTTCGGAAAACAAGTCGGAAAATGGAAATATTGGACCAAAACAGGAATCATTGCATATGATAAGTTCATCTGATTCTGAGAGTAGATTGTTTTCTTGTAAATATTGAAAACCTCGTTTGTATGAGCCCCAATCGTATTCTTCATGTCTTTTGCATTGCGCGTTGATGACGATGTTTTTTATTTTTTCGAGTTGATCAGGAAGTAGTGGATTGTCAGAAATAAATACAATGCCGTCAACACATTTTTTCAACTCGTTTAAATAAAAAATAACATGGTCATCAATTGATGCGTTTTGACTGAATGAGGCGAATATTGCCATGCGCCTTTTTGCATTTTTTTTGTCTATGTCGCGGGAAAAAAATACAGGTGTACTTTTTTGTGGAAACGAAAGAGGTTTTCTTTTCTTGATGCCAAGGAAATAATCACCTTTTAATGCTTGGAATTTTTTGTAAAGAGTGTGAACGTTGTTTTTTACGGATTTATCATCGCTTAACAGGATGTTTGTGAGAGTTTCTGGAATATAGTAAATTACGTTTTGTAAACTGGTTTGTCTTCCTATCCACCAATCCAGCAAATTCGGATGTGACAGGCATGAGAAATTACAGGATTCAAGTGTGGTCCTTTCGAACATCCAGCAGGACATGCTGATGATGAAATTTCGATTTCTCCAATCTTCGTCGTCAAGTTTGTTAATTCCGGGATTCAGAAATTTTTTTCGGTCGGTAATTGTATTTTCAATATATATTCTGGCTTTGCTGGAGCCAATAAGTTTTGCGTCATTGACGATTATGGGTATGCGATGCTTTTTTGCAATATCGATTTTTTTTGGATGTGTTCCTTTTCAAGGGTGTCGCCACACGAACAAAAGGCTATATAATGTCCCGATGCTTTTTTTATACCTGATTCTATCGAATCAGCAAAATTCCATTTGATTTTCTGAGTTGGTGTGTATTTTTGTGCTATAAGTGAATTTATGGTATCGTAAGAAGTTTTTCCGTAAAAAACAATTTCAAGATTTCCATATGTCTGCGAAAGAATGGAATGAATGGTTTCCGTAGCTGAGCTGGTATTTGTTGTTATATCTACAAGAATGCTGACTTTATGGCCATTTGCTTTGATTTCTTTTTGACCAGATTTGTATTTATCTATTGTAATTGTATTATTATGTGATTCAACGTTGTTGAAAAGCGAAATGTTGAAGAGACGGTATTCTTTACGTTTTTCAAAATGATTGATTATTTTTTTGAAAAAAATAATTTTCCCGATATAATACGATTTTATCGTTAGATCGTTGAATTCGTATACTTTCTTTTCAATCAGTTTTTTCATAATCTGCGAGATGATAGTTCGATATCGATACTGCTGTAATGTTTTTCCGGATTTTTCGTTTTCGTATGTTTTTTGCTGTGCAAAAAAACCTTTCGCAATGTCGTGCGGTTTTTTTTTTTTGATATTAAAGATTATTTGAAGACGTCATTTTATGCTACAATGATATTGTAGCTAAAAAGTAACGGTTGTCTTTGCAGGATGTCGATTCTAACAGTTGTATTCCAGTGCGATAAGTTATGAAAAAAATAGTCATTGTTTTGTCAAGTTTGCAAGGGGGCGGTGCAGAGAAGGTTGCACTTACGTTGTATCAGGGGTTTGCATCCTGTCCGGGCGTTGAGTGCCATGTTGTTTGTCTTGAAAATGTGATTGATCATCGCCTTCCTGAAAATATACATTTGCATATACTTGATCTTCCGAAACGAAATTTCCTTACGGCTGCATTTTATAAACAATGGCAGGCGAGGAAAATAGATAATTATATTCTGGAAAACATTGGTATGCCCGACCTTGTTCTGTCAAATTTGACGAATGTGGACAAGCTGATGAAGTTCAGTCGCTTGCCTGTATGGCATATTATACACAATACGACATCGGTCGAGTATCTTTCTGGTAAAAGTGTTAGGGAGGCTACGGGTATCCGCAAGAAACTCGAGTCAATTTATAAGAACCATCCTGTAACATGTGTTTCCAAAGGGGTAATGGATGATTTGAAGAAAAATTTTTCAATACAACAACCCGTCAGATATATATATAATCCGGTTGATGTAAATGCTATTGAAAAATTGTCTTATGATGATGCTGATAAGGATCTGATCGATTCTTATGGAGATTATATTATTCATGTAGGTACTTTCAAGGAGCAAAAAAACCATGAGCTCTTGATAAAAGCCTATGCATTATCTGATGTCAGAGAAAAGCTGGTTCTTCTTGGAAGGGCAAAAGGTGCTGTATTTGATCGGGTCATGAATTTGATTGAACAGCTTGGTCTTCAGGATAAGGTTGTTTATTGTGATTTTAAATCAAATCCGTATCCGTTTATGAGAAGGGCAAAATTGTTTGTGTTGTCCTCATTTTATGAGGGTTTTCCATGTGTGCTTCTTGAAGCGGTTGCCCTTGGTGTTCCTGTTGTAAGTACGGATTGTCCAAGTGGGCCAAATGAATTGTTTGGAGAAGAATATCGCCATTGTCTTAGTCCTGTAAATGATGCAAAGGCTTTGGCAGCCAATATAAGAAAAGCACTGGCCAATCCGAAACACTATACGGTTCCGTTGCGTGACGAATTCCGTTTGGAGTCTGTGGTCGCACAGTATATGGCCTTAATAGATGATGCCGGTAAGGATAGATGATATGAGTGGCATGGGACAGTTTTTGCGCAGAATGCGTCGCAGTTATCTGAAACGGTTGTTTAAAAATGCAGGGTATTCAAAAAATACACCGCTTGTTCATTATCTGGAAGGTATCCGAGCCGAGCCGCTCTATGAAGAAATGCCGCTGCATTACGACCTGTTTGACCGGAATGAATTTTTGTGCCGGTCGCTGTCTCTTTATGATTTGCCGAACGATCTGAAAGTGCCGCCAGATGAACTTTTCATTATCGGTAGCGGACCGTCTATCCGAAAACAGGCAGTCGACAAGCTGGCGAACAAAAATACCATATTGCTCAATGGCGCGGTGACATTGATAAAGGATGCAGGTTTGCATCCTTTATGTGTTTTGGTTGTTGACGAACTTTTTTGCAGGAAGCGGCTTGATTTGCTGGCCAGCGTGCCCGACGAGACCAACATGGTTCTGACTTTTCCGGCGATCAAGGAAATCGCGTTCGAACGGCCGGATATCATTCGGAAAAACAGGATTTTTCTACTGCATGAAAAGAACATGGATTTTCATGGCAAACTGGGTATCGATGCGTATAACCTGTCACAATTCGACAAGCCGACGCATGGTGTGTTCCGTGCCGGTACTGTCATGAGCGCTGGAATACAGCTTGCAGCTTTCATGAAGGTGCCGAACGTCTATCTGCTGGGCCTGGATATCGGTAATGCGGAAACCGAACCGCGTTTCTACGAAAATGGAAAGGACAAGATTCGAACGGGTTTGTTGAAAGACTACGATGAATTGATTTTGCCTTTTATGAAATTGGCGGCAGCCTGGTACAACCGGCATGAATACAGGATTTTCAATTGCTCGCCCGTGACAAAACTTCCTTATTCGGTAATTCCCTATCATGACTTTGATGCGATCGGATGATAAAGTGGTGACGTGACAGGGTGCATCGAGTAATGTACGGTAGCATTAATGTGCTGGTCAAAATTGACAGAAAGGAATCCCATGAAAGGCATCATTCTGGCAGGCGGTAGCGGTTCCCGTCTGTATCCACTGACGCAGGTCATGTCGAAGCAGCTGTTGCCGGTATATGACAAGCCGATGATCTATTATCCGCTATCCACGCTGATGTTGTTCGATATCCGGGATATCCTCATCATTTCTACACCGCAGGATACGCCGAATATCGAGAAGCTGTTCGGGGATGGTGCAAAATTCGGTTTGCATATCCAGTATGCCGTTCAGCCGGAGCCGAAAGGAATCGCGCAGGCATTCACCATCGGTGCGGACTTCATCGGCAACGACGATGTTTGTCTGATTCTGGGCGACAATATCTTCCGGATGCTGGAAGCGTTGCCGGAATTCAAAAAGGAAGTCACTCGTAACCGCGGCGCCAGGGCGACCATTTTTGCCTATCATGTACCAGATCCGGAACGTTTCGGCGTTGTGGAATTCGACAGGAATTTCAAGGCGATTTCAATTGAGGAAAAACCCAAAATACCCAAGTCCAATTATGCTTCGGTCGGCCTGTACTTTTATCCAGGCGATGTGGTGGAAAAGGCACGTCAACTGGTGCCATCCGCGCGGGGCGAGCTGGAAATCACCGACCTGAACAATATGTACCTGAAAGAAGGTCGCATGAGCGTGGTTCCCATGCGCCGCGGCAATGTCTGGCTGGATGCAGGTACCCCGGTTTCGTTGCTGGAAGCATCGACCTTTATCGGGTTGATAGAACAACGCCAGGGGTTGAAAATTGCCTGTATTGAGGAAATCGCCTATCGGATGGGATATATAGATGATAAACAAATGATGCATCTGATCGAAGCGATGAAAGATGGATCAAGCTACAAGGAATATCTGAAAAAAGTTTACAGGGAACGTCATGAACCTTTTTGAGACAGTGCTGGCGGGTGTCTATATCATCGAACCGACCCTGTTCAGGGATGCGCGCGGCTACTTTTATGAAAGTTACAACCGCAATGCGTTTGAAAAGGCAGGACTTCACTACACGTTTGTGCAGGATAATCAGTCCATGTCGTCTTATGGCACGATTCGAGGCATCCATTTTCAGAAAGGCGATTATGCACAAGCCAAGCTGGTCAGGGCATTGCAAGGGACGATTCTGGATATCGTCGTCGATTTGCGTGCAGGTTCACCGACATATGGTCGGCATGTTTCGGTCGAACTTTCCGGCGATAATCACCGGCAGTTGTTGATACCGCGCGGGTTCGGTCATGGTTTCAGCGTATTGAGCGAAACGGCGGTTTTTGCCTATAAATGCGACAATTTCTATGCGCCGGCTCATGAGGGCAGTGTGCGATTCGATGACCCGGAACTGGCGATCGACTGGCGTATTGATATGAAAAAAGCGCTCCTTTCCGACAAGGACAGACAGGCACCGGATTTCAGGACATATAGCCAGTCCCCGGCGTTTCATTATTTTGCAGCAGGGAAAGCATGATGTGGCTGGTGACAGGTGCGGATGGTCAGCTAGGAACGGAGCTGAAACGTTTGCTGGGTGACGATGCCGTTTATGTCGATCGTGCGGAACTCGATATATCCGACGAAAATGCGGTCAAACGGTTTTTCGAAATACGTTCATTCAGGGGGGTCATCAACTGTGCCGCCTATACCGCCGTGGACAAGGCGGAAGACGAGCCGGAAGCTGCGGAACTGGCCAATCATCTCGGTGCGAAATGGCTGGCCAAGTACGGAAAATGCATCATTCATATTTCGACCGATTATGTATTCGATGGTATTCATCATATACCGTACGTCGAAGACGATATGACGAATCCGGTTTCCGTATATGGCAAGACCAAGCTTGAGGGCGAACAGGCGGTCATGGCGCATGCCGATACTGCCGTTATCATTCGGACAGCATGGGTTTACTGTGCCCATGGCAACAATTTCGTCAAAACGATGTTGCGGCTCGGCAAGGAACGCCAGAGCCTGAATGTCGTATATGACCAGATCGGGTCGCCCACGTTTGCAGGCGATCTGGCGGCAGCGATCGTGGCGATATTGCCGCAAATACGGTCAGGGCAAAAAGCGGTTTATCACTATACGAACGAGGGCGTTTGTTCGTGGTATGACTTTGCAGTCGCCATCACGGAAATAGCGGGATTGTCGTGTGAAGTGAATCCGATAGGCAGCGATGGTTATCCGACAAAGGCCAAACGGCCGTATTACAGTGTATTGAACAAGGCGAAAATCAGACGGGATTTCAATGTGAAGATCCGGCACTGGCGCGAAGCGCTGGCAGATGTCTTGAAACAAATGGGAGAGAGCAAATGAGATCCATTCTGGTGACCGGAGGTGCAGGTTTTATCGGCTCCAACTTCGTACCGTATTTTGCGGAGAAATATCCGGACTGCCACATCATCAACCTGGACAAGCTGACCTACGCAGGAAACCTTGACAACCTGACGGAATGCGAAAGCATGACGAATTACACATTCGTCAAAGGTGATATTTGCGACGAAGCGCTGATACAGACATTATTCAGACAACACGATATCCGGGGCGTCATCCACTTCGCGGCCGAAAGCCATGTCGACAACTCCATCAAGGGACCGAAAGCCTTTATGGAAACAAATGTGATGGGAACCTTCAACCTCATCGAAAACGCACGCCGGCACTGGATGATAGCACCAGGACAATATCGTGCAGGATATGAAGATTGCCGCTTTCACCACATTTCCACAGATGAAGTCTATGGAACACTGGGAGAAACCGGATACTTCACCGAAACGACCCCCTATGCGCCGAACAGTCCGTACTCCGCCAGCAAAGCCGGCTCCGACTTCATCATCAGGGCATACCACCACACCTATGGCATGAACGTCACTACCTCGAATTGCTCCAACAACTACGGACCCAAACAACATGAAGAAAAACTGATCCCGACCATCATCCGGAAATGCCTTGCGGAAGAACCGATACCCGTCTATGGAAACGGCCAGAACGTAAGGGACTGGCTCTACGTACTGGACCACTGCAAGGCAATAGACCTGATATACCACAGAGGAAAATCGGGAGAGACCTACAACATCGGAGGACACAACGAGCGGAACAATCTGGAAATCGTACAAGCCGTATGCCGGATACTCGACGAAAAAAAACCGAGAAAGAAAGGGAAATATGCCGACCTGATCAGCTTCGTGACGGACCGACCGGGACATGACCTGCGTTATGCGATTGACGCGACGAAGCTGACGAAGGAACTGGGCTGGAAGGCGGATGAGAATTTCGATACCGGTATCGTCAAAACGGTTGACTGGTATTTGCTTAGAGGCAAACCGAAAAACTGAAACACATGAATATGAGTCAAAAAAAGGACATTTGGATTTTATTGAATGAAAAATTATTTCATTTAAAATATATTTTAATAAAGTTAGGTATATAATGAATTTTTCTGTAAAGCAAAAAATAATTGACAGTTTTTCCAGTATTAAAGTGCTTGTTATTGGGGACATTATGCTGGATATATATATGTATGGTGATGTTGAAAGAATATCACCGGAAGCACCAGTTCCTATTTTTAAATTTCATCATAAATATGAAATGCTGGGAGGGGCTGGAAATGTTGTTGCCAATTTGGCGGCATTAGGCTGTAAAACATTTTTTATTGGCGTCGTTGGGCAAGATGATAGTGGTTGGAAAATTGCATCATTGTTAAAAAAAACTAAGGCAAAAAGTCATTTATTAAATTTAGAAGGTTATTCTTCAATTGTAAAGACTCGATTTATTGCGAGAAACAGCCATTTACTTAGAATGGATAATGAGGAAGAGTTGCCAATTGTTGATTCAATATTAGAACGAATAAAAAAGGTTATCGTTAGGGCTGTAAAGGCTGTTGATGTAGTGTTAATATCAGATTATCAAAAGGGTGTTTTAACAGATAAAACTACACCAATAATAATAGATGTTTGCCGTGAACTGAAAAAGAAAGTCATTGTTGATCCTAAAGGTAAAGATTATGAAAAATATTCTGGTGCAAATATAATTAAACCTAATTTGCAGGAATTTCAAGATGCAGTTGGAAAAAAATATGATCCAATTTCTCAAGATTTTCAGCAAAAAATTAGCGAGGCGGCACAGCAGTTATGCTGGCAATATAAAATAGGTGATGTTATCATTACACTTGGTGAATATGGCATGATTTATGTTTCAGGGAAAAAAGATAATATCAGAGTTGAACAAATTGCCGCCAAGGTTAAAGAAGTTTATGATGTATCTGGTGCGGGAGATACAGCGTTAGCAGTCCTTGGGGCATCTGTAGGTGCGGGATTTTCAGTTACTAATGCGATGAAATTAGCTAATGTTGCTGCAGGAATTGTTGTTAGTAAATTAGGAACAGCGACTGTATCTGTAGAAGAGTTAAAACAAACGATAGTTGATCAAGGATATTCTCATTGAGAAATAAATAATTAATTAATTGTAGTGAGAGTTGTTGGTTTAAAATAGATTTTGTTTTCAATTTTAATTGTAATTTTTTTTTTTTTTTTTTTTTTTTTT